>DATIYL010000159.1:0-21972 GCA_035517635.1 Allostellaceae bacterium | reverse complement strand
GACCGCCGCCGTCGAGCGCGAGATGATCGCCGCCGACCTCTCGAGGAAGCGCCGCGCCGAGATCATCGACAAGGTCGCCGCCGCCTACATCCTGCAGGGCCTGCTCGACCGCATCGGGCGCGCCGAGCCATCAGCCTGAGGCGGCGCCCTACCTCACCCACTCGCTGCGCGGGGACAACCCGTTCGATCGCCCTGCGATCGAACCCTCAGGGGCCGGTCGCAGAGCGACCGGCCGGGTTGTCCTCTCCGCCCCTCAGGGGCGGAGAGGGTTGGGGTGAGGTGGGGCCCGGAAACCAGAGTGGTGTTAGATCAAACTGGACACCACCCTACCCGCGCCGCGCCACGTAGCCATAAGCCGCATTGCTGCGCCGCGGCTGGTCGAACTCGGCATAGCGGATCGCCGAGAAGCGGTCATTCTCGATGCCCGGCAGCTCCGCGTGCAGATCGAGCTTGTAGAGCTGAGCCGCGTTGTAGCCGAAGATCGCGCTCTTCACCACGCCGTCGGTCGGGCCGAGGGCGGCAAAGCCGTGCTTCGTCTGCAGGTCCTCGGGAATTTCGATCCGCCGGAACGCCTCGATCTGCCATTGCGGTGAGCCGTACCAGACGGAATCGGTGCCCCACAAGACGTGGTTGAAGCCCAGCCCCTTCACCAGCGTCCCCATCATCGCCGCCGCAAAGCGCGGATTGGTCACGCAGGCGGTGGCGAACGAGGTGCCGATATCCGCATAGACATTGTTGACGCCGTGCTTCTGCGGAATCTCGGCAAGGTCGGTCACCCAGTTGATCCGGCCCGTGCTCTCGAAACGCGCGAGCGCCGCGTCGGGCGACTCCTGGAAGGGCTGCAGCGCCGAGTGATAGATCACGAAGGTGATCTGCGGCCAATCCTTCGCCGCCTTGGGCAGGTCGTCGACGGTGGCGTATTGCCAGGCGCCGGCGACCGACTTCTCGTAATCCGCCGGCAGCAGGCCCTTGTGGATGCAGAAGATCGGGCTGCCGGCCTTCACGATCTTTTCGTAGAAGGGATACATCACCTTCTCGTCATCGAGCCGCCACGGGAATTTGGTCGTGGCCGGCTTCAACGGATCGCCGATGGTGTAGCCCTTCCAGCTGTTCGGCTTCACCACGTCGATGCAGCGATCGACCTCCTCCACCCAGCCCTCTTGCTTCGGCGTCACCACGGCATGGGACATCAGCCGCGTGGTGCCGGCGATGCCGTTCACCATCTTGCGCGCATTATTGATCTGGTCGTTGCTGAGGAACCACCACGCCTTGTCGTCGAAGGGCGCGCCGCTCAACAGGCCGATCTTGGTGTCGCTGTCGAGATAGACCTCCTTGACGAAATTGTTGAACTTGTAACGCGCCAAGGTCATCGGCGCGTCCTTGGCGATATCGGGGTTCCAGTGCTCGGCCGCGTATTGGGCGAGGCTCAGGAGCCCGTCCTCCTTGTAGTCGTCGCGGACGAAGTGGAGCTGATCGTCGAGGATGAACTGCTTCGCGAGCTGCCGCGCCCGCTCGGTTGCCGCCTCGGGCTCGGCCGCTTCGGCGCGCGACACCTGGAACAGCGGGCCGAAGACCTCGTTCATCGCCACGAACGCCGTCGCCATGCCGGCGGCGGTGCGCAGAAAGTGCCGGCGGTGCATACCGAGCCGCCGCGCCTGCGCGTCGGCCAGCTCCTTGATCCGCGCCTCGACCCGCCGCTGGTCTTGCGTCTGCGGCAGCGGATTGTACTCGCCATTCGATACGACTTGCGTCGGTACCGGTGAGCGGAACGCCGCGCGCTCGGCCGGCTCGGTCTGAGACAATTCGACATCGCTGAGCAGAATACCCATGGGCTTCCTCCCCTGGCGCTGCCCGGCATCGGCCGCTCGCTTCGATCGGACGAGCGAGGCCCGCGCACTTCTAGAGACAGATCGCCTCTCCGCCCTTCAGGGCGGAAAGCGGTCTGCAACGGAAATGTGCCTTATGCAAAGCCAAGTCTGCACCGAATCGGCGAGACCGTAAACCACCCAGCGTGGGCGACCGGCGCCGCGGCCGCACCGGCCGATTCTTCTCGCTTTCTTATATGATGTCGTCTTGCCGGGGTCCGGCCTACCACGTATAGTGCCGGCTTTAATGAGTGCCGGTACGTCCTCCCTCGCCTTCCCCCATCGTCACCTCTTGGGGATAGAAGGGCTTTCGCCGGACGAGATCACCCTGCTGCTCGACCGGTCGGAAATCTATGTCGAGCAGAGTCGCCAGGTCGACAAGAAGCAGTCGCTGTTGCGCGGCCGCACGGTGATCAATCTCTTCTTCGAGAATTCGACCCGGACGCGCACCTCCTTCGAGCTCGCCGGCAAGCGCCTCGGCGGCGACGTCATCAACATGTCGGTCCAGGCGAGCTCGATCAAGAAGGGCGAGACGCTGATCGACACAGCGATGACGCTCACCGCCATGCATCCCGACGTCCTGGTGGTGCGTCACCCCGAATCGGGCGCGGTGCAGCTTCTTGCCGAGAAGGTCGACTGCGCCGTCATCAACGCCGGCGACGGCAGCCATGAGCATCCGACCCAGGCGCTGCTCGACGCTCTCACCATCCGCCGCCGCAAGAGCCGGCTCCAGGGTCTCAGCGTCGCCATCTGCGGCGACATCCTGCACAGCCGCGTCGCCCGCTCGAACATTGCGCTCCTCAACATCATGGGCGCGCGCGTGCGCGTGGTGGCGCCGCGCACCTTGCTGCCCGCCGAGATCGAGCGGCTCGGCGTCGAGGTCTTCCACGACATGACGGCGGGTCTGGCGGGCGTCGACATCGTCATGATGCTGCGCCTCCAGACCGAGCGCTTTCATGGCAGCTTCGTGCCGTCGATTCGCGAATATTTCCACTTCTTCGGCCTCGACTACGCCAAGCTCGCGGTAGCGAAGCCCGACGCGCTCATCATGCATCCCGGGCCGATGAACCGCGGCGTCGAGATCGACACGGCGGTCGCCGACGACATCGACCGCTCCGCCATCCGCCAGCAGGTCGAGATGGGCGTCGCGGTGCGCATGGCTTGCCTCGAGGTGCTGACCCGCGAGCTTTCCAACCGCGCGCCGGCGAAATGACAGCGCGCAGCCTCTTCCGCAACGCGCGGCTCCTCGACCCCGCGACCGGGCTCGACCGGCCGGGCGACCTCCTCGTCGAGGACGGCCGCATCGCCGCGCTTGGCGGCAAACTGACGCTCGCCGGCGAGGGCGAGACGGTCGATTGCGCCGGCGCTTGCCTCGCGCCCGGCCTTATCGATCTGCGGGTCGAGCTGCGCGAGCCCGGCGCCGAGCATCAGGAATCGATGCAGTCGGGCGCGCTTGCCGCGGTCGCCGGCGGCGTCACCACGATGGTGGCGCTGCCCAACACCGACCCGGTGATCGACGACATGGCGCTGGTCGAGTTCGTGGCGCGGCGCTCGCGCGATGTCTCGCTGGCGCGCATCCGGACCTATGCCGCCGCCACCAAGGGATTGAAAGGCCGCGAGCTCACCGAGTTCGGCCTCCTCGCCGGCGCCGGCGCGCTCGCCTTCACCGATGGCGGGCAGGCGATCGCCGATGCCGTGGTCATGCGCCGTGCGCTCGCTTACGCCCGCACCTTCGATCTCCTGGTGATGCAGCATCCGGAGGAGCCGAGCCTCGCCGCTGTCGGCGCCATGAACGAGGGCGAGGTGGCGACGCGTCTCGGCCTCGGCGGGATAACGCCCGCGGCCGAAGTGATCATGGTCGAGCGCGATCTGCGCCTCTGCGAGATCACCGGCGGCCGGCTGCACATCGCCCATGTCTCGACTGCGGCGGCGATCGAAGCGATCCGCCAGGCGAAGCGGCACGGGCTTCCCGTCACCTGCGATACGGCGCCGCATTACTTCGCGCTCAACGAGACCGCGGTCGGCGATTATCGCACCTTCGCCAAGGTGTCGCCGCCGCTGCGCGGCGAGAGCGACCGGCGCGCCGTCGTCGCCGGCCTCAAGGACGGCACCATCGATGCCATCGCCAGCGACCACTCGCCGCATGATCAGGATTCGAAGCGCCTGCCTTTCGCATCGGCGGCGAGCGGCATCGTCGGGCTCGAGACATTGCTGCCGCTGACGCTGGAGCTCTATCACAACGGCCATCTCTCGCTGCTCGAGGCGTTGCGCCCGCTGACCGAGCGCCCGGCTGCAATTCTGCGGCTGCCCGCGGGCCGTCTCGAGACCGGCGCCGCTGCCGATCTGGTCATCTTCGATCTCGAACGGCCGCGACGCATTGACGTCGACGCGTTCCGTTCTAAATCCAGGAACTCGCCGTTCGACGGCCGCCCCGTGCAAGGCCAGGTGCTGCGCACCGTCATCGCCGGGCGCAGCGTTTTCACTCATCGGGATTGAGCGAGATGGCAGAGATCGCCCTGATCGGCGCCGCATCGGGCTGGGGCGCCGGGTTCCGCCACACCGAGGAAGGTCCGCTCGCGCTGAAGCAGCTCGGCCTCGCCGATTGGCTTGCCGCGGGCGGACTCGAGGTCGGCTGGCGCGCCTTGGTCCGCGCCGAGAAGAGCTGGCGCGAGCATCCGCGCGTGCGCCGGCCCGAGACGTTCGGCCTCGTCGCCCGGCACGCGGCAGCGCTTGCCGACGAGGTGTCGCGGGCGATCGCCGCCCGGCGTTTTCCCGTCGTGATCGGCGGCGACCACGCCATCGCCATGGGCAGCTGGGCGGGCGTGGCGCGCGGCCATGGCTATGCGCCGCTCGGCCTCATCTGGCTCGACGCCCATCTCGACGGGCACACGCTGGCGACGACCCCGTCGATGAACGCTCACGGTATGAGCGCGGCGGCGCTGCTGGGGCACGGCTACCAGCCCTTTCTCGATCTCTGCGGCGGGCTGCTGCGGCCGGAGCATCTCTGCTATGTCGGCGTCCGCTCCTACGAATCGGGCGAGATGGAGCTGCTGCGGCGGCTCGGCGTGCGCATCATCCTGATGGAAGAGGTGAAGCGGCGCGGCATCGACGATGCGCTGGCCGAAGCGCTGGCCATCGCCACGCGCGGCACGGCGGGCTTCGGCATCACCATCGACCTCGACGGCTTCGATCCCATCGACGCGCCGGGCATCGGCCTCAAAGAGCCGGATGGGCTGCGCGGAGCGCCGACAGTGGCGGCGCTCGCCCGCCTCGCCCGGCACAAGGCGCTGCGCGCGCTGGAGATCGTCGAATACATCCCGGAATTCGATGACGCCCTGCGCACCGCGCATCTGCTGCGCGACCTCATCCTTGCCCTGCTCACGCCGCAGCCGGCGCTGGTCGAGGCGGCGTGCTGAGCCGCAAAGCCTCGGCGATCAAGGTGCGCAGTGCTATCATCGGCGTGCCGCGTTGCGGCCGCGCAAGGGCCGGGGCGCCGGCGCAGATTTTGTGTCGGGGGTGTACACCGGGGGCGTAGCTCGCTCCCCGTCGCCCGCCAAGAAAACTGTGGGGAACCGTTCGATGCCGGAACCGATGGGCGGCTGGAGCTATCAATGGCCGTTCGTCCTCGGCGCGGCGCTTGCCTATCTGCTGGGCTCGATTCCGTTCGGCCTGGTGCTGACCAAGCTCGCTGGCTATGGCGACATCCGTACGATCGGCTCCGGCAATATCGGCGCCACCAACGTCCTGCGCACCGGCAACAAGGGGCTGGCGCTGCTGACGGTGCTGCTCGATGCCGGCAAGGGCGCCGTCGCGGTGCTGATCGCCGAGCAGTTCGGCCCCGACATGACCGCTTATGCCGCGGCTTTCGCTTTCCTCGGCCATCTCTTTCCGGTCTGGCTCGGCTTCAAGGGCGGCAAGGGCGTCGCCACCGCGGGCGGCATTCTCCTCGCCTATGCCTGGCCGGTGGGCGTCGCGGCCGCTGCGACTTGGCTCATCGTCGCGCTACTGACGCGCTATTCCTCGCTCGCGGCGCTGGTCGCCGCGCTGCTCGCCCCGCTCTACGCCTGGCTGATGACGCACGAGTTCCAGCCGACCGAGGTGGTGGCGTTTCTCGCCGTGCTCATCATCCTGCGCCACCACGCCAATATCCGCCGGCTGCTGCGCGGCAAGGAGAGCAAGATCCGCCTCGGCAAATAGCGCCTCACTCGCGCCATTTGATCGAGCAGCCCATCGCCGGGAACTGCTCGGCGGGCGCCTTGCCGCTGCGCGCGATCTCCGCCATCGCCTCGAACAGGTCGCGCTTTGCGCCGGCAACGCGCTCGAGGTTGCGGACCGCAAAGATCCGGCCGCGATATTTGAGCTCGAGCGCGGCATCGAAGCCGAAGAACTCGGGCGTGCAGACGGCGCCATAGGCGCGCGCGACCGCTTGCGTCCGATCGATGAGATAGGGAAACGGAAACGCCTTGGTTTGCGCGAGGCGCTGCATGTTGTCGAAGGAATCCGCGGGATAGGCCTCGGTGTCGTTCGGCATGATGGCGACGGCGCCGACGCCGAGCGGCTGCAGCTCTTTGACATCGGCGATGATGTCGTCGAGCACCGCCTTCACATAGGGGCAATGATTGCAGATGAACATCACGAGCGTCGCTTTGGCGCCGCGCAGATCGGCCAGCCGATACCGTCGCCCATCGGTGCCTTCGAGATCGAAATCGATCGCCTTTGCCGGCGTCAGCGCGGTCGTGCTCGCCATGATGATCCTCCTCGCATGCCTTTGTTCCGAGCTTATCCCGGCGCTCGCGGCAGCGACAGGGACAGCCTTCTTCACCCCACGCGAAGGCAGTATGCTGGCACGATCCGCCGGCGCACGGGCGCAAGGCGTTCCGAAAGCACCTTCCATGCCGAGCGCGCCGCGCCCGCTCAACCCCGCCGAAAAGCTCGACTGGCTGCGCCTCATCCGCAGCGAGAATGTCGGCCCGATCACCTTCTACCAGCTCTTGGCGCGCCATGGCTCGGCCGCGGCGGCGCTGCAGGCGCTGCCTGAGCTCGCCCGCCGCGCCGGGCGGCAGCGCCCGCTGGCGCTGTTCAGCAAAGCCGCGGCCGAGCGCGAGCTGGACGATCTCGCCCGCGCCGGCGCCCGCCTCGTCGCCTGGGGGGAGCCGGACTATCCGCCCCTCCTCGCCGCCGTCGAGGACGCACCGCCGCTGCTCTCGCTGCGGGGCGATGCGGCTCTGCTGCGGCGTCCGGCGATCGCCGTGGTCGGCGCGCGCAACGCCTCGGCCAATGGCCGCCGCTTCGCCCGCGACATGGCGCTGCAGCTCGGCGGGCGCGGGCTCGCCATCGTCTCCGGCCTCGCCCGCGGCATCGATGCCGCGGCGCATCAGGGCGCGCTGCCGACCGGCACCATCGCCGTGCTCGCCGGCGGCATCGACGTCGTTTATCCCGAGGAGAACCGCGCGCTCCATGAGCTCATCGCCGAGCGCGGCGCGCTGCTGGCGGAGATGCCTGTCGGCACCGAGCCGCAGGCGCGGCATTTCCCGCGGCGCAACCGGATCATCTCCGGCGCAGCGCAGGGCGTGCTGGTGGTCGAGGCGGCGCTGCGTTCGGGCTCGCTCATCACCGCCCGCTTCGCCCTCGAGCAGGGGCGCGAGGTCTTTGCCGTGCCGGGCTCGCCGCTCGATCCGCGCTGCCGCGGCACCAACGATTTGATCCGCCGCGGCGCCCTCCTGACCGAGACCGCCGATGACGTCATCGCCGCGACCGAGCACCAGTTCGCCCTCGGTCCGGGGCAGCGGGCGCCACCGCCGCCGGCGCTCGAGCCAGCCCCCGTCGCCGGCTCCGCCGAGCTGGCCACGGCCATGGCCCGGGTGCTCGAACGCCTCTCGCCGGCCCCGGTGGCGGTCGATGCGCTCATCCGCGACTGCGACCTTCCTGCCGCGGTTGTCACCGCGGTTTTGCTCGACCTCGAGCTTGCGGGTCGCCTGGAACGCCAAGCCGGCCAGCGCGTCGCACTATTGGCCTGAACTAATAAAATACTTTATTATCAAAGTTATATCCTATTTTCCTGCGGCTTGCCGACAGTAAGCGGCAGGGAATGTGGCTCACGGTAGCCTTGCTTTAACCAGCTTGCGGAACTATCTGTGCCCGGCTTTAGGGACCGAAAATTAACCCTATGAACATCGTCATCGTCGAGTCGCCGGCCAAGGCGAAGACCATCAACAAGTATCTCGGCAAGGGCTTCAAGGTCCTGGCGAGCTATGGCCATGTCCGCGACTTGCCGCCCAAGGACGGCTCCGTCCGCCCCGACGAGGACTTCGCCATGTCCTGGGAAGTCGCCGGCAAGGCGGAAAAGCGCCTCAAAGAGATCACCGAGGCGGTCAAAGGCGCCGATCACGTCTATCTCGCCACCGACCCCGACCGCGAGGGCGAGGCGATCTCCTGGCATATCCAGGAGGTGCTGAAGCATCGCCGCGCGCTCAAGGGCGTCGACGTCAAGCGCGTCGTCTTCAACGAGGTGACCAAATCGGCGGTCCTCGATGCTTTCCGCCATCCGCGGGAGTTGAACCGCGAGCTGGTCGAGGCCTATCTCGCCCGCCGCGCGCTCGACTACCTCGTCGGCTTCACGCTCTCGCCGGTGCTGTGGCGGAAGCTGCCGGGAAGCCGCTCGGCCGGCCGCGTCCAGTCGGTCGCGCTCCGCCTCATCTGCGAGCGCGAGCGCGAGATCGAGGCGTTCAAGCCGCGCGAATACTGGACGATCGAGGTCGAGTTCCAGACGCCGTCGGGCGACCGCTTCACGGCGCGCCTCACCCATCTCGACGGCAAGCGCCTCGACAAGTTCGACCTTGCCACCGAGGCTGACGCCCGCGCCGCCGCCAACCGCATCCTTGCCCAGCAGAACTACGCCGTGGCGGCGGTCGAGAAGAAGCAGTTCCGCCGCAATCCGCCGGCGCCCTTCACCACCTCGACCCTGCAGCAGGAGGCGTCGCGCAAGCTGGGCTTCGGCGCCAGCCGCACCATGCGCATCGCGCAGCGCCTTTACGAGGGCGTCGATATTTTCGGCGAGACGGTCGGCCTCATCACTTATATGCGCACCGACGGCGTCGCCATGTCGGCCGAGGCGATCGAGGCGGCGCGCCGGCTCATCGACACGCGCTACGGCGCCAATTACCACCCCGACGAGCCGCGCATCTACAAGACCCAGGCGAAGAACGCCCAGGAGGCGCATGAGGCGATCCGGCCGACCGACATGTTCGGCCTGCCCGAGAAGATCGGCGGCGATCTCGAGCCCGACCAGCTCGCGCTTTACGAGTTGATCTGGAAGCGCGCCGTGGCGAGCCAGATGTCGGCGGCGGTGATCGACCAGGTCGCGGTCGACATCGTCTCGCCCGATCGCGCTCTGCAATTCCGCGCTACCGGCTCGACCGTTCTGTTCGACGGCTTCCTGACGCTCTACCGCGAGGATCAGGACGACGCCGAAGAGGACGAGGAGAATCGCCGCCTGCCGCCGCTCAAGGAGCGCGACGCGCTGAAGCGCGGCACCGTCGATCCGCAGCAGCACTTCACCCAGCCGCCGCCGCGCTACACCGAAGCGAGCCTCGTCAAGAAGCTCGAGGAGCTCGGCATCGGCCGCCCTTCGACCTACGCCTCGATCCTGCAGGTGCTGCAGGATCGGAGCTATGTCCGGTTCGACAAGAAGCGTTTCATTCCCGAGGACCGCGGCCGTGTCGTCACGGCGTTCCTCGAGAGCTTCTTCGAGCGCTATGTCGAGTACAACTTCACCGCCGAGCTCGAGAACAAGCTCGACGAGATCTCCGACGGCCGCGTCTCCTGGCAGAAAGTGCTGGAGGATTTCTGGCGCGATTTCTCCGCCGCGGTGACCGGCACCAAGGATCTGTCGATCACCCAGGTGATCGACGCGCTCGACGAGGAGCTCGGGCCGCATTTCTTCCCGCCGCTGGCCGATGGCCGCGATCCGCGGCTCTGCCCCGGCTGCAACGCCGGCAGGCTCAGCCTGAAGCTCGGCAAGTTCGGCGCCTTCATCGGCTGCTCGAACTATCCGGAGTGCCGCTATACGCGGCCGCTCGCGATCGAGAACGGCAATGGCGAGAACGGCAGCGAGCCCGTCGGCCCACGCGAGCTGGGCGCCGATCCCACCACCAGCCTGCCGGTGAGCGTGCGCAAAGGCCCCTATGGCTATTACGTCCAGCTCGGCCAGGGCGACGAGGCCGAGAAGCCGAAGCGCGTCTCGCTGCCCAAAGGGTTCTCGCCGGCCGAGCTGACGCTGGAACAGGCTTTGAAGCTGCTGTCGCTGCCGCGCCAAGTCGGCACCCATCCGGCGGACGGCAAGATGATCGTCGCCGCCATCGGCCGCTTCGGGCCCTATATCAAGCATGGCGACGAATTCCGCTCGCTGCGCGGCGATGACGACGTGCTGACCATCGGCATCAATCGCGCCGTCACGCTGCTTGCCGAGCCGAAGAAGGGTGGCGGCCGGCGCACGCCGACGCCGCTCCGTGTTCTCGGCAACCACACCGCCGACGGTGCGCCGGTCAACCTGTTCAGCGGCCGCTACGGTCCCTATGTCAGCCATGGCGGCGTCAACGCGACCCTGCCGCGCGACATCGAGCCGGAGACGGTGACGCTCGAGCAGGCGATCGAGCTGCTGGGCGCGCGCAGCAAGAGCGGCAGCAAGAGCAAGGCCAAAGCGAAGCCGGCGCCGAAGCCGGCCAAGTCCGAGCCCGCCGCGGCGGCGAAAAGCGCCACGGAGAAGAAAGGAAAAGCAACCCGTGCCAAGGCGCCCGCCCGGAAAAAGGGGCAAGCCAAGCCGACACCCAAAGCCGCGGAGTGACCGCGCCGCGCGTCCCGCTCGACGCTCGCTCGGCCGGGTGCCGACGCGCGAGGAGATCCTCGACTTCATCGCCACCAGCCCGGCGCCGGTCTCTCGGCGCGATATCGTGCGCGCTTTCAAGGTGCCGCCGGAGGCTCGCGTCGCCCTCAAGGGATTGATCAAGGAGGTCGAGCGCGGCGGCTCGGTCGAGCGCGGACCGAAGCGGCGCTGGCTCCCCGTCGAAGGACTGCCCGAGATCGGCGTCATCGAGATCACCGATATCGATCTCGACGGCGAGATGCGCGGCCGACCGCTCGCCTGGCGCGACGCGCCGCACCTGCCGCCGATCTATGTCCTGGCCGAGCGCGGCGCGCCCGCGCTGGGCGTCGGCGAGCGTGCCGCCGTCCGTTTCGTCCGTCTCGAAGATGGCAGCTACGAGGCGCGCGTCATTCGCGCGCTCGGCGGCGCCGCCGACCGCGTGCTCGGCGTGTTCCGCCGCGACCGCGACGGCGGCCGGCTCGAGCCGACCGATCGCAAGCTCAGGTCCGAATTCCGCATCACCGAGGCCGATAGCGCCGGCGCCGCCGATGGCGAGATCGTGCTCGCAGAGGTGCTCGCCGGGCGCCGCCTCGGCCTGCCGCAGGCGCGCATCGTCGAGCGCGTCGGCGACAGCGCCGATCCCCGCGCCTTCAGCCTCATCGCCATCCACGCTCATGGCATCCCGACCGCCTTCCCGGCCGAGGCGCTGGAGCTGGCGGAACGCGCCGAGCCGGTGGCGCTCGGCGCACGCACCGATCTGCGCGACATTCCGCTCGTCACTATCGACGGCGCCGATGCCCGCGATTTCGACGATGCGGTCTGGGCCGAGAAGGACGCCGAGCATGGCGGCGGCTGGCACGTGCTGGTGGCGATCGCCGATGTCGGCTGGTATGTGCGGCCGGCCGATGCGCTCGATTTCGCCGCACGCGAACGCGGCAACTCCGTCTATTTCCCCGACCGCGTCGTGCCGATGCTGCCGGAGGCGCTGTCCAACGAGCTGTGCTCGCTGAAGCCCGGCGTCGACCGCGCCTGCCTTGCGGTTCATCTCTGGCTTGACGGCGAAGGCCGCGTCCACCGCCATCGTTTCGTCCGCGGATTGATGCGCTCCGCCGCGCGGCTGACCTACGAGGAAGTGCAGGCGGCGATCGATGGGCGGCCCAACGAAGTGACGCGGCCGCTGCTCGAGCCGATGCTGAAGCCGCTTTACGGCGCCTATGCCGCCTTCGCGCGTGCCCGGCAGCGGCGCGGCACGCTCGATCTCGATCTGCCCGAGCGCCGCATCCAGCTCGACCCTTCCGGCCGCGTCGCGCGGATCGAGCCGCGCCAGCGGCTCGACAGCCACCGCCTCATCGAGGAATTCATGATCGCCGCCAATGTCGCGGCGGCCGAGGAGCTGGAGCGGCTGAAGCAGCCCTGCATGTACCGCGTCCATGATCGCCCGGACCCGGCCAAGCTCGCGGCGCTGAGCGAGTTTCTCGACGGCATCGGCATTCACGGCCTCGCCCTCGCCAAGGGCCAGGTCGTCCGCCCGCGCCATTTCAGCGAGATCCTGCGGCGCGCTGCCGGCACGCCTTATGCCACGCTGGTCAGCGAGCTGGTGCTGCGCAGCCAGGCGCAAGCGGTCTACAGCCCCGACAATCTCGGCCATTTCGGCTTGGCGCTGCGACGCTACGCGCATTTCACCTCGCCCATCCGCCGCTACGCCGATCTCGAGGTGCACCGCGCGCTCGTGACCGGGCTCGATTTGGGTGCCGGCGGTCTGCCGCCGGTCGAAGCCGCGGATTTCGCCGAGACCGCCGAGCATATCTCGACGACCGAGCGGCGCGCCGCCGCCGCCGAGCGCAGTGCCGTCGACCGCTATACCGCCGCTTTCCTCGCCGAGCGCGTCGGCGCCAGCTTCGAGGGCCGGATCAGCGGCGTCACCCGGGCGGGACTTTTTGTCGCGCTCGCCGAGACCGGCGCCGATGGGCTCATCCCGATCAGCACCCTGCCCAACGACTATTACGATCACGATGAGAAGCGGCACCGCCTCGTGGGACGCCGCTGGGGCCGGGTTTATACCCTCGGCGACGCGCTCACCGTCCGCCTTGCCGAAGCCAACGCCGTGACCGGCGGCCTGATCTTCGCGCTCGACGAGTCTCTCGGCGAGGAGCGCCGCCCGGGGAAGCCGCGGCGCGGCCGCGTGGCAACGCGATCTTAACGGGCGCTGTGGCCCAATGACCGGCGTCGCCCAACGCTCGGGAATTCGCTTGCAACAGCTGCACCCCGCACGCAAGATGCCGGACTTCCGCCACGCGATCGCGCCGCCGCTCTCATCCGGGAGGACGCCGTCCGCCTCTGCCGGGGTCGAATTTTCCGCGCTGCGATGACCAGCTTCCGCAAAGCTCTCTGCCTCCGGCGCTTGGCCGCCACCGTCAGCCTGCTGGCACTCGCCGGTTGCGCTTCGGCGCCGGCGGCGCCGGCGGGCGATGAACAGCAGGTGCTGTTGCTCGACGAGGCCTATAGCAGCATTTCCAAATACTATCTCGACCCGGTTTCGCCGCGCGAGCTGGCGCTGGCGGCGCTGCATAATCTCACTTCGGTCGACGCCTCGCTCACCATCGGGCGGCAGGGCGATTTTGTCGTGCTGCGGCAAGGTGACCAGGTGCTTCGCTTTGCCGAGCCGGGCAAAGCCGACGCCGATGGCTGGGCGACGCTCACCGACAGGGTGGCCGCTGCGGCCCGGGCGCGCTCGCCGGCGCTCGGCACGCTCTCCGTCGACCATCTCGAAGAGACGCTCCTCGACGGCAGCATGACCACGCTCGACCGTTTCTCGCATTACGCGCCGCCCGATGTGGCGAAGGAGCGCCGCGCCGAGCGCGACGGCTTTGGCGGGATCGGCGTCACCCTCAATGCCGAGGGCCCCGATGTGCGGATCGTCGAGGTGCTGCCCGAGACGCCGGCGGCGGAAGCCGGGCTGCGCGTCGACGACCGCATCGTCGCCATCGACGGCGCAGAGGTCAACGCGCTCAACCGGGACGATGTGGTTCGCCGCCTGCGCGGCCCGGCGGACAGCGTCGTGGCGCTCGAGGTCGCCCGTGCCGGCGCGGAAGCCCCGCTCTCCTTTTCGATGCGGCGAACCCGCATCGTGCCGCCCAGCGTCGTGCTGACGGAAGATCACGGCATCGCCCATCTGCGCATCACCAGCTTCAACCAGCAGACCGGCGACAACCTCGCCGACCTGCTCCGCCAGGCGCATCACGACCTCGGCAGCGGCATGCGCGGCATCATCCTCGATCTGCGCGACAATCCCGGCGGCCTGCTCGACCAGTCGATCGAGGTGGCCAGCCTCTTCCTCGATGGGCAGCCCGTCTCCTCGACGATCGGCCGGGTGCCCGAAAGCATTCAGTACTTCACCGCCCCCCACCGCACGGTCGAAACGCTGCCGCTCGCGGTGCTGATCAATGGCGGCTCGGCCTCGGCGGCGGAGATCGTCGCTTCGGCCCTGCAGGACACCGGCCGCGCCGTCGTCATCGGCACTTCCTCCTACGGCAAGGGCACGGTGCAGAACGTCCAGCGCATGCCCAATGACGGCGAGCTGACCATCACCTGGGCGCGGCTGGTGACGCCGGGCGGCTATATCCTGCACCACCACGGCGTGGTGCCGACGGTGTGCACCGCCGACCTGCCGGATGATGCCAGCGGTATCGCCGTGGCGCTCTCGCGCAGCACCGGCAGCCTTGCCGCCGCGTTCGACAAGCCGCGCGCCAAGCTCGACGATACCGCCTGGACGCAGCTGCGCGCGCTCTGCCCAGGGGCCCATGAGGACCACCAGGTCGAAGTCGAGACCGCCGAGAAGCTGCTCGGCAATCGCGCGCTCTATGCGCGCATGCTCATCCGCGCCCCCGCCGCCGGCAGCATGCCCGTGGCTACTGCCGGCGTCATGCGCTGAGCTTTAGGCGCCGCCCGCGCTACAGAAGTGCCACTCGCCGCTGCGATGGGCGTAAAGCACGACATAGCGCTTGTCGGTCGTGTGATCGATGAGCACCGCGAGCTTGTCGCCGAGACAATGCTCTGGCGGCGTGCTGACGGGACCGAGGCGCTTTGCCTTGGCGCAGCTGCCGATGCTGCCCGGCAGGGAGCCTTCGACCTTGGCCGGCGGCTTGCCGTTGACGTCGACGTAGTACTCGACCGGCTCACCGTTCTTGACCGTCGCCATCACTTCGATCCGTCCGAAGCGCGATTTGTAGAGACCCGCATTCTGCTCGCCATCGGAAAGACCCGACGGCACCGGCCGGAAGGTGATGGCGGCGCAGGCCGGCGGCTCCTTCGGCGTGGCCAAAGCGGCGGTGGCGGCAATGCCGCCGAACAGGGCCAGGGCAACGATGACAGGTGCTGAACGCATTCTCTCGCCTCTTCGCTTCGCTGCGGAACGGGGTGCGGCGATTATGAAGCCTGCGGTGCTGCGGCGGCAACCCGGCTGACGCCGCGCGACATTGCCGCAGCGCCCGCCGAGTCTTTACCTCCGCTTAACCATGAAGGCGCAAGGCTCCCCGCGTTGATCGGAGCCCACCATGCGCCTTGTTCTCGTCTGCTGCCTCGCCGCGCTGCTCGCCGGCTGCTCTGCCGCCCCGTCCGAGACCGAGATGCCATCGCCGCAGCTCGCCGCGGCAGGTGCCGGCCTGACGCTGCCGGCGCCACAGCTGCGCGACGACCGCCTGATCGCCGCCGATGGCACGGCGCTGCCGCTGCGGCGCTGGTTGCCGCCGGGCGAGCCGACCGCGGTGGTGCTGGCGCTGCACGGCTTCAACGACTACTCCAATGCCTTCGCCCTGCCGGCGCGCCGCTGGGCCGAGCGCGGCATCGCCACCTATGCGTACGATCAACGCGGCTTCGGCAGCACCCCTGGCCGCGGCCGCTGGTTCGGCACGCGCCCTCTCGTCGGCGACGCCGCGACCGCGATCGGCCTGTTGCATCGCCGCTATCCCGGCATACCGGTCTATCTGCTCGGCGAGAGCATGGGCGGCGGCATCGCCATTCTCGCTGCCTCGGGCCACGCCGGCCTGCCGCCCCCTGCGGTCGACGGCGTCATCCTGGTCGCGCCGGCGGTCTGGGGCCGGCAGACGATGAACCCCGTCGAGCGCGTCGGGCTTTTTCTCGCCGGGCTCCTGCCGGCCGTGCACTGGTCCGCCAGCGTGCTGCCCGTGCACATCCGCCCGTCGGACAATGTGCCGATGCTGATCGCCTACAGCGCCGATCCGCTGGTCATCAAGGATACGCGCGCCGACACGCTCAACGGCCTCGTCGACCTCATGAGCGCGGCGCTCGCGGCAGCGCCGGCACTCGACACGCGGCTACTGCTGCTCTATGGCCAGCATGACGAGATCGTGCCGCAGCCGGCGATGGCGCGGTTCGTCGCCACGCTGCCGAGCGGCGATCGCGCGCGGCAGCGCATTGCGCTCTACCCGGAGGGCTATCACATGCTGCTGCGCGACCTCGACGGAGCAACGCCGACCGGCGACATTGCCGCCTGGATCGGCGCACCGGCGGCGCCCCTGCCTTCGCATCTCGACGCGGGCGCGCGCGGGCGGCTGATCGGCCAGCCGGCACCGATCGAAGCCTCGGTCGAGTGAGCGGCAGCGCCCGCCGGCGTTAGCGTCGGTATGGTCCGCCTGCCGCTTTGCGCCTTTCTGCTCGCGACGGCCGCGTTCGATGCCGCCGGCAACGAGCGCGACCTGCCGCTGGCGATCACCGGGTTCGGGGTCGCCGCGGCGCTGCTGGTGACGCTGGCGCTCGACGCCTTCTGGTTCGAGCGCGACCGCGGGAAGGCGCCGAAGGCGCCCTAGAATCGCCCCACCCGGACCTTTCATAGTGTCTTCGTCTTTGAGATCAGCCCTCGCAAGAACCGCCATGCCGCTCCGCCGTCCCCTCGCCCTCGCCTTCCTGGCCGGCCTCTCCCTTGCCGCCATGCCGGCGCGCGCCGCGCCCGTCGACCTTGCTCTGGTGCTCGCCGTCGACGTCTCCGGCAGCGTCGATGCCGAGGAGTATGAGCTGCAGCACGAAGGCATCGCCCGCGCCTTCGAGACCCCTCAGCTCGTCGACGCCATCCGCGGCGGCCATAACGGCGCGATCGACGTGCTGGTGATGGAATGGTCGGACCGCGACAAGCAGGTGGTCACGGTCGACTGGACGCGGGTGAGCGACAGCGCCAGCGCCGAGCGCTTCGCCACTGCCGTACGCGCGACGCGGCGCAGCTCGAACGGCCTCACCGCGATCGGGGACGCACTCAACGCGGCGGAGGCGGCCTTGGCACGTGTCCCCGACACGCCGCAGCGCCGCGTCGTCGACGTTTCCGGCGATGGGATGGCCAATATCGGCCCGCCGCCGCAGCAGATCCGCGACCGGCTGGCGGCCCAGGGCGTCACCATCAACGGCCTCGCCATTCTGAAGACCGAGCCCTGGCTCGACAGCTACTACGATCAGTATGTGGTGGGAGGACCGGGCGGCTTCCTGATGCAAGTCCAGGACTTCCCCTCCTTCATCGCCGCCATGGAGCAGAAGCTCCTCAACGAAGTGATGACGGCGCGGCCGGTTCGCCGCGCCGCCAACTCAGGACGAAGCCGCGATCAGATGCAGTAGGTCTTGATCGGCGAGAAGCCGTTGAAGCCCACCGAGGCGTAGCTCGAGGTATAGGCGCCGGTGGAGAGGATCTGCACCTTGTCGCCGACCTTGAGCGTCATCGGCAGCCGATAGGCCGTCTTCTCATAGAGGATGTCGGCGCTGTCGCAAGTCGGCCCGGCCAGCACAACGGCGCCGGTCGGACCGCCATCCGCCGCGGTGCGGATGCGGTACTTGATGCTCTCGTCCATCGTCTCCGCCAGGCCGTTGAACTTGCCGACATCGAGATAGACCCAGCGCTTCTCGTCGCCGAAGGACTTGCGCGAGATCAGCACCACCTCGCTCTGGATGACGCCGGCATCGCCGACGATCGAGCGGCCCGGCTCGACGATGATCTCGGGCAGATCGTTGCCGAAATGCCGAGTGATCGCCGCCATCACCGCCTGGGCGTAGCGCTCGACGCCGAGCACGTCGCCGCGGTAATGCGCGGGGAAGCCACCGCCGATATTGACCATGCGCAGGTTGATGTCGGTCTCGGCCAGCAGCGAGAACATTGCCGCGGCGCGCCCGACGGCGCTGTCCCACTGGTCGAGCTTGGTCTGCTGCGAGCCGACATGGAAGGAGACGCCGTAGGGGTCGAGCCCGGCCGTCTTGGCGCGGCGCAGCAGCTCCACCGCCATCTCCGGCGCGCAGCCGAATTTGCGCGACAGCGGCCATTCCGCGCCTTCGCCATCGACCAGAATGCGGCAGAAGACCCGCGCTCCCGGCGCCGAGCGGGCGAGCTTCTCCAGCTCCTCCTCGCTGTCGAAAGCGAAGAGCCGCACGCCCTTCTCATAGGCGTAGGCGATGTCGCGCTCCTTCTTGATTGTGTTGCCGAAGGAGATGCGGTCGGCGCTGACGCCGCGCTCGAAGCAGAGATCGATCTCGCCCCGGCTCGCCACGTCGAAGGCGGAGCCGAGGCCGCGCAGCAGCTCCACCACGGCGCCGGCGGGATTGGCCTTCACGGCGTAGAACACCTTGGCGATCGGCATATAAGTGCGCAGCAGCTGATAGGCCTCGGCGACCACCTCGAGGTCGACGACGAGGCACGGCGTCTCGGGCTGCTTCTCGGCCAGAAACTTCTCGATCTTGCGGTTACGTTCGATCCTGCGATCAATCTTCTTCTTCATTTCGGCTGGGTATCCTGTCGTCAGAGGGCGCGCCGGCAGCTCACCACGCCGGCGCGCTCGACCGCTGCCCCCCAAGCGGGAAGGCGGTGGAGCGTCGCTTTCATCCATCCACGGGGACGATCCGCCGTGGGCTGGATGATGCTGCTCAGATCTGACTGCTAGGTTCGTTGCGGCCTCGACCACCGCTGCCGCGGGCGGCCCTGATGAACCGAGGTGTCTCGTCAGGCCAGGGCGCTGCGGCCCTGAGTGCGATTGCAACCATATCGACCTCCCTCTCGGGACCGGCCCACGATGACCGGCTCTACCAAAAAGGACGCGTTACGTCGTTGCATAACCACGAGGGCCATAGGCACGTGCGAGTGCGTCGTGATTTGCATAGATACGCTCAAAACGCGGCGACGCAAGGGAAAATTCACGTCGCGGCAAAGATTTTGCGATTTCTTTATACCGGCAACGCTCCGAGAGGCTCCGCGCGAGCGCGCGCAGCGCTTTCGATCCGGCAGCGGAACGAATTCGACGGCATTGCCGCGGTCGACTCTGCGTGTGCCGCGAGATGGTTTACGAGTTCTTGCGCGCTGCCGGCGGGATGGCGGCGCGCGCGCTGGCAATGAAGGCCTCGACATCGGCCTCGCGCGTGTCGAAAGCGGTGACGAGGCGCAGGCAAGGCGAAGCCGGGCCGCCCCAGCGATAGAAGCCGAAGCCCGCGGCGGCGAGCGCCTCGATCGCCGCTTCCGGCAGCTCGATGAAAACCTCGTTGGCTTCGGTCGGATGCTGCAGCCGCGCGCCCGGCAGCCCGGCAAGCCCGGCGGAGAGACGCGCCGCCATGCGGTTGGCGTGCTCGGCGTGCCGCAGCCACAGCCCGTCGGCCAGATAGGCCTCGAGCTGCGCCGAGAGGAAGCGCATCTTCGAGAAGAGGTGGCCGGCGCGCTTGCGCCGGAAGCCGAACTCGGCGGCCTTCGCCGGATCGAAGAACACCACGGCCTCGGCAGCGAGCGCGCCGTTCTTGGTGGCGCCGAGCGAGAGCACGTCGACGCCGGCGCGCCAAGTGAGCTCCGCCGGGCGGCAGCCGAGCGCCGCCACCGCATTGGCGAAGCGGGCGCCGTCCATGTGGAGGCCGAGGCCGTGGCGGCGCGCCAGCGTGCTGAGCGCGGCGATCTCCTCCGGCCGATAGAGCGTGCCGGCTTCGGTCGCCTGGCTGATGCTGATGGCGGCGGGCTGGATGTGATGGACGACGCCCTGCTCGATCATCGCCGCCGCCACCGTTGCCGGCGCGAGCTTGGCATCGGCCCCGGGCAGCGGCAGCAGCTTGGCGCCGCCGGAGAAGAATTCGGGCGCGCCGCATTCGTCGGTCTGGATATGCGAGACCTCGTGGCAATAGATCGCGCCCCAGACCGGCGTCAGGCTCGCCAGCGCCAGCGCATTGGCGGCGGTGCCGGTCGCCACCGGGAACACCGCCGCCTCGTGCTCGAACAGCTCGGCGACGCGACGCACCACGCGCTCGGTGATGGCATCGGCGCCATAGGAGGCGGCCGCCCCGGTATTGGCCGCGGCGATGGCGGCGAGAATCTCGGGCGCAATGCCGGAGACGTTGTCGCTGCGAAAATTCATGGCTTCCTCGCTCCCGTTTCGCCCGGTCGCAGCTCGATCGTGCCGAGCCTGGCGCCGGTGCGGGCATCGATCAGAATCAGCGCCTCGCCGCCCTCGGCAAGGCCGATGCGCACCACCAGCCTGTCGCCGGCCAGTTCGATCGCGATGACGCGGGCACCTTCCGGCAGATCGACGACGGTGCGGCCGAAGCCGCGTCCCGGCGGCGGCGGCGGTGCGGCCGCCGGCTCGGCCAGATGCTGGCGGGCGCGCTCGATGACGGCGATGATCAGCGCCGTCGTGCCGCCGACCAGCAGCACGCCCATGACGACGACCAGGACCTTGAGAGCCCGCATGCTTCCCGTCACTCTAGGGCGATGAACGCCAAGGCGATGATCGAGCCTTCGGACACCGGCGCGGCGGTGAAGCGCGTCACCGTCGAGCCCGGCGAGGCCGGCGAGCGTCTCGATCGTTTGCTGGCGGAGCGGCTCACCGAGATGTCGCGCACCCGCTTGAAGCATCTCGTCGAGGCGGGCCGAGTGACCATGGAGGGCGCGACGATAACCGACCCCTCCCTGAGGGTCAAACCGGGCCAGACTTTCGAGCTCGCGCTGCCGCCGCCGGTCGCCGACACGCCGCTGCCGCAGGCGATGGATCTCACCATCGTCTATGAGGATCCGCATCTGCTGGTGATCGACAAGCCGGCCGGCCTCGTCGTCCACCCGGCGCCGGGCAATCCCGACCGCACGCTCGTCAACGCCCTGCTCGCGCATTGCGGCGAGAGCCTCGCCGGTATCGGGGGCGTGCGCCGCCCCGGCATCGTTCATCGCCTCGACAAGGATACGAGCGGCCTCATGGTCGTCGCCAAGGACGAGCTCGCTCAGACGCGGCTCGCCGCCGATTTCGCCGCGCGCCGCATCAATCGCGCCTATCACGCCGTGGTCTGGGGCGTGCCGCAGCCGCGCGAGGGCGAGATCTCGGGCCGCATCGGCCGCAGCCCGCAGAACCGCAAGAAGATGGCCGTGCTCCGCGACGGCGGCAAAGCGGCGGTGACGCGCTACAAGGTGCTGCGCGCCTTCAAGGATGCGGCGGCGCTGGTCGAATGCCGGCTCGCGACCGGCCGCACGCATCAGATCCGCGTCCATATGGCCGAGCGCGGCCATGCTCTCATCGGCGATCCGACCTACGGCAACCAAAGGAGCCTCGCCCGGCTGCGCGCCTTGCCGGCGGCGCTGCGCGAGCAGATCGCCGTTTTCCCGCGCCAGGCGCTGCACGCGGTGCTGCTCGGATTCCGCCATCCCGCAACCGGCGAATACGTCCAGTTCTCCAGCCACTTACCCGCGGATATCGGGGCCCTGATCGGCTGTTTAGAGCGTATCTAAATTGGACAAGCGAAGCGTGTTCAGGTTAGGATGTGTTGCATTGCGGCATCCGGATAGGACGTATCGACGAGCCGCGATGCCGAGGTAACTACGGATGGCGACGGCAAGCACTCACGCCCTGCCAAGCATCTCTTCGGAAGGGAATCTGGCGCGGTATCTCCAGGAGATCCGCAAATTCCCGATGCTGCAGCCCGAAGAGGAGTACATGCTCGCCAAGCGTTGGCGCGAGCATTCCGATCCCGACGCGGCGCAGCGCCTCGTCACCAGCCATCTCCGTCTCGTCGCCAAGATCGCGATGGGCTATCGCGGCTACGGCTTGCCGCTGTCCGAGCTGATCTCCGAGGGCAATGTCGGGATGATGCAGGCGGTGAAGCGCTTCGATCCCGATCGCGGCTTCCGCCTGGCCACCTACGCCATGTGGTGGATCCGCGCCTCGATCCAGGAATACATCCTCCACTCCTGGTCGCTGGTGAAGATGGGCACCACCGCCGCGCAGAAGAAGCTTTTCTTCAACC
>DATIYL010000158.1:0-16484 GCA_035517635.1 Allostellaceae bacterium | reverse complement strand
CCGCACCGCGCGGCGGGCGCGGAAATCGTCTGCGGGGTATGACCTGACGCGGCTTTTCGTCGGCTCCGAAGGGACGCTCGGCGTCATCACCGAGGTGACGCTGCGGCTCTACGGCATTCCCGAGGCGATCATGGCGGCGGTTTGCCCTTTTCCCTCGGTCGAGGCGGCGGTGGACACGGTCGTCGCCACCATCCAGGCCGGCATCCCCGTGGCGCGCATCGAGCTGCTCGATGCCAAGCAGATGGACGCCGTCAACAAATACGCCAAGCTCGACTACGCCGTGGCGCCGACGCTGTTCTTCGAGTTCCATGGCACGGCGCGCGGCGTCGAGGAGCAAGTGGCGCAAGTGAAGGAGTTCGCGGCGGAGCAGGGCGGCACGGCGTTCCGCTGGGCGGCGACGCCGGAAGAGCGCTCCAAGCTCTGGCAGGCGCGGCACGATGCCTATTACGCGGCACTGGCGCTGCGTCCGGGGTCCAAGGGCTGGGCCACCGATGTCTGCGTGCCGATCTCGCGGCTCGCCGAATCCATCGCCGAGACCAAGCGCGATCTCGACAAATCCTTCGTCAACGCGGTGCTGGTCGGCCATGTCGGCGACGGCAATTTCCACCTCGCCTTCATCCTCGATCCCGACAAGCCCGAGGAGCTCGCCGAAGCGACGCGGATCAACGACAAGATGGTGCAGCGCGCCATCGCCATGGAAGGTACCTGCACCGGCGAGCACGGCGTTGGCTACGGCAAGCTCGACTTCCTCGTCGCCGAGCATGGCGATGCGCTGAGCGTCATGCGCATGATCAAGAAAGCCCTCGACCCCGATAACATCATGAATCCGGGCAAGATCGTCAGGGTGTAGGCGCTGGCCTACCCGGTGCGCTCGGGATAGCGGATCGCTTCGATCTCGAGCTCGACCTCGCCGGCGGGGCGGCGCCATTGCACGACATCGCCGACGCCGGCGCCGATGAGCGCGCGCGCGAGCGGCGACACCCAGCTGACCTTGCCGTGCTCCGCATCGGCTTCGTCTTCGCCGACGATAGCGAATTGGTGGTGCTCGCCGGCGGGATCGATGACATCGACGACGGCGCCGAAGGCGACCTCGTCGGTCGGCTGCTGCGCCGCATCGACTGGAATCGCGCGCTCGATCCGTGCCTCGAGGTAGCGGATGTCGCGGGCGAGATGGGCGAGGCGCATCTCCTTTTCCGGGCTGTCCGGCGCCGCGGCCAGCTGGCGTTGCTCCGCCTGCGCCGCGGCGAGGCGCTCTTCGAGCAGCTTGAGGCCGCGCCGCGTGACATAGTTCGGGTGCGGGCTCACCGGCAGCTCGGGCACGGCTTCTGCCATGGCCTCGGTATCGCTCTCGTTGACGAAGGCTCGGCTCATCGCGCATCTCCCTGGTCGGCTTGGCTCCGCCGGGCTTCAAGAGGCAACGGCGGCGCGCTCAGGAGGTTCCCCTTGTCTCTACCGGAAGGTGAATCTATGGCTTACGACCGGCGCATCGAGCTCGTCACCGGCGACATCACCGGGCTCGCGGTCGACGCCATCGTCAATGCCGCGAATTCCTCGCTTCTGGGCGGCGGCGGCGTCGACGGCGCGATCCATCGCGCGGCCGGACCGGAGCTGCTGGCGGAATGCCGCACGCTCGGCGGCTGCAAGACCGGCGAGGCGAAGCTGACCCGGGGCTACCGCCTGCCGGCGCACTACGTCATCCATACGGTGGGACCCAGATGGCGCGGCGGCACCGCCGATGAAGCGGGTTTGCTGGCCAGCTGCTATCGCGCGAGCCTCACGCTTGCCGCGGCCCATGCCCTGCGTTCGATCGCCTTTCCCGCCATCGCGACCGGCGTTTACGGCTTTCCGCGGGCGGAAGCCTGTGCCATTGCGGTCGACGAGATCCATCGTTTCCTCCTTGGAGACGACAGCATGGAACGGGTCCTCTTCGTCTCCTTCGACGCCGAGATCGAGGCGCTTTATCGCCGCGCGCTCGGGCGCGGCTCGCCAAGCCGCGCTCCCTAGTCGAGCCGCTTGCCGTCGAGGTCCTTCGCCGCCTTCTCGCTTTCGCGCCGCAGTTTCTCCCGGGCCGCCTTGGTGTCGCCATGGCGCGCGCGGTTGACGGATGCGGCTTTTTCCGCCTCGCGGCGCTGCCGCTGCTTGCGGAATTGCCTGAGGTTGACGATGTCAGCCATGGCGTCCTCCTGCCGGCCTTCCCGGCATGCTATGGTGCGGCCCGTCCGGGAGAGACTTCTTGCGCAAAGCGGCGATCCTATTCGGTATTCTGCTCACCTTCGTCCTCGCCGGCCTCATCTTCACGCCGCAATTCATCGATCTCGACCGCTTCAGGGGCCCGATCGCGGCGCAGCTCGCCGAGCGCACCGGCCTGCCGGTCGAGCTTACCGGGCCCATCGCCCTCTCCCTGCTGCCGACCCCGACCTTGACGGCGCGCGCGATCCGCGTCGCCAACCCGCCGGGGGCGGCGGTAGCCGATATGGTAAGGCTGCGGGCGCTCGAAGTGAAGCCGGCGCTGCTGCCGCTTCTTGCCGGCCGCATCGAGCTCGGCAGCGCGAGCCTGATCGATCCCGAGATCGATCTCGAGCGCCTGCCAGATGGCCGGATGAACTGGGAGAGCGCGGGGGCGCCGGCAGGAGAAGCCGGCAGGCGCTCCCCGAGCAGCGCCGCCGCGCCGCCGGTCGGGGCGCTCGATCGCCTCGTTCTGCAAAACGGCGCCGTCACCTGGCGCTTTGCCGGCGGCCTCGAGCGGTTCGAGCACATCAACGCCGTGGCGATGCTCGACGAGGCGTCCGGCGGAATCGGCGCTACGGGCAGTCTCGTCGCGCGCGGCGCCGATCTCAGCTTCGATCTCCATAGCGGCGCTCTTGGCGCCGCCGACGTGCCGCTGCAGCTGACCGTGACCACGCGCCCCGCCGCTCGTCTCCAGCTCGATGCCGAGTTGAGCGGACCGGCCGATGATCGCCAGATCGCCGGCCAGATCGCGCTGACCGGCGCCGATGCGCAGGCGATCCTCGGCACCTTGGCGCGGTTGCCCGTGCCCGCGGGGCTGGCGCAGCCCCTGGCGGTAAAGGCCGAGCTGGCCGGATCGGTCACGGCACTGCAGCTCGATCATCTCACTGTCGATCTCGGGCCGGCGCATGCCGAGGGCAAGCTCCGCTTTGCCGCGGGCGCGCCGCCCGATCTGGCGCTGACGCTCTCGCTGCCGCAGCTCGATCTCGACCGCTGGCCGATGCCGGAAAAGGCGGCCGCGTCCTTGCCAACGCTGTTCGGCGGCGGTTTCACCGCACTGACGGGCGAAGTGCGGATCCCCGGGCAGCGCGAGAGCGGCGGCGACGCTCTGCCGACGGGGATCGCTCTGAGCTTCGATCTCGGCGCTCAAGCGATCGAATGGCGCGGCCGCTTGATCCGCGACGCGCATCTCACGCTGTCGCTTGCCGCGGGGAAAGTGACGCTGAGTCGGCTGGCGGCGCTGCTGCCGGGCGGCTCGGACGTATCGCTGAGCGGCATCGTTGCGCTGACACCCCAAGGAGCGCGTGCCGATGGCCGCCTCGCCTTCAGCGCCGATGATCTCCGCAGCCTCCTCGACTGGTTCGGCGCGAAGCTCGATGCGATCCCGGCCGATCGGCTGCTCAAGGCCAATCTGTCGAGCCGGCTGGCGCTCGCCGGCGATCAGCTCGAGCTGACGGATATCGATGCTACCATCGACGCGACGCGGCTCGCCGGCGCGGCGACGGTGCTGCTGCGTGCGCGGCCCGGGCTCGGCCTGCGCCTCGCTGCCGACCGGCTCAATCTCGACGCCTATCTGCCGCCGCAAACCGCCGCCGCCGCGCCGGCCACGCCGGCCGCGCCGACTCTGCCGGCGCCGTCAGGCCCGGTTGCCCTCGCCGTCCCGAGCGAGGTGTCGGTGCTGCTGACGGGTTTCGACGCCAATGTCGACGGCCGCGTCGGTGCACTCACCTGGCGCGGCCAGCCGATGAATGATGTGCATCTCTCGGCGACATTGCAGAGCGGCGATGCGACGATCCACGAGCTCAGCATCGGCGATGTCGGCGGCGCAAGCGCCAAGCTCAGCGGCGTGGTCTCGGGACTGGCTGGCGTGCCCACCGGCCAGCTCGCTTTCGACATGCGCGGCCCCGAGCTCGAGCGCGTGCTGCGCGTCCTCTCCCCCCGTCTGCAGAGCGCGCGCAGCTACGGCGCCTTCAGCCTCGGCGGCGGGCTGCAATGCGACAAGAACGTGCTGACGGTCGACACCGATCTGGATTTCCTCGACGGTCATGCCCATGTCGTCGGCGACATCGCGCGGCCCAGCGGCAAGCTCGATCTGGGCTTCGATCTCGGCCATCCCAGCCTCCAGCATCTCGTGCAGAGCCTCGGGCCGGTCTACCAGCCGCCCAGCGATCCCGGTGCGGTGAAGCTCAGCGGCCGGCTCGAGGGCAACTGGGACAAATTCACCTTGGAACACATTGCGCTCGCGATCGGCGAGAGCACGCTGTCGGGCAGTCTGGGCGTCGATCTCACCGGCGCGAAGCCGCGGCTCGATGCCGATCTCACCGCCGGCGATTGGACGATCGATCGCTTCCTGCCGCCGCATCAAACGGCGTGGAGCGGGCAGACCGGCGTGCCGGCTCTGGTGCCGGTCGCAGCGACGTTGCCGCCGCCCGCCGCTGCCACCACCGCCTGGTCGGATGTGCCGCTCAAGCTCGGCGTGCTGCGGCGGGCCGATCTCGATCTGAAGCTCGCCGCGCACAGCCTCGTCTATGATGGCTGGCGCATCGACAGCCCTGTTCTCTCGGGCGCGCTCGCCGACGGCGTTCTGTCGCTGAAGCAGGTCACCGGCCAAATGCTGGGCGGCAGCGTCGAGGCGAGCGGCACGGTCGATGCGCGGGCGGTACCGGCGATGGCGGTGCAGCTTGCGCTGAAGCAGGCCGACTTCAAATCGCTGCTCGCGGGCTCCGACCTGCTCGAGGGGCGCTTCGATCTAAACGCCAGCCTCGCCGGCGCCGGCGCCAGCGAAGCGCAGATGATCGCGCATGCCGCCGGCAAGGCGACGCTGCAAAGCAGCGCCGGCAGCCTTGGCGGCGTCAACCTCAAGACCGTCGACGAGACTCTCGCCGCGCATCCCGGCGATCTCCTGGCGCTGCTGCGCGGCTCCGGCGGGCGCACGTCGTTTTCGGCGCTCGCCGGCAATTTTCAACTCGCCGACGGCATCGCCACCAGCGACGACCTGCATCTCGATGCGGAAGGCGGCGAAGGTCATGCCACGGTGCGTCTCGACCTGCCGCAATGGCAGGTGGCGAGCCGCGTCGAGCTGACGCTCGCCGGGGCTCCCGCCGCACCGCCGCTGGTGATGCGCCTCGACGGCGCGCTCAACGCGCCGCGCGTCGTCTTCGACGTCAACGCGCTCGAGCAATACCTGGCGCAAGACGCCGCGAAAGCAAAGCCGGCGCGGCCCGAGCAGACCAAGCGCTAAGTCTCCACCGGTATCTCGCGCACGCGATCGGTCCGGCCGCCGAAGCGGCGCATGGCGAGCACGGCGGCGGCGGAGCACAATCCGGCGAGCGCCGCGACGAAGAAGATGCTGCCGGGATGCCAGTGCAGCGAGATCAGCACGCCGCCCAGCAGCGAGCCGACGATCGAGCCGATGCGGCCGATGCCGAGCGCCCAGCCGATTCCCGTCGAGCGGATGAAAGTCGGGTAGTACCAGCCGGCCAGCGCGTTGGCGCCCTGCGTCCCGCCGGTTCCCTGCAGACAGCCGACGACGAAGATCAGCAGCAGGGTGAGCGAGAACGGCATCGCCGCGCCGACCATCATCAAGGCGAGCACGGCGATGGCGCCGACGACGAAGCCCGTGGCGAGCGCGCCATAGGGGTTGAAGCGGTCCATCAGCCGGCCGATGGCGAGCGTGCCGACCATGGCGCCGACCTGCCACATCGCCGTGGCCGCGACGGCGCGCCCGAGCGCGAGACCGGCAGTGCTGAACACGATCGGCATCCAGCTCGTCAGCAGGAAAGTGACGAGGAGGCTCAGGAAGAAGATGACCCAGAGCAGGGCGCTGCCGATGGCGCGGCCGTCGGTGAAGAGATGCTTCACCGGCACGCCGTGCCGGCTCTCTTCGCGCGCGGTGAAGCGGGTCTCGGCGCTGGCGCTGAGCCTCGGGTCGATGCGGCGGAGATGACGCAGGATCTCGGCGCCGGGGCGCTGGTGCAGGATCAGCAGCGTCACCGATTCCGGCAGCAGGGTCAGCAGGACCGGCAGCATCAGCAGCGGTACCGCGCCGCCGACCACGAAGACCGAGGGCCAGCCGAAGGCCGGCATCAGGCTCGCCGCGATGAAGCCGCCGATGGCGGCGCCGATGGTGAAGCCGACGAAGACCACGGTCACCGCTGTCGCCCGGAGCCGGCGCGGGAAGTATTCGACGCCCAGCGCCACCGCGTTCGGCATCGCGCCGCCGAGGCCGAGGCCGGTGAGGAAACGCAGCAGCAGCAGAGCGTGAAGCGAGCCGGCGAAAGCGCTGAGCAGCGAGAAGATGCCGAAGAGGGTGGTCGAGACGGCGATGAAGCGCTTGCGCCCGAAGCGGTCGGCGAGCGGTCCGAACACCAGCCCGCCGATCATGAGGCCGACCAGGCCGATGGCGAACACCGGGGCGAGCGCCGCTTTGTCGACATGCCAGGCGCCGACCAGCGCCGGCGCGACATAGCCGATCGCCTGTGTGTCGTAGCCGTCCATGAACAGCACCGCCATGCAGAGCAGCAAGGTGCGGTACTGGAAGGGGGTGATCACCCGCCGATCGATGATGTCGGAAACATCGATCGTCGTTGTCGCCGCCATCGTCTCCTCCCGAATAATTTCGAACATGTTCGGATGCGGCCGCGCGCCTGTCAACCGCGGCGGCCGGCGACAGCGCGCTTGACAGGCCGACGGGCAAAAGCGAACATGTTCGAAAATACCGCAGGGCGCCGCTTGGCGCCGTTCATGCGGGCACGAACTGCGCGCGACGCAGCAAAAGATAGAGAGGAGGAGCCTATGCCCCGCTCCATCGCCGAGCCCCCCGTCCTGTCGCTGGCCGAGCGCGATCGCCGCTGGACGCGCATTCGCGGTCTCTTACGCGAGCACGGGCTCGACGGCGTGCTGCTCGCCGGCTTCCGCGCGCGCGAGATGTATGAGAGCTATGCCAGCGACGACTACAACGAAGGCTGTGTCGTCTTTCCGCTCGAGGGTGATCCCACCGTCATCACCTGGGCGCCGCTGCGCGTCATGCGCGCGCGCTATTCCGCCGAGCGCGGGCATAAATTGTGGATCGACGATTATCGCGTCGCCACCTCGGGCGCGGGCGTTGCCGAAGTCATCCGCGAGAAGCGCCTCGGCGAAGGCCGGCTTGGCGTCGTCGGGCTACGCTCGCAGGCGCCGACCGAGATCTATGGCGCAATCCCGGCCAATTTCTGGCTCGAGCTCACCGCGGCGTTGCCTGCGGCGCGCTTCGAGGACATCTCGGAGGAATTCAGCCATCTCATGCTGGTGAAGAGCGCCGAGGAGATGGCGCAGGTGCGCTATGCGGCGAAGGCGGCCGAGGCGGCCTGCAAAGTGATCGCCGAGGTGACCGAGCCCGGCGTCGGCGAGGAGGTGGTCTTCGCCGAGGCGACGCGCGAGATGCTGCGCTTCGGCATCGGCCTGCGCTATCCCATGATCGTGATGAATTCGGGGCCGCATACGCTCTCCTGGGGGCCGCCGCGCTGGTCGACGCGGGGCGAGGCGCCGCGGGTGCTCGCGCGCGGCGATCTGATGCAGGCGGAGCTGATGCCGCTCTGCGGCAACCAGGAAGTCCAGGTGCAGATGACGGTGGCGCTCGATCCGCTCGACGACACCAACCGGCAATGCGAGCGCGTGGCGCGCGCTTCCTACGAAGCGGGCATCAAGGCGATGAAGCCGGGCATCAGCTTTGCCGAGCTGGTGGTGGCGATGGCCGAGCCGCTGAAGAGCGCGGGCTGCTGGGCCTATACGCCGCTCGTCCATTCACTGGGGCCGCATTTCCTTGCCGGGCGTCCCGGCGTCAACATGGAGAAGGTCGATCTCGGCGTGCGCATGGCCGGTGCTCCGGCGGTGCGCGAGCGCAAGGCCGTGCTGCAGCCCGGCATGGTGTTCGCCTTCGAGCCCAATGCCTGCCTCGGCCAGCATCGCGTCAATATCGGCGGCACGGTGATCGTCACCGAGACCGGCTGCGAGGAGCTCAACCACATCCCGACGGGCGTCACGCACAAGCAGTAGCCTCTCCGAAAGCGCCAGAGGCATGCGGACATCTCGCGGCGCCTCACCCACCCACATTGCTTTGCCCGCGAAAGCGGGCATCCAGGAGCTTTAGCCCCGATGACCGGAGCGTACGGCTCTGGGTCCCCGCTTTCGCGGGGACGGCGAAATACTATTGCAACGGCAGCGCTTCTTGAGGTGTGTGCATGCCCAACCGCGAGAGCGGGGGATCGCTCTACCGCACGCGGTCCGTGGCTGGTCCGAGCTCGCCGCGGCGATAGCAATCGAGGATGAAGAGGCGGAGCGCGCTCGACAGATTGCCGTGCCGCTCGGCATCGACGGCGCCGACCAGCGCGTTGAGCGAGGTGCCGCGCCGCCGCGCGAGCTCGCGCAGATCCTCCCAGAATTCCTGCTCGAGGCTGAGGCTGGTAGGATGGCCGGCGATCATCACCGAGCGCTTGCGAATCGCTGCGGCCGGGCCGCTCAGGGCGCCACCAGCTGTCGCAGGCGCCAGGCGATCGGGTCGTGCTTGCGCTGGGTCAGGCCGATGAACTGGGCCCGCTGATCGGGGTTGAGATTGGCGAGAAACTGCGTCAGCGCCGCGGTCATCGTCCGCTGATAAGCGCGGCGGTTGGTGGTCGCCTGGTCGACGAGCTTGGCGATCATGTCCTGATCGGGCTGCGGCTTGTTGAGCTCGCTCCACACCTTGCCGAGCAGCGGCTCGTTGCTGTCGTGCAGCTGCCGCATGCCGCGGCGGGCCGTGATGGCGAATTGCTGGAATGCGTCGCGCTGATCGTCGGAGAGGTTCAGCTCGCGGACGATCTGCTGAAAGCGCTGCGCCGGCGTCAGCATATGCGCGGAGGTCGCCCACCAGACCGCAGTGCCGATGAAGAAGGCGTTGACCGCCAGCGAGACGACCAGTGCCAGCCACAATAGGCGGCCGCGCGACGCCGTCACGGCGCCGCCATCGGCGAGGCTCGTCATATCGCCGAGTCCTCGTCCGCGTTGAACAGGCCGGTGGGCGGGTCGAGCAATTCCTGGCTGAGGCTGACGCTCGAGCCGTCGATCAGCGTCACATAGGTACTATTGCCCATGGCGAAGCCGACCAGGCTCGCGACCAGGATGCTGGCCGCCATCGCACCCCAGGCGATGGCGTTCCGCCAGCTTGGCCGCGCCGCCTGGCCGCGGAACGGCAGGATCTGGGCGCTGCCGCCACCGACCAGCGCCGCGGCGCGTGCAATGACCGCTTCGGGCGCTGCGGCGGAGGCGAGCGCCTCCGCTTGCCGGGCGGCCAGAATATCGCCGGCGACCTGCGGATTGAGCGCCAGCCAATCCTCGACCGATTCGACCCCCCCGGCGGAGAGGCGATCCTCGGCATAGGCCGCGAGCGTCAGCGCATCCGGCTCGGCCGCCATCGGTTCACCCGCCGTGGCCGCAGCCTCGCACCAGCGGCGCCACAGCGCCGCCTGCTCAGGGCTGACCGTCGGTTCGGCCATCTTGGTCCTCCTCCGCTGGTTCTAGGCGGTCTCGAGCCGATCCATCCCCATATTGCCACACTCTCTTCACCTATTGTTCCTCGGTTGAGAAGTGGCTTCTTAACTTCAGCATCGCCTTGTGGTGGGTACTGCGGACGGTCTGAGGGTCGACCCCCAGCGCCGTCGCGATCTCCGCCACCTCCATGTCGCGATCGTAGATCATACTTAACACCAGCTTTTGGCGAGGCGACAGCAGCCCCTCGGGCAGCTTCAGCTTCTCCGGCGGCGTTGCATCGGTGGCCAGCAGCGCTTCCGGAACGGCGTCGATGGGGGTTTGCGCCAGCCGGCGGCGGCGCAGCGCGTCCCGCGCCGTGCTGCGGGCGACGATGGTGAGCCAGGTGGAAATCCCGGCGCGGCTCGGATCATAGGTCTTGAGCAGGCGAAAATCGTCCTTGCACAGCCGCAGGAACACTTCCTGAACGAGGTCCTCGACATCGCCGCCTTCCTGCGCCACGCCGCGCACCGCCGCAACGACGAGGCCGGCATAGCGGCGGACGAAAGCGTCCCATGCCGATTTCTCGCCCCGGCTCAACGCCTGAAGGTCGATCTCTTGCGCCACGCGTCGTCTCTTTGACTATCCTATGTCCGCCGTCGCGGCGCCATCCCCGGCACCCCCGCAGAGGCGGGCCGGTTCAAGTGAGCTTGGCGAAGAAATCGTTGCCCTTGTCGTCGACGACGATGAAGGCGGGAAAATCGACGACCTCGATGCGCCAGATGGCTTCCATGCCGAGCTCGGGATATTCCAGCATCTCGACCTTCTTGATGCAGTCCTGCGCCAGCCGCGCGGCGGGACCGCCGATCGAGCCCAGATAGAAGCCGCCATGCTTCTTGCAGGCCTCGCGCACTTCCGGCCCGCGATTGCCTTTGGCCAAGGTGACGAAGCTGCCGCCCGCAGCCATGAACTGGTCGACATAGGAATCCATCCGCCCGGCGGTGGTGGGGCCGAACGCGCCCGAGGCATAGCCCGCAGGCGTCTTGGCCGGACCCGCATAATAGATCGGATGGTCTTTGACATACCGTGGCAAGCCTTCGCCGCGCTCGAGCCGCTCCTTGAGCTTGGCGTGCGCGATGTCGCGGGCGACGACCAGCGTGCCGGTGAGCGAGAGCCGCGTCTTGATCGGATAGCGCGACAGCGTCTGCCGTATCTCGTCCATCGGCCGGCTCAGATCGATCTTCACCACCGCGCCGCCGAGGCTCTCGCCATCGATGTCGGGCAGGTATTTCGCCGGATTGGTCTCGAGCTCTTCGAGGAAGACGCCCTTGGCGTTGATCTTGCCGAGGATTTGCCGGTCCGCGGCGCATGAGACGCCGATGCCGATCGGACAGCTCGCGCCGTGGCGCGGCAGGCGGATGACGCGCACATCGTGGCAGAAATACTTGCCGCCGAATTGCGCGCCGATCCCCATGCGGCGGGTCAGCTCGAGCACCTCCTGCTCGAGCCCGCGGTCGCGAAAGGCCTGGCCGAATTTGTTGCCTTCGCCGGGCAGATTGTCGAGGTAGCGGGTGCTGGCGAGCTTCACCAGCTTCAAGTTGAATTCCGCCGAGGTGCCGCCGATGACGATGGCGAGGTGATAGGGCGGGCAAGCGGCGGTGCCGAGCGTGCGGATCTTCTCGTCCAGGAACTTCAGCAGCGCTTTCGGATTGAGCACCGCCTTCGTCTGCTGAAAGAGAAAGCTCTTGTTGGCCGAGCCGCCGCCCTTGGCGATGAAGAGGAATTTGTACTCGTCGCCTTCATCGGCGTAGAGCTCGATCTGCGCCGGCAGATTGTCGCCGGTGTTGACCTCCTCATACATCGAGAGCGGCGCCACCTGGCTGTAGCGCAGATTGGTCTCGGTGTAGGTCTTGCGGATGCCGGCGGCGAGTGCCGCGGCGTCGCCGCCGCCGGTCCAGACGCGCTGTCCCTTTTTCCCCATGACGATCGCCGTGCCGGTGTCCTGGCACATCGGCAGCACCTTGCCGGCGGCGATATTGGCGTTCTTGAGCAGGTCGAAAGCGACGAACTTGTCGTTGTCGGAGGCTTCGGGGTCGTCGAGGATGGCGCGGAGCTGCTGCAAATGGCCGGGGCGCAGCAGGTGCTGGCAATCGACCATGGCGGTCGCGGCGAGCAAGGTGAGCGCCGCCCCATCGATCTTGACGATGGTCTCGCCGTCGAGCGAGGTCGTGGTCACATAATCCGCGGTCAGCTTGCGGTAGGGCGTGGTGTCCGCGACCGCGGGGAGCAGGTCATGGAAGGCGACGTCGCTCATTTCCGTTGCTCGGCAAAGACTTCGATGCGAGGGCCGAGGATGAGCTTTTCCGCCGCCCCGTCAAGTCGCCGGCGCGGAAGGTCCGCGCCGTCGAGGCGGGCGCTTCAGAGCGGCACCGACCTCACTTCTTGCGGAAGGCGTCGAGCGCCACGACCTCGCCGGGTTTCTCGGCTTTCGCTTCGGCCGCGGCGGCGGGTGGCGGGGGCGGCGCCGGCTCGGCCTCGCCGAGGGTCGCCTGGAACTGCAGGCCGAATTTGACGGCGGGATCGGCAAAGGCGGTGATCGCCTCGAACGGGATGACGAGACGCTCGGGCTTGTTCTGAAAACTCAGGGTGACGGCAAAGCGATCCTCGGATACCTCCAGGTCCCAGAACTGGTGCTCGAGCACCACCGTCATCTCGTTGGGGTATTGCCGGGACAGGTAGTCGGGCAGCGCCAGGCCGGGAAAGCCGGTGCGGAAGGTGATGTAGAAATGATGGGCGCCGGGCAGGCCCTTGGCCGCGGTGCGGGCGAGCGCCTCGCGTACCACGCCGCGCAGCGCCGCCTCGACCATCTTGTCGTATCGCAGAAGGTCTTTCACGGTCGCGCGGCACCTGCCCGATTGGCGTCACGAAGTGGGGGGCTTCTGTTGCCCGGTGCCCCCCGGACCGCGAGTAGCTCTAGGCTTTCATCCCCGTTAGGGGATTAGGCCGCGAGTGCCTCATGTGCCAGGTTATCGTTGGCACGTCTGGATTGGCCCGATATCGGCGGTACCATGCCGGGCGACGGCTCGCACCTTTATTACGCGCGTCGATCCTAGTTCGCCCCCATAGCGCGCCGCTCGCCGGCGTTTTGGGTTGGTGGAGGCGCCGGGTACTGCCCCCGGGTCCGCTACGCCTATTCCGTGCACCGTTTATCGCCATAGTCGGTTGCCCGACATTTCAAATATAAGGCTTTTCGCCGCAGGCGCAACCGGCGGCGAGTCGCGCTTGGAGCCATGGTTAGCGGACGGTAAAGTGACCGCCCTTTGGGAGCAGCCTCAGCCATGCCCTTGACCCCGGAACAGAAGGCCGAGATCGACCGCCTCCGCGCCGAGACGGCGCCGACGCGGCGCGCCACCGTTCCGGCGCTCGAGGAGATCCTCTACGAGGCGGTCCCGGTGCTCGACCACGGCTTCGTCCGCGTCATCGATTATATGGGCGATGACGCGGCGGTGGTGCAGGCGGCGCGCGTCTCCTACGGCAAGGGCACCAAGCGGGTGAACGAGGATCGCGGGCTCATCCACTATTTGATGCGCCATCGCCACACCACCCCCTTCGAGATGTGCGAGATCAAGTACCATGTGAAGCTGCCGATCTTCGTGGCGCGGCAATGGATCCGGCACCGCACCGCCAACGTCAACGAATACTCGGCCCGCTATTCGATCCTCGACAAGGAGTTCTACATTCCGGCGCCCGAGCATCTCGCCGCCCAATCGGCGAGCAACCGCCAAGGGCGGGGCGAGGTGCTCGGCGGCAAGGAGGCCGAGCGCGTCCTTGGCCTGTTGCGCGACGATGCCGAGCGCGCCTATCGCGGCTATGTCGAGATGCTCAACGAGACCGAGCGAGGCGATGCGATCGATGCCGAACGCCAGGGCTTGGCCCGCGAGCTGGCGCGGATGAACCTGTCGCTCAACTTTTATACGCAGTGGTATTGGAAGACGGACCTGCACAACCTGCTCAATTTCCTCAGCCTGCGCGCGGACGCTCACGCCCAGTACGAAATTCGCGCCTATGCCGAGGCGATGATCGGAACCGTCGAGCGCTGGGTCCCGATGACCGCGGAGGCGTTCCGCCAATACCGCCTCGGCGGCGCGCAGCTCTCCGAGCGCGGCCTTGCGGTGGTGCGCCGCCTCCTGGCCGGCGAGACCGTGACCCCCGAGGAAAGCGGCATGAGCAAGCGCGAATGGGCCGAGCTGATGGCGGTGCTGGGACGCGAAGGCTGAGCGGCTACGCGCAGCCGAGCGCTTCGAGCAGCGGGGCGAGTTCGGTGCGAAAGCGCCGCCAGCGTCCGACGCTGCTGGTATAGAGCGGCCGCCGTACCTGATTCATGCTGGCAGTGCGCACGATGCGGGCGTTTTCATGGAAGCGCAGGCAAGCGGGATCCCAGGGCAGCCCGCAGAACTGGAGGAGCCGGCGCGCCTCGCCCTCGAGATCGGCGACGACCTTCTCGTAGTCGATTTCGATGAAACGCGTCGGCGGCAGCACCGCCCGCCAATGCGCCATCATCGCTTCGTAGCTGCGATAGAAAGCGCCGAGCTCGCGCAGGTCGTAGGAGAATTCCTGGCCGGTCGTGAACAGCTTCGAATAGCAGGAGAGGCACGTGTCGATGGGATTGCGCCGGCAATGGATGATGCGCGCTCCGGGCAGCATCATATGGATGAGCCCGGCATAAAGGAAATTCTTGGGCAGCTTGTCGATGATGTGCCGCGCCTTTGCCGCCGCGGCCGGGGCGGTTGCGAGCGCGAGATAGCGCTTACCGAGCGCGGCGAAGCGCTCGCTCGGCAGCCTGTCGATGGCGCCGGGAAAGGCCGCACCGAGCTCGCCGACCAGGGTTTCGACGTAGCGCGGCTCGCCGGCGGTATGGATGCCGGGAAGCGACGCAATAAGCTGTTGAACCAGCGTCGTCCCCGAGCGCGGCATGCCGATGATGAAGATCGGCAGTTCCGAAGGCTCGCCCGCATCGCGCAGCCGCTCAAAGAGCGCCGCCGGAAAGCTTTCCGCAATCGCCGTCATCGAGCGCGCCGAAGCTTCGGCATCGTAGGGCAGCGACTGGCGCTTGAGGCGGCTCCCTGCATTCAGGTGCTGGAAGGCGCGGGGGCCGTCCAGGGCGTCGAGATAGGCTTTGCCGAGAGCGTAATGCAGCAGCAGCCGGCGCTGCTCGCTTTGGCCCGCCGACGGGCGGTCGCCCCGGCTTTCCGCGACCTTGAGGAACTGCTCCATGACGGCGATGTCGGGATCGCTGGCGATGAAGGTCTTGGCGTCGGCGCGGGTGTACCAGGCGACGGCGAGATCGGGCTCGACGGCGAGCGCGGCCTCGAGCGCCGCCATTCCCTCGGCGCTGCGCCCGATCTCGAGCAGGATCGTCGCCTTGTTGGCCAGCGCCGTTCCGGGCTGCGGCAGGCTGCGGGCGGCTTCGTCGAAAGCGGCGATCGCTTCCGCGTCGCGGCCGAGGGCGTGGCAGAGGAGGCCGAGGGTATTCCAGGCCTCGCCATTCTCCGGCGCCAATGCCACGGCCTGCCGGCAAGCGGCGAGTCCCTCCTCGAAACGCTCGAGCCGGCGTAATGCGTCGGCGCGCGCCGTCAGGACGGGAACGCTGTCGGGTGCCAGCGCCAAAGCGCGGTCGAGCCAGTCGAGCGATGCCTCGTACCGGCCGAGACCGGCTTCGGCCAGGGCGGCATAGACATGCGCGCCGACCAGGCGCGGCTCGCGCGCGATGGCGTGCCGGGCATGGCCGAGCGCGCCCTCGAACTGTCCGAGCTCGCTGAGCACCGAGGCGAGGTTGCTATGCGCCGCCGCGTTCTCGGCATCGCGCGCCAGCGCGCTCCGATAGATCTCGGCGGCGGGTTCGAGCGCGCCCAGGCGCTGCAGCACGATGCCGAGGTTGTTGCGCGCCTCGATGGAAGCAGGCTCGAGCTCGACCACCTTTTCGAGCGCGGCGCGGCTCTCCTCGAGCTTGCCGGAGCGCAGCAGCACCAGCGCCAACCGGTGCCAGGCGGTCGCGGCAGCGCCCGGCGCCTGCAGCGCGCGCCGCGCCGTCGCTTCCGCCTCCGCCAAACGCCCGGCCTCGAGCTGCAGCTCGGCCAGATCGTCGAGCATGAAGGACGGCGTATTCGGCGCGCGGCAGGCGCGCTCCAGATAGTCGCGGGCGAAGTCCGGACGGCCTTGGGCGCGTGCGATGACGCCGAGCAGGTGGAGCGCCCGCGCGTCTTCCGGAGAGGCTGCGAGGATCTCGTGGCAGAGGCGCTCGGCCGGCATGGCCTCGCCGCTCGTCCAGCGGCGATAGGCCTCGGCGATGGCGGGCAGGGACGTCACGCCGACCGGCCGAACCCGCGAACGCTAGTCGGCTGTGGGGCGAGCAGGCGAGGGCGCGAGCAGCGGGGGAGAGAAAGCGGCGGCGATGACCGGCGAGATCGTGCAAGCAATGGACGTGCGCATCCTGATCAAGTCTGGGACGCCACCCGCAGCTGTTGGTTGATTGGGTTGCCTTATACAACGAACGCCGCGGTCGGCGGAACAGAAAAGCGCAATGGCCGCGGTACGCTCGTGTCGATCGCTCGTTATTAGTGTGCGATTAATACGTGATTCGCCACAGCCTAGCGCTACTCGACGACGATCCGCGGCGCCTGCCGCTGCGCGCTGCCGAGCTTCGCGGCAAGGCGCGCTGCCATGCGGCGAAAGATCGCGGCATATTCGCTGTCGGGATGCGAGACGACGATCGGCTGGCC
>DATIYL010000157.1:0-6157 GCA_035517635.1 Allostellaceae bacterium | reverse complement strand
TTACCGACCCGCTTGGGGCGGGTTCAAAGCCGCACCAAAGATCGTGGGGCGCGGGCGGCGGGTCAAGAGGGGTGTCAACGTAGCCCGCCGCCGCCGGGATTGAGCGGAAACCGCTCGAGGATGCGCCGCCGCAGATGGTCGCGCACCAGCCGATAGGCGCCCAGCATCTCTTCGCGGCTGCCTTCGACGGCGGTGGGGTCGAGCATCGGCCAGAATTCGACCTCGCAGGACATGGTGCGGGTGAGCTCGACCGCCGAATGCTGCGCCTCGGGCGACAGCGATACGACGAGATCGAAGGAGGTGTCCTCCAGCTCCTCGAAGGTCTTGGTGCGATGCTTGCTGATGTCGATGCCGATCTCGTCCATCACCGCGACGGCGAAGGGATCGATCTCCTCGGCGCGGACGCCGACGGAATCGACATAGATATGCCGGCCATGCAGATGCTTCAGCAGCGCCTCCGCCATCGGCGAGCGGATGGAGTTGAAGGTGCAGGCGAACAGCACGCTGGACGGCAGACGCGCCATGCCGCTACCCCCGGATATGCAGCACGCACAGCAGCGTGAAGAGGCGCCGGGCGGTGTTGAGGTCGACTGCCACCCGTTCCGCCAGCCGCTCGCGCAGCAGCTCCGAGCCTTCGTTGTGCAGCGCGCGGCGGCCCATGTCGATCGCCTCGATGCGCGACGGGCTCGCCGTGCGAATGGCGCTGAAATAGCTCTCGCAGATCAGGAAGTAGTCCTTGACGATGCCGCGGAACGGCGTCAGCGGCAGCACCACGCGGTCGAGCGGCTCATCCGCCGCCGAGCGGATGTCGAGGACGAGGCGGTTCTCTTCGATGCCGAGATGGAGGTTGAAGGGTCCCGGCCGATCGCCCGCCGGGGCGAAGCTGTTCTCCTCGAGCAGGTCGAAGATGGCGACCGCACGCTCGTGCTCGATATCGGCGTTGCGGCGCACGACCGTACGCTCGTCGAGAGTGATCTTGACGATGCGCCGGTCGGTTTCCGCCGTCATCCGCTGCGCGGCAGGTTGAGCCGCAAGGCGATCGACAGGGCATGCGCGTCGAGGCCTTCGGCGCGGGCGAGCGTCACCGCCGCCGGACCCAAGGCACGGAGGCTCTCGGCATCGCAGGCCAGCAGCGAGCTGCGCTTCATGAAGTCGAGAACGCCGAGCCCGGAAGAAAACCGCGCGCTGCGCGCCGTCGGCAGCACATGGTTGGGCCCGCCGAGATAATCGCCCACCGCCTCCGGCGTGTAGCGGCCGAGAAAGATGGCGCCGGCATTGCGCACCCGCGCCGCCAGAGCCTCGGGATCCGCGAGCGCCAATTCCAGATGCTCCGGCGCCAGCCGGTCGATCAGCGGCACCGCCTCGTCCCAACCTGCCACGGTGATGAGCGCGCCGTTCTGGCGCCAGCTCGCGCCGGCGATCGACTGCCGCGGCAGCTGCGCCAGATGCGCCTCCACGGCGCGTGCCACGGCATCGGCGAAGGCGTCGTCATCGGTGATCAGGATCGCCTGTGCCGCCGCATCATGCTCGGCCTGCGACAGCAGATCGGCGGCGATCCAGGCAGGGTCGTTCTGCCCATCGGCGACGACGAGAATCTCCGAGGGTCCGGCGATCATGTCGATGCCGACCGTGCCGAAGACCCGCCGCTTCGCCGCCGCGACATAGGCATTGCCCGGCCCCACGATCTTGTCGACCGCGGCGACCGTCGCCGTGCCATAGGCGAGCGCGCCCACCGCCTGCGCCCCGCCGATGCGATAGATTTCATCGATACCGGCGAGCGATGCCGCTGCCAGCACCAGCGGATTGAGCACGCCGTCGGGCGCCGGCACGACCATGACGAGGCGCTCGACACAAGCCACCTTGGCCGGGATGGCATTCATCAGCACCGACGAAGGATAGGCCGCCGTCCCGCCCGGCACGTAGAGCCCGACCGCGCCGAGCGCGCGCCAGCGCCAGCCGAGCCGCACGCCCGTCGCGTCGCTGTAGTCGAGATCCGCCGGCACTTGCTTCCGGTGATAGGCCTCGATGCGTTCCGCCGCGAGGCGCAGCGCCGCCATCGTCTCGCTGGCGCAGGATTTGGCGGCGTCGGCGATCTCGCGCGCCGAAACGCGCATCGTCGCCGGCGTGAGCTCGAGCCGGTCGAAGCGCCGCGTATACTCGATCACCGCCGCATCGCCGCGCGCCTTCACCTCGGCGAGGATCGCTGCCACGGCGGCATCGACATCGGCCTCGGTCTCGCGCTTGGCCGCGAGCAGCGCGGCGAAGTCAGCGGCGAAGCCCGGCGCGCGCGTGCTGAGCCTAAGCGGCATCGGCCGCCTCGCGGAAGCGCTCGATCCAGAGGGTGACCTCCTCGGCCCGCGTCTTCAGCGCTGTGCGGTTGACGATGAAGCGCGAAGTGATGTCGGCGATGTGCTCGATCTCGACAAGACCGTTGGCGCGCAGCGTCGAGCCCGACTGCACGATATCGACGATCTGCCGGCTGAGGCCGAGGCTCGGCGCGAGCTCCATCGCGCCGTTGAGCTTGATGCATTCCGCCTGCACGCCGCGTCGCGCGAAATGCCGGCGAGTGATCTCGGGATATGAGGTGGCGATGCGCACACGGCTCCAGCGCGCGGGATCGTCGCGCCCGGCATCCTCCGCCGGCGCCGCCACCGCCAGCCGGCAGCGCCCGACCTTGAGGTCGAGCGGCGCATAGATGTCGGGATATTCGAACTCCATCAGCACGTCGTTGCCGGCAACGCCGAGATGCGCCGCGCCGAAGGCGACGAAGGTGGCGACGTCGAAATTGCGCACGCGGATGACGTCGAGCTCCGGATGGTTGGTGGCAAAGCGAAGCTGGCGCGATTCCGGGTCGTCGAAGGCGCGCTCGATCTCGATGCCCGCGCGGCGCACGACCGGCAGCGCCTCCTCGAGGATGCGGCCTTTGGGCAGCGCCAATATCAGCGTTTCGTTACCGCGCACGCGTACTCTCCCAAACCGGTTCCTAGAACGTGGTTCGCTGAACGAGAATCACGTCACTATCGCCTTTCCCGCAAAAGCGGGAAAAATACTGCGATCCCAACCTCATTTCCGCCGTCCCCGCGAAAGCGGGGACTCAGAGCCATGCGCCCGCTCATCGCGGCTGAAGCTCCTGGATGCCCGCTTTCGCGGGCAAGGCGAAATTCTAGACATGGCATCGCTGTGCGATTTTGTACACTCCGTAGCGCCTGCGCGGGGACGGCAGGAAAAGAAGTCCTTTCGCCTCATCGGAATTTGCTCTACCCGGCGTCGTCTTCGACGGGGTGCCTGGGGTGCCAACGGGTCGGCCAAGGCTCGCCCAGGTCATCTAAATGGCACAGGATGCGCTCGACTTCCAGCCGGATGCTGCTGCCGCCGGCGAAGTCGAGGCGGACGCCGCCGGCCTCGGCGCGGATCGCCAGCAGCACCAGCAGGCGGTCGGCTTCGCGCGGAGTGAAGCCGCGGCGCTGCACCGCTTTGACCTCGTCGAAGCGCAGACCCGACAGGCGCCGCTCGAGATTGCGCCGCGCGCCGCTGTCCGGCAGCTCGCGGCGGAAGCGATTGGCCACCAGTGCGAAGCGCCGCTCCTCCGGCAGCCACGCCATCTCGCCGACGGCGACGAGCGCATCCTGCAGAATCGCCGAGATGACTCCGAGATCCTCCTCGTCCTCGCCGCGCAGCTTCAGCGGATCCGCCATGCCGTCTCCGTCTCAATCGCCGACGAGACGCTCGATCTCGGCGCCGCAGGCGGCAAGCTTCTCTTCGAGATGCTCATAGCCGCGGTCGAGATGGTAGATGCGGTTGATGACGGTCTCGCCTTCGGCGGCGAGCCCCGCCAGCACCAGCGACACCGAAGCGCGCAGATCGGTCGCCATCACCGGCGCGCCGGCCAGCTTGGGCACGCCCCGCACCATGGCCGAGGCGCCGTGCACGTTGATGTTGGCGCCCATGCGGCAAAGCTCCGGCACATGCATGAAGCGGTTCTCGAAGATCGTCTCGGTGATCATCGCCGCCCCGTCCGCGGTGGTCATCGTCGCCATCATCTGCGCCTGAAGGTCGGTGGGGAAGCCCGGAAACGGCTCCGTCATGACATCGACCCCGTTGAGCCGGCCGTTGCGGCGGCGGATGGCGATGCCTTTGGGCGTCTCCGTCACCTCGACGCCGGCGCCTTCGAGGACGCGCGCCACGGCCGCGATCGCCGCGTACTCGGCGCCGACCAGCTCGACCGCACCGCCGGTGATCGCCGTCGCCATCATGTAGGTTCCGGTCTCGATGCGGTCGGGGATCACGCGATGGCGCGCGCCGGCGAGGCGCTTCACGCCGCGGATGCGGATGCGGTCGCTGCCGGCGCCGTCGATCTCGGCGCCCATCGCGGTGAGGCAGCGGGCGAGGTCGACGATCTCCGGCTCGCGCGCCGCATTGACGAGGGTCGTCTCACCCTCGGCGAGCGTCGCCGCCATCATCAGATTCTCGGTCGCGCCGACCGACACCACGGGGAAGATGATCTCGGCGCCCACCAGCCCCTTTCGCGCCGTCGCCTCGATATAGCCCTGGTGCAGCTCGACGGTGGCGCCGAGCCGCTCCAGCCCTTTCAGGTGCAGGTCGACGGGCCGCGGCCCGATCGAGCAGCCGCCGGGCAGCGACACCTTGGCCTCGCCGCAGCGCGCCAGCAGCGGCCCCAGCACCAGCACCGAGGCGCGCATCTTGCGCACGAGATCGTAAGGCGCCGTGGTGTTGGCGATGCGCCGGGCGCGCAGCTCCAGCACATGGCCGCTCTCCTCGGGCTTGGCGCCGTTCATGGTGATGGAGACGCCGTGCTGCACCAAGAGGTGCGACAGGGTGGTGATGTCGGCGAGCCGCGGCAGGTTCGTCAGCACCAGCTTCTCTTCAGTGAGCAGCGACGCCGCCATCAGCGGCAAGGCCGCGTTCTTGGCGCCGCCGATGGCGATCTTGCCGGAGAGCGGCCTGCCGCCGCGGATACGGATTCTGTCCATGGTCTTGAAAGTCCTGCGCTGTCGACCGAAACCGATCGGAAAGCGCGCGTTCTACCGCCACTTTGTGGCGAAAATGGTAATCGTTCCGTCAGGGGTTGTAAGGGATGAACCCGCGGCGCTCAAGCGCGGCCCCAGCCCCCCTCAGCCCCCCTCTTTGGGCGCCTCAGGCGCCGGCGGGGGCGCCGCCGCCCGCTCGCGGGACTGCGCCTTGCGGCGGCCGAGATTGGCCCGGAGCGCCGCCGCCAGCCGCTCCTCCCGGCGCTTGGCCGCGGCCGCGCCCTCTGGCGTCATATGGGGTGGTGGCTTCTCCGGCTCGGACATGGCGGCGATGGTGCGGCGGCCGGTGAGGTCCGGTCAAGCCGGTCCTATTCGCCGACCTTGAGCTCGATATTGTGCGCCAGGATCACCGCCACCGCCCGTTTTGCGGCGTATTCCGGCGCCTGGTCAGGGTGATGCCGGCGCCAGGCGTCAACCCCGGCGCGGTAGCATTCGACGGGCGAGCGCCCGGCCGTGCGCGCGCTCTGAAAGGCCTCGAGCACGTCGCTGGTCGCATGATCCTCGTCCAAAGGGGTCGTAAACACGGTGCATCGCCCTCCCGTGGGGTCAACGGGCGGGAGCCAAAATGCTCCCGAAGGTCACGGCAGATGTGGCCGCTTTTGCAGAATAAGGTCGACGAGATCGCCGAAGGAGCGCAGCCGGTCGGCCTCCGCCGAGCGGATTTCGACTCCAAAGCGAATTTCTGCCGCCGCCAGCACGCCGATTTGGGCAAGGCTGTCCCAACCCGGCACGTCGTCCGCCCGCGTCGCATCTTCGAGCGCGACCGCATCGCAGCCGAGCACGTCGCGCACGATGTCGTTGAGCACGACATAGGCTTGCTCACGGCTCAGAAAGGCTGTCTCGTCTCCCACGGGATGCCTCTTTCTTCGGCAGGCATTCACCGCGAACGGCACGGCGCGGCACCGGTTCCAGCGGCCGCCCCTGGCGCTGCGCCTTGCCAAGCCCCGCCGCCTCGTGTATTTCCTCGCGCCACCGCCGGTCCGAGCCGACACCGCCGGATGCTGCCGTAGCTCAGTGGTAGAGCACTCCCTTGGTAAGGGAGAGGTCCACAGTTCAATCCTGTGCGGCAGCACCATTTAAGCCGCTGAATTTGCAGCATATCGGCAGCT
>DATIYL010000156.1:0-14161 GCA_035517635.1 Allostellaceae bacterium | reverse complement strand
CCTTCCATAGCCAGCTGCGCGCGAATGGTGTCCGCTAGCGCAAAGTTCTTGCTCCTTCGCGCCTCAGTCCGCTGCCGAACGAGTTCGTCTATACGAGGATTTATAACTGTTGCATCGGCTACAAGCCGAGCTTCACCTTTGAGCCAAGCTTGAGCATCCTGCTGCAAAAGGCCGAGCAGCGCGCCGCCCGCCCGGAGCTCTCCGGCTAGGCGCCGCTTCTCCTCGGGCACGTTTGCTTTGTTGAGCGCCGAGAGACTGTCGTGGAGCGCAGCCAGCGCCAGCGGCGTGTTGAGGTCGTCCTCGAGCGCGGCCAGCACCGGCGCAGGCGGCGCGGCGGCGGCCGGCGCCGTTTCCAGGCGCAGCGCGAGGTAGAAGCGGTCGAGCGCGTGCCTGGCCTCGGCGAGGCGGTCGGCGGTCCAGTCGAGCGGGTCTCGATAGTGGCTCATCAGCATGGCATAGCGCGCCGCTTCGCCCGGCGCTTCGCCGAGCACGTCGCGGATGGTGCGGAAATTGCCGAGCGATTTCGACATCTTCTCGCCCTCGACGATGACGAAGCCGTTATGCATCCAGTAGCGCACGAAGGGCCTGCCGCCATGGGCCGAGATGCTCTGCGCGATCTCGTTCTCGTGATGCGGAAAGATGAGGTCGAGCCCGCCGCCATGGATGTCAAAGGTCTCGCCGAGATGCGCCTCGGACATGGCGGAGCATTCGATGTGCCAGCCGGGCCGGCCGCGGCCCCACGGGCTCTCCCAGCCCGGCTGCTCCGCGGAGGATGGCTTCCATAGCACGAAATCGGCGGGATCGCGCTTATAGGGCGCCACCTCGACGCGGGAGCCGGCGATCATCTCGTCGCGCGAGCGGCCGGAGAGCCGGCCATACTCGGCCATGCTCGGCACCGCGAACAGCACGTGACGATCGGCGACATAGGCGTGACCCGAGGCGATGAGCTTTTCGATCATGACGATCATCGGCGCCACATGCTCGGTCGCGCGCGGCTCGACATCGGGCGGCAAGCAGAGCAGCGCCGCCACGTCCTCGTGGAAGATGCGGACGGTGCGCTCGGTCAGCGCGCGGATCGCCTCGCCGCTGTCATGCGCGGCGGCGATGATCTTGTCGTCGACATCGGTGATGTTGCGGACATAGCGCACATGGGCAACGCCGTAGAGATGGCGCAGCAGCCGGTAGAGCACATCGAAAACGATCACCGGCCGCGCATTGCCGATATGCGCGAGGTCGTAAACGGTAGGGCCGCAGACGTAGAGGCGGACATTCTTCGCGTCGAGCGGCGTGAAGGGTTCCTTGCGGCGCGTGAGGGTGTTGTAGAGCGTAAGCATGAGTCGTCAGTGTTCAGTCGTCAGTTATCAGCTAGAGGCCGAACTGACGACTGATAACTGATAACTGACAACTAACAAAACTACCCCTCCCGCTTCCGCATTAGGAACTCGCGGCCTTTCTTGACCAGCGGCTTGCCGTCATAGGCGACGATGTCGGCGGTGGCGTAGGTCTCGGTCCAGAGCTCCGGCAGATAGGAGCCGGTGCCGACGACGTCGATGGGCGCGCCGGCGACCGACATCATGCGGCATTTCGCCGGGGTGAAGCCCGAGCTGGCGACGATCTTGACCTTGGGAAAGCCGGCGGCGTCGAGGCGCTGGCGCATATGCCAGATGGCGGCGGCGCTGACGCCGGTGCCGACGAGATAGCGCAGCTCGGCCTCGGTGCGGTAGCCGCGGATCGCCTGCGGCGCGTGGCGCTCGAGCACGTCGTAGGAGCGCGCGAGATCGAGCTCCTCGACATAGCGGCCGCCATGAGTGTCGATGCGCATGGCGAGCCGGCCCGCGGCGGCGAGTTCGGGGAAGCGGCGGCACACGGCGAGCGCGTCGGTGGTCTCGAGCCCGAAATAATCGACGAGAACCGTGAGCGGCTCTGTCGGAAAGGTTTCGTGGAACATTTCCGCCGCGCGCAAGGTCGAGCCGGCATAGCCGACGAGGGCGTGCGGCATGGTCCCGAGCCCGGTCTCGTTGCCGAAGAAATGCGCGGTCGCGTCGGTCGCATTGCCGACGAAGCCGCGCGCGCCGACCTCGCGCTTTGCCGCGGCGGAGCCGACCGAGGCGGCATAGGCCATCATCTCCGCCATCTCGGCGCCGGCGCAGTGGCGCGCATCCATGGCGAGAAACGCCGTCTTCGGCAGATCGACCGCCATAGCGTAGGCGTTGTAGGCGGCAACGCAAGCGGGGCCGAGCTTCTGCAGGTAAACCGTCTCGAGATCGACGAGGTGATAGAGCGAGCCCGTCACATAGATCAGCGGCTCGCCGGCGCCGACCCAATCGCCTTCGGCGTAGTTGAGTTCGATCGCGAACTTGGTCTGCCGCTCCGCCGCCATCGCGTCGAGGAAATCGAGCATCAGCTTCGGCGTGCAGATCACCGGCCGGCGCATGAAGATGGCGTAGGTCGCCTGCCGGTCGCCGAAATGCCGCACCACTTCCTTGGTGCGCAGGAAATAGCTGTCGGTGAGGCGCGGCAAATCCTTGGGCTCGGGCCGCATCGAGATCCCCCCTCCTCCGGCGCCGGCGCTCAGGAGGACGCGGCGGCGCGCCGGCGCACCTCGCCGACGCGCTTCTTCTTGAGGGCTTCCGAGATGAGGAAGGCGAGCTCCAGCGCCTGGCTCGCATTGAGCCGGGGATCGCAATGCGTGTGGTAGCGGTCGGCGAGCGCGGTCTCGGTGATCGCCTGCGCGCCGCCGATGCATTCGGTGACGTCCTGCCCGGTCATCTCGAAATGGACGCCGCCGGCGTAGCTGCCTTCGGCCTCGTGGACGGCGAAGAAGCCTTTGACCTCGGCGAGGATGCGATCGACCGAGCGCGTCTTGTAGCCGATCGAGGAGACCATGGTGTTGCCATGCATGGGATCGCAGCACCACACCACCTTGCGCCCCTCGCGCGCGACGGCGCGGATGAGCGGCGGCAACTTCTGCTCGACCTTGTCGGCGCCCATGCGCGCGATCAGCGTCAACCGCCCCGGCTCGTTGTCGGGGTTGAGGGCGTCGATGAGGCGCAAGAGATCGGCGGGATCGAGGCTCGGCCCGCATTTCATGCCGATCGGATTCTTGACGCCGCGCAGGAACTCGACATGGGCGCCGTCGGCCTGGCGCGTGCGGTCGCCGATCCACAGCATATGCGCCGAGCAATCGTACCAATCGCCGCTGGTGGAATCGACGCGGGTCAGCGACTGCTCATAGGGGAGCAGCAGAGCCTCATGCGAGGTGAAGAGATCGGTTTCACGGATCTGCGGCGTCGTCTCCGAGGTGAGGCCGCAGGCCGCCATGAAGTCGAGCGTCTCGGTGAGGCGGTCGGCCAGCTCGCGATAACGCTCGCCCGCCGGGCTCTCGGCGACGAAGCCCTGGTTCCAGCTATGGACGCGGTGGAGATCGGCATAGCCGCCTTGGGCGAAGGCGCGCAGCAGGTTCAAGGTCGCCGCCGCCTGGCTGTAGGCCTGCACCATGCGTTGCGGATCGGGCTTGCGCGCCGCCGGCGAGAACTCCATGGCGTTGATGATGTCGCCGCGATAGGCGGGCAAGGTCACGCCGTTCTGCGTCTCCTGGTCGGAGGTGCGGGGCTTGGCGAACTGCCCCGCCATGCGGCTCACCTTCACCACCGGGCAGGCGGCGCCGTAGGTCAGGATCACCGCCATCTGCAGCAGCACGCGGAAGGTGTCGCGAATGTTGTTGGGATGGAACTCGGCGAAGCTCTCGGCGCAATCGCCGCCCTGCAGCAGAAAAGCACGGCCTTGCGCCACTTCGGCCAAAGCCTTCTTCAAACGCCGCGCCTCGCCGGCAAAGACCAGCGGCGGATAGTTGCGCAAGGTCGCTTCGACCGCGGCAACAGCCGCGTCATCGGGATAGCCCGGCAATTGCTTTGCCGGCTTGCCGCGCCAGGTCTCGGGGCTCCATCGCTGCGCCATCATCGCCTCACAACGCACGCAAAGAGTGCGGGTAAACGCTAAGCAATATCCGGTTTTCCCGGGAAACGCCAGCGGGCGGCCGGGAGGGTGTGGGGGCGGGCGGGTGAAGGAGTGGGGCGCGAGGAGACTAGCAAGCTGCACCTCCTATCGTCGGCCATCGTGCGGCGTCAAAATGGACCCCCGCTTTCGCGGGGGCGACGAATTTTGATGTAAAATCAAACTATTGCGTCATTCCCGCGAAAGCGGGAATCCATAAGCAACGCCGCCGTCGCCTCCTTGAATCTTTGCCGCTATCCTGGCCGCCACTCGGCTCTGAGGCCGAGCCGGCGCAACCGCAGTTCTTCGAGTGAAGCCGTGGCGAGCGACAGAGCCTGCATCTTCCCTTTGGCCCCGGCGATGCTCGTGCTGGCGCTGCTCGCCGCCTGCGCCGCGCCCGCGCCGAGCGCTCCGCCCGCTGCGCCGACAACGGCAACTCTCCCCGCTCCAACGGCGCCTGCTCCGCCAGCGTCGGCGGGCGACGAAGCGCGCACGGCCCACTATTTCGATGCGATCCGCGGCGACCCGCCGCTGCTCGGCGCCTTCTTGCGGCAGATGCCGAAAGGCGGCGATCTGCACAATCATCTCTCGGGCGCGATCTATGCCGAGAGCTTTATCGCCTGGGCGGCGCATGACGGGCTCTGCGTCGACAAGCAAGCGATGGCGCTGACCCGGCCGCCTTGCGCCGCGCCGCGGGCGATCCCCGCGGCGCAGGTCTATGGCGACGATGCGCTTTATTCGAAGCTCATCGACGCGCTGTCGATGCGCAACTACCGCCTCTATCGGCAATCCGGCCACGACCATTTCTTCGCTACTTTTGCCAAGTTCGACGCCGCCGAACAGCGCCGCGGCGGCGACATGCTGGCGGAAGCAGCCGAGCGCGCCGCCGAGGACCATGTCTCCTATCTCGAGCTGATGGTCTCGCCGGGCATGGATGCGGCGCGCAAGCTCGGCGCGCTGGTCGGCTGGGACAGCGATCTCGCGCGGCTGCAGGACAAGCTGCTGGCGGCGGGGCTCGCCGAGATCATCGCCCCGGTGCGCGCCGATCTCGATCGGAACGAGGCGATCCTGCGCCAGCGGCTCGGCTGCGACGGCGCGGCGGCGAAGCCGGGCTGCAAGGTCGAGATACGCTACCTCGCCCAGGTCATCCGCACCTTCCCGCGCGAACAGGTCTTCGCCCAAGACCTGCTCGCCTTCGAGCTGGCCAAGGCCGATCCGCGCGTCGTCGGCCTCAACCTCGTCGCACCGGAGGACGATCCCGTCACGTTGCGCGACTACACCCTGCAGATGCGCATGCTGGGATTCCTCGGCAAAGAATGGCCCGAGGTGAAGCTCACGCTCCATGCGGGCGAGCTCGCGCCCGGGCTGGTGCCGCCGGAGGACCTCCGCTTCCATATCCGCCAGGCAGTCGAGATCGCGGGCGCGCGCCGCATCGGCCATGGCGTCGACGTCCTGCATGAGGACGATCCCTGGGGCCTGCTGCGGGAAATGGCGGCGCGCCATGTGCTGGTCGAGATCAACCTCACCAGCAACGCCCAGATCCTCGGCATCAAAGGCGACCGCCACCCCTTCGAGACCTATCGCCGCTTCGGCGTGCCGCTGGCGCTGTCGACCGATGACGAAGGCGTCTCGCGCATCGACCTCAGCGAAGAATTTCTGCGCGCCGCGCTCACCTATCACCTGAGCTACGGCGATCTCAAAACCCTGGCGCGCAACAGCCTCGAATACGCCTTCCTGCCGGGCGACAGCCTATGGCAGAGCGAGGGGAGCTTTGTGCCGCGTGCGGTGTGCGCCGACGGCGCGCTCGGCGCTGCCGATCCCGCGCCGGACTGCGCCCGCTTCCTTGCCGGCAGCGAGAAGGCGCAAGCGGAGTGGCGGCTCGAAGGCGAGTTCGTGCGGTTCGAAGCGGAGCCCTGGGCGGGCCGCTAACGCGCTGCAGCGGGGACGGTCGCGTTGACGCGGGCGACGACGCGCTTGGCGATCGCGCCGGCGGTGTCCTTGACGTTGGTGTCGAGATCGCGGCCGGCGAGCACGAAGCGCGCGGCGGCGACATAGGGGTTGAGGGTGACGACCGCGCCGGGCAAGTCGTGGCTCTTGGCGCTGGTATCGACGGTGTAGAGCGGCGCCGGTGGCGCCGCCGAGAGCGCGTCGACCGCCGCGGCGACTTGAAGCTGCGTGTCGCCCGCGCCGAAGCCGATCACGGCGCGGCGCAGGCGATTGCCTTCATCGACCTGGAGGAACATGCCGCGCACCACCCAGCCTTCGCTGGGGAGCGCCATCCCCGCCGGCACGCGCCGCGCCGCGAGCCCCGCTTTGGTGAGGTCGCTCACCAACGTGTCGGCCATGAGATCGACGAGGTGCCGCGCCTTGCTCTGCGGGTCGCCCTGGCGCAGACGGGCCAAGGGACCGCTCGGCAGGATGCCGAGCGGGCGCGCGCCGATGATCCCTGGCTCCGAGGTGATCTGCGATGCGTCGATGTCGAAATCGGTGACGTAGACGACGGCAGGGCGCAGGGCGGTGGCGCCCAGCTCGTTGCTCGAAGTCACCTTCGCGGTCGAGCAGCCGGCGAGCAGCAAGGTGCCGAGCATCGCGCGACGCGACAAGGCCCGGGCAGCGGTCGAGGGGAGCCGGCGCATCGCTTCTTCCTTTCCGCATCGCAGGGATGCCCGCGATCGCGCAGCGCGCGACATTGTGCGACCGCGCGCGGCGTTTGGCCAGCCTCATTCCCTCACCGGACCGGCGCCGGCTCGACCTGCTCGACGTGATAGGACTTGGCGGTGATGAGCCAGTCGCCTTCGATGCGGTGATAGAGGAGATAGTCGACGAAGGTGGTGGCGTGGATGCGGACGCGCAGCTTCACCAGCGCCTGGGTCTCCGAAGCGAGATCCATGAGCAGGATCTCCTCCTCGCGCGGCGCGCCGGCCGAGCGCGGCGACGGGCGGCTGGCGAGGAGGTCCTTGTAGGCCGCCGCCGACCACATCGTCATTGCGCCGTCGCGAAAGCCGTGGAGCTGCGCGGTCGGGCGAAACACTCGGTCGAAGCGCGTGATGTCGGCATCGTACATGAGATCGAAATAGCGCTGCACGGCCTGGGCCAGGCCCGCCAAAGCATGGGACGCGGTCATGGGATGCTCCTCACGGGGTTGGGGAGCGGAGTATGGCGCGCAAGCGCCGGGCAGGTCCTTGCGAATTGCGCTTTCGAGCGAGCGGGTTTTTGCAATAACGTGCCGTCTGGACAGACAATAATGGTGACTTATGCCAAATCCGGACCTGGACGCCATCGATTGCCGGATCCTGACCGCGCTGCAGGCGGAGGGCAGGCTCAGCAATGTCGAGCTGGCGGAGCGCGTCGGGCTTTCGCCCTCGCCCTGCCTGCGCCGGGTGCAGCGGCTGGAGCGCGACGGCTATATCGAGGCCTACCGCGCGGTGCTGGGGCGCCGGCGCATCGGGCTCGGGTTCACGGTCTTCATCGGCATCAAGATCGACGCCCATGCCGATGAGCGCGCCGACGAGATGCGCGAGGCGATCGTCGCCATGCCCGAGGTCGTCGCCTGTCACATGGTCTCGGGCGAGGCGGATTACCTGCTCGAGGTCGTGGTCCCCGATCTCGAGCATTACGAGCGCTTTCTCCTCGATCGCCTGCTCGCCCTGACGATCATCAAGGAAGTGCGCAGCAATATCGCCATCCAGACCGCGAAGGTGGCGGCGCCCCTGCCGCTGGGTCACCTCCACCCCAGGGACCCCCAGCGATAGAGGCCCGCCTACCCCGCATGGCAGCCATTCCGCCCGCTTCCCCGGAGCTGTGGTAGACTTCGGACCGGCAAGAAAAGGGCGGAATCGCATGGCGGTCCTGGCGGAACCGCGGCGCGGGGAGCGCGACGCGACGGTGATCTCGCTTGTCGGGGTGGCGCATTACACCAGCCACATGCTGCAGCTTGCCCTGCCCCCGCTCTTCCCGATCCTGCATACCGCTTTCGGCGTCAGCTTCATCGCGCTCGGCGCCTTCGTCACCCTGTTCTACGCCGCCTCCGGCCTCGGCCAGTCGGCGGCCGGCGTGCTGGTCGACCGCTATGGCGCGCACCGGCTGCTGGTCGGCGGTCTCGCGGTGCTCTCGGGCTCGATCCTGCTGGCGGGGTTTGCCTCCTCCTATTGGTTGTTGCTGCCGCTGGCACCGATCGCCGGGCTCGGCAACAGCGTCTTCCATCCCGCCGACCTCACGATCCTGAGCCACCGGGTGAGCGAAGGACGGCTCGGCCGCGCCTATGCCGTGCATGGCGTCTCAGGTTCGCTCGGCTACGCCACCTCGCCGCTGCTGGTGACGTTCATCGCCAGCATCGCCAATTGGCATGTCGCGCTGATGGCGCTCGGCCTTGGCGGGCTGGCCGTCGCGGCGCTCATCCTCGTCAACCGGCCAGTGCTCGACTACGCCCATATCGTGGCGGCCGAGGGCGCGGCCAGCCAGCGCCGGGCGCCCTATCTCACCGTCATCGGCACGCCGGTGGTGCTGATGGCCTTCGCCTATTTCGCCATGACCTCCTTCGCCGGGTCGGGCATGCAGACCTTCTCGATCACGGCGCTCACCACGGGGTATGGTCTTGATCTGCAGCTGGCGACGCTGGCGCTGACGCTCTATCTCGTCGGCGGCGCGCTCGGCATCATCGGCGGCGGCGTGCTGGCCGATCACACGCGCCAGCATCACCGGGTGGCGATGAGCGGCATCGCCGTCGCCGCGCTGCTCATGGCGACCATCGCCGCGGGGCCTGGTCTCGGCGCGTTGATCCTGCCAATCGCAGCCGCCGCCGGCATCGCCAATGGCATCACCGGCCCGTCGCGCGACGTGCTGGTCCGGCGCGCCGCCGCCGGCATCGGCACGGGCAGCGTCTTCGGCTTCGTCTATTCCGGCTTCGACCTCGGCTCCTCGACCGCGCCGCTGCTCTTCGGCATGCTGCTCGACCACAAGGCGCCGCATGCGGTGTTTCTGGCGATCGCCTGCTCCTTCGCGCTCGGCGTGCCGACGGTCATGCAGGTGAGCCAGCGCATGATCGCCCGCGGGCAGCCGGCGGAGGCCGATTAGGGCTCGTCGAGCCCCTGTTCCTGGCGCATGCGGCCGATAATCAGCTCGCGCACCTTGCGCTGCTCCCAGCCCTGCGTCGTCCACGGCAGCAAATCGTAGGCGTGCAGCCCATGCAGCGCCAGCAGCAAGCTCCAGCCGAGCATCGGCACATAGAACCACGCCGGGCCGGCGGTCGCGGAATCAACCAGAAACAGAATGAAATTGATGCCGACGAAGATCGTCAGATGCGTGAAGAAAGCACGCATCGCCCGCACGCGCCCCCAAGCCCATTGTTCGATCTCGGCGCGCCGCGCCGCTTCGCGCACGAAAGCGCCGGGCCTCAGCTCGTCGGGCTCGCTTCCCTGGCCACGCACGATCATCCGCGCTTCTCCTCGTTCACCGCTTCGGCGCGCCCCTATCCGGCGCCGCTCGCCTATCGCTAACACCGCCTCGCGCGGTTTCGATGCCATCGCGAGAGGGTACTGCCTCGGCCCCGGCTCAGCGGGAGCCGAACACCGGCAAGTCGAGCAGCGCGGCGAGAGCGGCGTCGAGATCGGCGAGCCGAAAGGGCTTGCGCAAGAGCGGGTAGTGCGGCCCATCCGCATCGAGATCGATGGTCCGCGGGTGGCCCGACATCAGCAGCACGCGGACGCCCAACCGCGCCGTCCAAGCGGCGAGCGACAGACCGCCCTCCCCCGGCATCAGCACGTCGATGATCGCGAGATCGAAGCGCTCGCCCGACAGCAGCGCGCGGGCGGCGGCGCTGTCGGTCGCGCTGGCGACGCGGTGGCCCTGCTCGACGAGATGACTCTGGACGAGCTCGCAGATGTCGATGCGATCATCGACGATCAGCAGATTCCCCATCACGCCCCCGCGTTCCCAGGTCCGCGCCCCGAGGCATCGTCGCATTCTAGGCGCGCGATGTGGCCGGACACCAAATCAATGTGCAACATGAGATCGCCTCCTTCAACACGTTGTAGGGAGGCGCAGAGGCAACTCTGCCTAAGGACGCATAAGTGACACGGGGGAGGAAGCGGTGAAACCGCGCGGCGTGTGTCGGCGGGTGAGCGCGGCTACTCCGCCGCCGCGGCTTTCGGTTCCGGCACCTTGTCGCGCAGGGTGACGAACTCCTCGGCCGCGGTCGGGTGGATGCCGATGGTGCGGTCGAATTGGCGCTTGGTCGCACCGCACGTGATGGCGATCGCCAGCCCCTGGATGATCTCGGGCGCGTCGGCGCCGAGCATGTGGCAGCCGAGCACGCGATCGCTCTGGCGATCGACCACCAGCTTCATCAAGGTGCGTTCCTCGCGGCCGGAGAGCGTGTGCTTCATCGGCCGGAAGCGCGTGCAGTAGATATCGACCGCGCCGTAGCGCCGCCGCGCCTCGGCTTCGGTCAGGCCGACCGTGCCGATCGGCGGCTGGCTGAACACGGCGGTCGCGACATTCTCGTGGTCGATCTTGATCGGGTTGCGGTTGAAGAGGGTCTCGGCCAGCGCCCTGCCCTCGGCGATCGCCACCGGCGTGAGGTTGAGCCGGTCGGTCACGTCGCCGATAGCATAGATATGCTGCAGGCTGGTGCGTGACCATTCATCGACCGCGACCGCCTTCTCCTCGTTGAGCACCACGCCGGCCTCCTCGAGGCCGATGCCGCGCGTGTTCGGGCGGCGGCCGGTCGCATACATGACGAGATCGGCCGACAGCGTCTCGCCCTGCGCCGTGGTGAGGTCGAAGCCGTGAGCGCGCTTCTCGATGCGCGTCACCTGGGTGCGCGCGCGGATCTCGAGGCCGCGCCGGCGCAGCTCCTGGGCGAGGCCGACGCGGAGGTCGTCGTCGAAGCCGGTGAGCAGCTCCTCGCCGCGGATGACGAGGGTGACCTCGGCGCCGAGGCCGTGGAAAATCCCGGCGAACTCGACGGCGATGTAGCCGCCGCCGACGATGACGATGCGGCGCGGCAGGCGCGGCAGGTCGAGCGCCTCGTTCGAGGTGATGGCGTGCTCGATGCCGGGGATCGCCGGCATCACGGGATGGGCGCCGGTGGCGATCAGGATGTTGGCGGCGGTGATGCGCTGGCCGGCGATCTCGACGGTATGCGGATCGACGAGCACGGCGCGGCCTTCGAAGAGGCGCACGCCGGAATTGCGCAGGAGATCGCGATAGACGCCTTCGAGGCGGTCGATCTCGCGGTTCTTGGCGGCAATGAGCGCGGCCCAGTCGTGCACCGGCGGCGCCAGCGTCCAGCCGAAGCCGGGCGCCTCGGCGAAGGCGTCGGCGAACTGCGCGCCGTAGACGAGGAGCTTCTTGGGCACGCAGCCGCGGATGACGCAGGTGCCGCCGACGCGGCTTTCCTCGCAGATCGCCACCTTGGCGCCGTAGGAGCCGGCCCGGCGCGACGAGGCGACGCCGCCCGAGCCTGCGCCGATGGTGATCATGTCGAAATCGTATCGTGCCATGCTGCCTCGCTCGCGCCCCCAGACGCGCGCCCAGCCTACCCGGCGACCCCGCAGGGCTCAACGGGTTGCGCGTCGGGGGGATAGATAAGCGCTGTACGTGCCTTGCGGGCGCATGGCAGGTATGGGCGAAGTTGGGGCCAAGAGATGCCGGCGACAGCGAGCGCGATCGTCAACGCCCCACCTCACCCCAACCCTCTCCGCTCCAATGGGGCGGAGAGGGAGGGACCCGACGCGTAGCGTCGGGAGGGTGAGGTGGGGCGCCGCCGCGCCCTATTTCAGCCGGTGACGCCGCCCATGCAGAGGTATTTGACTTCGAGGAACTCCTCGATGCCGTATTTCGAGCCTTCGCGCCCGAGGCCGCTTTCCTTGACGCCGCCGAAGGGCGCCACCTCGGTCGAGATGATGCCTTCATTGATGCCGACAATGCCGTATTCCAGCGCCTCGGCGACGCGCCAGACGCGGTTGATGTCGCGGCCGTAGAAATAGGCGGCAAGGCCGAACTCGGTGTCGTTGGCCATGCGGATCGCCTCGTCATCGGTCTTGAAGCGAAAGAGCGGCGCCACCGGACCGAAGGTCTCCTCGCGGGTGACGATCATGTCGGTGGTGACGTCGGCGAGCACGGTCGGCTCGTAGAAGCTGCCGCCGAGGGCGTGGCGGTGGCCGCCGACGACGACGCGCGCGCCTTTCTTGAGGGCATCGCCGACATGCTCCTCGACCTTCTCGATCGCCTTCATGTCGATGAGCGGGCCGATGACGGTGCCGGCCTCGACGCCGGTGCCGACCTTCATCGCTTTGACCGTATCGGCGAGCTTCTTGGCGAAGGCGTCATAGACGCCGTCCTGCACCAGGAGACGGTTTGCGCAGACGCAGGTCTGGCCGGCATTGCGGTATTTGGAGGCGATGGCGCCCTTCACCGCCGCGTCGAGATCGGCGTCGTCGAAGACGATGAACGGCGCGTTGCCGCCGAGCTCGAGCGACAGCTTCTTCACCGTGCCGGCACACTGCTCCATCAGCAGCTTGCCGACCTCGGTCGAGCCGGTGAAGGTGAGCTTGCGCACGATCGGGTTCGAGGTCATCTCGCCGCCGATCTCTTTCGCAGAACCGGTGACGCAGGAGAAGACGCCTTTGGGGACACCGGCGCGCTCGGCGAGCTCGCAGAGGGCCAGCGCCGAGAACGGTGTCTGCGTAGCGGGCTTCAGCACCATGGTGCAGCCCGACGCCAGCGCCGGCCCCATCTTGCGCGTGATCATCGCCGCCGGGAAATTCCACGGCGTGATCGCGGCGCAGACGCCGATCGGCTGCTTCAGCACGACGATCCGCTTGTCGCGGCCGTGGCCGGGGATGGTGTCGCCGTAAACGCGCTTGCCCTCCTCCCCGAACCACTCGATGAAGGAGGCGGCATAGGCGATCTCGCCGCGCGATTCCGTAAGCGGCTTGCCCTGCTCCGCCGTCATGAGCTGCGCCAGGTCTTCCTGGTTCGCCATCATGAGATCGAAGAGCTTGCGCAGCACGGCGGCGCGCTCCTTGCCGGTGCGGGCGCGCCACTCCGGCAGCGCGCGCTCGGCCGCCTCGATGGCGCGGCGCGTCTCGTCGGCGCCCATCTTCGGCACGTGGCCGAGGATGGAGTTATCGGCGGGGTTGTTGACCGGAATGGTCTCGCGGTTGCCGGCATCGACCCAAACGCCATCGATATAGCATTGCTGGCGAAAGAGCTTCTGGTCCTTGAGCTGCATCTCACACCTCCCGTTGCGCGTTTCCGGCGACTATAGCAGGTGAACGCCCGCCTCAGAGCGGCATCGCCACCAGCCCCAGCCGGTCGAAGAGGCGGCGGTCGCGCTCATGCTCGGGGTTGGCGGTGGTCAGCAGCTTCTCGCCGGAGAAGATCGAGTTGGCGCCGGCCAGGAAGCAAAGCGCCTGCGTCTCGTCGCTCATCTCCTGGCGTCCGGCCGAAAGCCGTACCATGGAGGCCGGCATGGCGATGCGAGCCACGGCGATCATGCGCACGAAGTCGATGGCATCGAGCTTGCGCGCGCCGGCGAGCGGCGTGCCCTCGACCTGCACCAGCATGTTGATCGGCACACTCTCGGGATGGACGGGCAGCGTCGCCAGCATCCAGATGAGGCCGACGCGATCCTCGAGGCTCTCGCCCATGCCGACAATGCCGCCGCAGCAGAGCTTGATGCCGGCATCGCGGATATGCGCCAGCGTGTCGAGTCGGTCCTCGTAGGTGCGGGTGGTGATGATCTCGCCGTAGAATTCGGGCGAAGTGTCGAGGTTGTGGTTGTAGTAATCGAGACCCGAGGCTTTGAGCCGCGCCGCCTGCGCGCCCGTCAGCATGCCGAGGGTGACGCAGCTCTCCATGCCGAGGGCGCGCACCCCTTGCACCATCGCGCAGACGCCGTCGAGATCATGGTCCTTGGGCGCGCGCCAGGCGGCGCCCATGCAAAAGCGCGTGGCGCCGGCGGCCTGCGCGGCGCGCGCCGCGGCCAGCGCCGCCTCGACGCTGGCGAGCTTCGAGGCATCGACGCCGGTGTCGAAATGGGCGCTTTGCGGGCAATAGGCGCAGTCCTCGGGGCATTTGCCGGTCTTGATGGACAGAAGCCGGCTGACCTGGACCCGGTTGGGGTCGAAATGGGCGCGATGGATGCTGGCGGCCTTGAACAGCA
>DATIYL010000155.1:0-12905 GCA_035517635.1 Allostellaceae bacterium | reverse complement strand
CCGCTCGTCCGGCGACAGATCGAGCAATGGCAAAACGTGGCGTTAAACGGCTCGCCGACCAACTCGTAACGGATATCGCCGCAAAAGCATCCGCCGCGCAGCATCACTCTATTCCGCGCCGAAGACCCGCTTGAAGATCGTGTCGACATGCTTGACGTGGTAGGCCTCGTCGAAGAGCGCCTCGAGCTGCGCCGGTGCCAAATGCCGCGCCACGTCCTTGTCGGCTTTGAGCAGATCGAGGAAGCGGCCTTTGCCTTCCCAGACCGGCATGGCGTTGCGCTGCACGGTGCGATAGGCGTCCTCGCGACTCATTCCGGCTTGGGTCAGCGCCAGCAGCACGCGCTGCGAATGGACGAGGCCGCCGAGGCGGTCGAGATGGGCGCGCATCGCTTCAGGATAGACCAGGAGCTTGTCGACGACCTGGGCGAGGCGGGTCAGCGCGAAGTCGAGCGCGATGGTCGTGTCCGGAGCGATGACGCGCTCGACCGAGGAGTGCGAGATGTCGCGCTCATGCCAGAGCGCCACATTCTCGAGCGCCGGCACCACCGCGCCGCGGATGAGCCGGGCAAGGCCGGTGAGATTCTCGGTAAGCACCGGATTGCGCTTGTGCGGCATCGCCGAGGAGCCCTTCTGCCCCGGGGCGAAATACTCTTCCGCCTCGCGCACTTCGGTGCGTTGCAGGTGGCGGATCTCGATCGCGAGCCGCTCGACCGAGCCGGCGATGACGCCGAGCGTCGCGAAGAATGCGGCGTGACGGTCGCGCGGAATGATTTGGGTCGAGATCGGCTCAGGCGTGAGCCCCAGCTTCTCCGCGACGTGTCTCTCGATCTCCGGCTCGATATTGGCGAAGGTGCCGACGGCGCCGGAGATGGCGCAGACGGCGATCTCGGCGCGCGCCGTTTCGAGGCGCTGCCGCGCGCGCTGGAACTCGGCGTAGAAGCCGGCGAGCTTCAGGCCGAAGGTGGTGGGCTCGGCATGGATGCCGTGGCTGCGGCCTACGGTGAGCGTCCGCTTGTGCTCGACAGCGCGGCGCTTCAGCGCGGCGAGGAGATGGTCGAGATCGCCGAGCAGCAGCTCCGCCGCCTGCTTCAGCTGTACCGAGAAGGCGGTGTCGAGCACGTCGCTCGAGGTCATGCCCTGATGGACGAAGCGCGCCTCGGGGCCGATGCGCTCGGCGAGATGGGTGAGGAAAGCGAGCACGTCGTGACGCGTCTCGCGCTCGATCTCGTCGATGCGCTCGATGTCGTAGGGACCTTTGCCCTTGGTCCAGATCGCCTGGGCGGCGCTCGCCGGAATGATCCCCGCCTGCGCCAGCGCGTCGCAGGCATGCGCTTCGATCTCGAACCAGATGCGGAAGCGGTTTTGCGGCGCCCAGATGGCGCTCATTTCCGGCCGGCTATAGCGCGGGATCATCGACAAAGCGCTCGCTTGCGAAGGGCGGCAAAGGCTTAGCCCAGCCGCCCGGCCCGCGCAACAGCCGCCCTACTGCGCCGGCAGCTCGCTGACCAGCCGCCAGGGTCCGTCGCCCTCGCGGCAGGCGATGCCCTGGACCGGCACGGCGTTGCCGGTGAGCGTCGTCGTCGAGGTGTAGGGCCGGCACTCGCGCTGCGGCGTAGCGGCGCTGGCAGCGGCGGGCGCGCCGGCGCCGTTCGCGGCCGGCGCCGCTTGGACGGGCTGCCGCACCAGCTGCACCGGTGGGCCGGTCGCGACCCCATTTTGTAGCGTTGCCGCGGCGGCGGAGGGCGGCGGGGCCGCTTGAGCCGCGGCCGGGGGCGGGAATGGGGGCGGGGGCGGCACGGCCGGAGGCACGAGCCCCAGCGGAGCCGAGGATGCGGGAAGGGGTGGCAATTCGTCGGCGTCTATCGGCGGCGGCCGCGAGCCGGTTTCCGCTGTCGCGGGCCGAGACGCGTCCGAGTTGAGTTCGCGCTGCATCATCTGCTGCGTGTCGCTCGGCTCCTGCTTCGCCTCGCGCTGCGGCTGGGGCTCGGCTGGGCTTTCGGTTTGGGCTTCGCGCTGTGGTTTCGGCTCGGCCGGCTTCTTCTCCGCCCAAATCGGATGCTGCCGCTTGCGCTGGACGATATGCGGCTTTGCCGCCGCGGCCTCACGGGCTGCCGGCTCCACCGGCGCGGCTTGCGGCTGTGGCGCGGATTGCTGTGGCGGTTGCGGCGGTGCTGCTTGGACCATCACCTGCGGCAGCGGCGCAACCTTGGTCGGGCGTGGCGCCGGCGGCGGCGGCTCAATCATCTGTTTCGCCGCCATCAGCACCGGCGGCGCTGCCGGAAGCGGCGGCGGCTCTGTCTTGCTCTGGGCGGGAAGTGATGTCGGTGCGGCGGCCGGCGGCGGCCCGGCCAGCGGCACCTCGATTTCCGCTTGGCGCAGCGCCGCGGTCGGCACGATCTCGTCGCCACCGAGGCTCCACGCCGCGATGGCGCCTCCGATCAACACCAAGGCGGCAACCGCGATGGCCGCATTTCGGCCGGGACGCCGGCGCCGCGGCAGATCATAGGACGGGAATTCGGCGCGCAGCGGCGCGGTATAAAAGCGCCGACCGAGCGGCGGCTCGTCCTGGAACGGGTCTGCCGCGAGCGGCTCTTCCCGCGGGCGCTCCTCCCGCCGGTACTCTGCCTGCGGGCCCTCTTCCCACAAGTGCTGCTCCCGTGGGGACTCTTCCCGCAGGCGCTCTTGCCGCGGCGGATCGGCGCGCGGCGGCGCCGGCGCAGGGCTGCTCGGCTCGCCGGCGGCAAAGCTGCCGACCGGTGTCATTGCCATGTCTTCCGGCTGCAGCAGCAGCTCGATGACGGAGTCGGCCCAGTCCGGATCGGCGATGCCGAGGCTGGGAACGGCCTCGAAAGCCGCTTGCAGCTTCTCGCCGACGGAGTCGAGCTCCGCCGCGGTCACGCCCACCGCTACGATCGGCAGCTCGCCGGGGAAGAACTGGTTGAAACGCTCGCGTTCGAGACGACCGCCCAGCGCCGCCCGCGCTGCTTCCGGCGCCTCGGGTGCCAGATCGATCAGCGCGACGCCGATGCCGGGATGAACGAGGACGCCGTCAGCCGCCGCGTCGCCGATACGGCGCGCGCGCAGGAGGGTCCATTCCTCCGGCAACGCTGCCAAAGTCTCGGCTAGCACTGCCCCAGCATCGTCGACCGCGCTGTCCCCCGCGGTCAGCGGAAAAACCTGTGCCACGGGGGATTAACAACCGGCGAGGCGTTTTATCCAGCACGCCATCGACTTTGACCCGAAAGTGTGAATTTTGCCACAGAGGGGGGAGGCATCACCGCCGATCGAGTGAGGGCAGCATACGTTGCAGCACGTCGTTGCGCCGCACGAAGTAGTGGTGCAGGGCAGCGCCGATGTGCAGCGCCGCCAGCGTGTAGATTGCCCAGGGCAGCGCGGCGTGAACCGAAATCGCGAGCTTGGCGAGCGACTTGTCCGGCGCCACCAGCGCCGGCACGGCGACGAGGCCGAGATAGTGGAGGGTGATGCCCCTGAAGCTGATATAGAGGTAGCCGGTGATCGGCGCCGCCAGCAGGATCAGATAGAGCGCGGCGTGGACGGCGCCGCTGGCGCGCCGCTCCAGCGGAGCGAGATCGGCCGAAGGCGGCGGCGCCGGATGGGCGAGGCGCCAGAAGGCGCGCAGTAGGGTGAGGCCGAGCACGGTGACGCCCAGCGATTCGTGAGTGATGAACAGGGTGTCTTGCAGCAAGCCGCGCGGCAGGTCGCCCATGACGAGGCCGAGCGGGATGATGATCAGCAGCAGCGCAACGGTGATCCAGTGGAAGGCGCGCGCGCCGGCGCCGTAGCGTGTCCCGCGTTCCATGGCCTCTCTCGTGCATCCCTGATGACATGTGCGGCCCGCGGCCCATGATTGCCGATGCCGTCGGTTTATTCCCGTCCCTGACGCGCTGCGCAAGGGACTTTGGTGGCGCATCCTCACCCGAACAAGTCGCGCCAAGCGGGCTGCGCCGCTTCCACCGGCAGCGCGGTCGCTTCGTAGACGCCGCGGCCGATGGCGCGCGCCATGGCGAGCGCGGCGGCATAGCCGAGCTCGGTCAACTCCGCGATGGGGTCCGTCAGTGCCCGCAGGCCGGTGGCGGCAGCGAAGATCGTGTCGCCGTCGAGCGGCGCGTGGGCCGGCAGCACGGCGCGGGCCAAGCCGTCATGCGCCATGATCGCCAGCCGCTTCGCCTGACCTTTCGTCAGCGTCGCATCGGTGGCGATGAGGCCGATGGTCGTGCTGGTGCCGCGGACGCGCTTGAGGCGCAGCGCGTGGTCGATCCTCTCGGGCCAGCCGCGGCCGCCGAACTCGCCATTTTGCTCATAGGGCGCGGCCCAGAAGCATGGGCCGTCGCCGATGAGCGGCGAGCCGACCGCGTTGACCACGGCGAGCGCTGCCACCGTGTGGCCAGCCGTGGTGCTGAGGCTCGCTGTGCCGAGGCCGCCTTTCACTGTCGCTGTCGTCGCGCCCGTGCCGCCGCCGACGCTGCCCAGCGCGAAATCCTCGGCTGCTGCCACCGCCGCCTGATAGCCCAGCTCGCGGTAGGGCGCGAAGCGGCCCCAATCCTTGTTTCCGCCATTGGCAAGATCGAAGATGATGGCTTGCGCGACGATCGGCACGCGCACGCGCCCCAGCAGAAGGCCGCGCCCCCTCTCGCGCAACGCCGCCTGCACCCCGCCGGCCGCGTCGAGCCCGAAGGATGAGCCGCCGGCGAGGACGATGGCGTCGACGGAATCGAGCGTCATTCCTTCATCGAGCATGGCGACCTGCCGCTCGCCCGGCGCACCGCCCAGCATCGATGCCGCAGCGACCGCCGGCTGCTCGAACAAGATCGCGGTGACGCCGGAGCCCAGTGCCAGATCCGTCGCATGTCCGACCGTGATGCCGATGACGTCGGTCAGCAGATTGCGCATGCCTCATCCTCCGCGCGCGAGATCGCGCCATCCCGTCATCCGCGCAAGCTAGCGGCAATTGCGACAGGTCGGGAGAGCGTCCGAGTCAGATCAGCCCGAGGCTGCGGAAGCTCGAGTGCCGGCCGCGGCCGATGACGAGATGGTCGTGGAGCGCGATGCCGACCGCGGTCAGCGCCTTCGCCACGGCGCGGGTCATGTCGATATCGGCCTTCGAGGGCGTGGTGTCGCCGGAGGGGTGATTGTGCACCATGATGAGCGCGGAGGCGCCGAGCTCGAGCGCGCGCTTCACCACCTCGCGCGGATATACCGGCGTATGATCGACCGTGCCGCGCTGTTGCCGCTCATCGCGGATGAGCGCGTTCTTGCGGTCGAGGAACAGCAAGCGGAATTCCTCGATCTCGGCAAAGCCGGCTTGCGCGGTGCAGTAGTCGATCAGCGCCTGCCAGGAGGAGATGATCTCGCGCTCCTTCACCCCGGCTTTGAGAAAGTGCGCCGCCGCGGCGCGCACCGCGAGCAAGGTCGCAACCGACGCGTCGCCCATTCCCGGCACCGCCTTCAGCGCCTCGCGGTCGGCGCCGAGCACGCCGGCGAGGCCGCCGAAGCGAGCCATGAGCGCTTTTGCGAGCGGCTTGGTGTCGCGGCGCGGCTGCGCCGAATAGAGGAGGAACTCGAGCAGCTCGTAATCCGGCACCGCATCGGTGCCGCCTTCCAGGAGCCGCTCGCGCAGCCGCTCGCGATGGCCGAGATAGTGCGGCGTTTCCACCGCCACCGGCGCCTCGGCGGCGCCCTGGGGCAAGGTGCGGGATTTCGCCATGGGTTGCGGCCGGCCCTCCTCGCCACAACGCTATCGAAATCGCGCGTCTGGCGCCAGAAGCTGAAGCCTCCTCCCAAATTGCCCGCACTTTGCCCCAATGCCGTAGCGCAGCTGTCGCAGCTCCATGCCATCCTCTTTTGGCCGCCACGGAGTGCCTGATGTACCTCTGCAACGACGAGCCGACGGTCGAAGAGCTGCTGCGGGACGAAGCAGCGCGCCTGCTGATGGCGCGCGACGGGCTCAGCGACAACATCGTGCGCGCGCTGGTGCGGGACGTTCAGCGCCGGCTCAGAAGCCGCCGCGACGCATTGGCGGCATCGGCCTATGCCGAGCGCGCCGCTTGAGGGTTTCAGGGTTTATTCACCATAGGTTAGGCCGCCCTTAATCATCGTTGCGGCATGATGGCACCCGGGCGAGATCGTCCAGGAGGCCAAGCATGTTCGCAGGTCTTGCCAAGCTGAAGCCGGCACCCGCCAAGCCGGACGTACCGCCGCCGGCGCCGCTCGCGCCTGCCGACGGAATGCCGGTGCATGAGCAGCAGGGCCGGCTGCGGCGGGCTTTCGCCGCGCCCGCCGCCTCCGCCTTCCTCGCGCGCTTCATCGTCCTCAACCTCATCGGCGTTGCGCTGGTGCTCGCCTGCTGGGCGGAGGGGCTGCTCTATCGCCCCTACACTGCCGACCACTCGGGTATGTGCTGGCTCATCACCGCACTGTTCGGCTGGGGCCTCGTCTGCGTGCTGCGCCGGGACTGGCAGAGCGTGCGCTGGTCCGGCAACGCGCTGGTCTATCTCGGCATGGTGGGTACGGTCCTCGGCCTCATCATCACGGTGAGCGACCTTTCCGCCGACAAGGGGCAGAGCTTTGCCGATTTCAAGCAGGTGGTGACGTCGATCTATGTCGGCTCCGCCACCGCGCTCTACACCAATCTGCTCGCCTGCATCGGCTATCTCTGGCTCGGCACCAACGCGCATCTGCTCGCGCGCCAAGAGGTGTGAGGTCGAATTCCCTGGACACTGGCGCCGAACGGGATTCGCCGCTAACACCCGCTCGGGATTTGCTGTCGGTACCAAGGGATGTCATGAACGCGCGTCTCTCTCTGTCCAAAGATCGAATCCGCGTCCTGCTGCTCGAAGGCGTGAACGACGCCGCGGTCGAGCTGATGAAGCAGGCGGGCTACGCGAACGTCACGCGGCTGCGGCAAGCGCTCGCTCCCGCAGAGCTGCCTCAGGCGCTCGAGGGGGTGCACCTGCTCGGCATCCGCTCGCGCACGCAGCTGACCGGGCCGCTGATCGCCGGCGCTTCCCGGCTGATCGCCGTCGGCTGCTTCAGCGTCGGAACCAACCAGGTCGATCTGGACGCGGCGCGGCATCGCGGCATACCGGTGTTCAACGCGCCGTTCTCGAACACGCGCAGCGTCGCGGAGCTGGTGATCGGCGAGATCATCATGCTGCTGCGCCGCATCTTTCCCCGCTCCGTGAGGGCTCACGCCGGCGGCTGGGACAAGTCCGCGACCGACAGCCTTGAAGTCCGCGGCAAGACGCTCGGCATCATCGGCTACGGCAACATCGGCAGCCAGCTTTCGAACCTGGCCGAAGCCATGGGCATGCGCGTCATCTTTTTCGATCTGACCGACAAGCTGCGGCATGGCAATACGGAGCCGGCCGAGAGCCTTGCCGACCTGCTGGCGCGCAGCGACGTCGTGAGCCTGCATGTCCCGGAGACGCCGGCAACGCACGGCATGATCGGCGCGGCGGAAATCCGCAGGATGAAGAAGGGCGCTTACCTCATCAACAACAGTCGCGGCACGGTCGTGGATCTCGAAGCCCTGGCGGCCGCGCTCCGCGACGGCCATCTGCGCGGTGCCGCCGTCGACGTCTTTCCGTCGGAGCCGGCCTCGAACGCCGAGCGCTTCGTCTCACCCTTGCAGGGCATCGAGAACGTGATCCTGACGCCGCATGTCGGCGGCTCGACCGAAGAGGCGCAAGAGCGGATCGGCGCCGAAGTCGCGCGCAAGCTCGTCGACTACAGCGATGTCGGCTCGACGGTGGGCGCGGTCAATTTCCCGCAGGTGCAGCTGCCGGCACGTCCGACCGGAACCCGGTTCATCCAAGTGCAGCGCAACCTGCCGGGCATGCTGCAGCGGCTCAACGAAATCTTCGCCCGGCGCGGGGTCAACATCGCGGCGCAGTCCTATCAGACGGATGGCGAGATCGGCTACGTCGTCATGGAAGCGGACCAGACCGGCGAGGATGCGCGCGCGATCCTGGAGGAGATCCGCGCTCTGGAAGGCACGATCCGGGCTCGCCTCCTCTATGATCGTGGCCAGGACGGCCTGCGCTAATTAGCCGCTCCTTAACCATGGCCTGCTACACCTTGTCGCGGGGGCGACGCGGCCGTCGCCCGTGAGAGCGTCGTAGGGGGCGGGCGTCGTGCACATTCTGCTCAGCGCACAACCTCAGCCGAAAAGCGCAGGCTGAGCCATGCCGTGGCGGGGGATGAATGTCTCGTTCCGGGACATGCTGTTCCTCCTCGTCTTCGCCTATCTCGTCATCGGCGCCGTGGCCCTGGCGCATGTGGCGAAGAAGCAGGAGGAGACGAAGGGCGCGGCGCCGCCGGGCAGCGTCATCGTCGACATCCATTGGGACGACAAGACCGACGCCGATGTCGATCTCTGGGTCGAGGCGCCGGGCGACGTGCCGGTGGGTTACTCCAACAAATCCGGCATGATCTTCAACCTGCTGCGCGACGATCTCGGCCATTCCGGCGACCCGCTGTCGATGAATTACGAGATCGCCTATGGCCGCGGCCTCTGGCCCGGCGAGTACACGGTGAACGCGCATCTCTATCGCTCGGCGGACGGTCACTTCCCGGTGCCGGTCGTGGCCAAGGTGGCGGTGCGCGGGCCCGATGGCGAGGTCACCAATCTCCTGCGCGCCTCGGTCGATCTCAACTATGTCGGGCAGGAGACGACGATCTTCCGCTTCAAGCTCGACGACAAGGGCCATCTCGTGCCCGGCAGCCTCAACCGCATCCACAAATCGCTGCGCAGCGCCTGGCAGCATCAGAGCGAGGCGGGGAAATGACCACCTTCGTCCTCGCCTTCCTGTCGCTGGCGCTGCTGCTCGGCATCTACACCTTTGTCGGGCTGCCGCTCGGCGGGCCCCGGCGCCGCGCGCTGCTGAGCGGCTGTTTCGCGCTGCTGCTCGCCGGCCTCTTCTTCGGCTATTCCGACATGCTGGGGCGGCCGAAATCGACGCGGCTCGAATTGCTGCGCAGCGGCGACCACGACGCCAAGGTGCTCGGCTCCTATATCCGCGAGGGCAGCGGCATCTATCTCTGGCTGCTGCTGCCCGGCACGATCGAGCCACGCTATTACGTGCTGCCCTGGAACGAAAAGACGGCGAATGCGCTGCAGCAGGCGATCGAGGACAATGCGCGCCAGCATGGCGGCGGCATCGTCATGCAGCTTCCCTTCGAGCGCTCCTGGGACAGGCGCGAGCCGGTCTTCCATCCGCTGCCGCAGCCGAAGCTGCCCGACAAAGGCGGCGCACCGCCACCCGCACCCCTTTACACCGCCCCCGAGCAAGGCGCCTGAGGGCACGTCTCACATCGATTCGATTCACCACGGAGCACGGAGGGCACGGAGAAACGAAGAATGGCGCGCTTCGCGCGCCAAATACTTATTCTCCGTGTCCTCCGTGTCTCCCGTGGTCAATCTCTTCCTGCCGTCGCGGCTCAACCTTCGTAAGGTGGGCGGGTCCAGCCGCTGGGGGAGAGGGTGAAGATCTCGCAGCCCTCGCGCGTGACGCCGACGGTGTGCTCGAACTGCGCCGAGAGCGAGCGGTCCTTGGTGACCGCGGTCCAGCCGTCGCTGAGGATCTTCACCTCCCAGCGCCCGGCATTGATCATCGGCTCGACGGTGAAGAACATGCCTTCGCGCAGCTCGGGCCCGTCCTCGGGACGGCCGAAATGCAGGATCGATGGTGCATCGTGGAAGATGCGGCCGATGCCATGGCCGCAGAAATCGCGCACCACCGAGAAGCGCCGCTCCTCGGCATACTCTTGAATGGCATGGCCGATGGCGCCGACCCGCATGCCGGGCCGCACCGCCGCGATGCCGCGCATCATCGCTTCCCAGGTCACCTCGACGAGGCGGCGCGCCTTCAACGGCACCTTGTCGCCGACGAGGAACATGCGGCTGGTGTCGCCGTGCCAGCCATCGAGGATGACGGTGATGTCGATGTTGAGGATGTCGCCCTCGTCGAGCTTGCGGTCGCCCGGGATGCCGTGGCAGACGACGTGGTTGATCGAGGTGCAGATCGAGCGCGGGAAGCCGCGATAGTTGAGCGGCGCCGGGATCGCGCCGTGATCGACGATGAAGCCGTGGCAGAGCCGGTCGAGCGCGTCGGTGGTGACGCCGGGCTTGACATGCGGCGTGATGAAATCGAGCACCTCGGCCGCCAGCCGCCCGGCCTTGCGCATAGCGGCGAAATCCTCGGCACCATGTACCCTGATGCGTCGCTCTTCGGGATCGGGCGCTTTCATTCCGGCCACCACCGCACGTTGCTGTAAGTTCATCATATACTACCTGCTCCGGCCGCGACCTCGAGCGGCGCCTCGATCTCTATGCCGTCGGTCGCGACCCGACAATCATAGCACAACACCTCGACTCCGGCCGCCCGGGCCTCTTCGAAGGCCATGGCATAGACCGGGTCGATATCGGCGGCGATGCGGAAACGGGCGCAGTCGCTGCGCTGCACCACATAAAGCATGACCGCCCGGTGCCCGGCCGCCGCCATGGCGCCGAGCTCGACCAGATGCTTCGCGCCCCGCGCCGTGACGCTGTCCGGGAACTCGGCGTCCCGCCCGCGCCGCAGATGAACGTTCTTGACCTCGACATAGCAGATAGGGCGCAGGGGCGCGGTCAGCAACAGGTCGATGCGGCTGTTCCGGCCGTAGCGGACCTCGCGCTGCATCGCCGAATAGCCGCGCAGCGCCGCGATGCCGCCAGCGGCGATCGCCTCGGTGGCGAGGTGGTTGGCGTGGGCGCTGTGGATGCCGACGAGATGCTCGCCGGCGCGGACCAGCTCCCACGACCAGGCGAGCTTCCGCTTGGGATCGGCGGCGGGCAGCAGCCAGACCTCGGCGCCGGGGTCGCAGAGGCCCAGCATGCTGCCGGGATTGGCGCAATGCGCGGTGGTTTCGGTCCCATCCATCAGCCGGACATCGGCGAGAAAGCGCTTGTAGCGCCGCAGCAGGACGCCGCGGCGGAGCGGCCGGGGAAAGCGCATGGCGGCGCTATAGGGTTCCGATCGGGCCGCAGCAAGCGCCGCCCATTGTGCCGGCAGGCGCTTTCCGTCTAACTAGAGCCCGCCGCGTTGCCGGGAGGAGCCATGAGCACCGAGAAAATCGTCACCGCCGCCGTCCTCATCATCGGCAACGAGATCCTCTCGGGCCGCACCCAGGACACGAACCTCGCCTACATCGCCACCGGCCTCAACGAGGTCGGCGTCACCTTGCGCGAGGCGCGCGTCATTCCCGACATCGCCGAGACGATCATCGCCACGGTCAACGAGTTGCGCGCCAAGTACGATTATATCTTCACCACCGGCGGCATCGGCCCGACGCATGACGACATCACCTCGGAATCGATCGCCAAGGCCTTCGGCCTGCCCTGGACCCTGCATCCCGAGGCGCACAGCCTCTTCCTGCAGCATTACAAGCCCGGCGAGCTCAACGAGGCGCGGCTGCGCATGGCGCATACGCCCGAAGGCGCAACCTTGATCCGCAACCCGGTCTCGCGCGCCCCCGGCTTTCGCATCGGCAATGTCTTCGTCATGGCCGGCATTCCGCGCGTGATGCAGGGCATGTTCGACAGCATCAAGCACGATCTCCAGGGCGGCCGGCCGATGCTGTCGCGCACGGTGAGCTGTCATCTGCCGGAAGGCGTCATCGCCAAGGGCCTGGGCGAGATCCAGGCCCGCTACAGCGATCTCGACCTCGGCTCCTATCCCTTCTACCGCCGCGGCGAGTTCGGCACGAGCCTGGTGCTGCGCGGCCGCGACAAGGACCGCCTCGCCGCCGGCACCGAAGAGGTGGTGGCGCTGGTGCACACACTGGGCGGCACGCCCGTCGAGGAGTGACGCGCGGGCAGGGGCGGGGTATTACACCCGCGTTCGGCAAGCCTGCCCGCTTGGCGGAATGGTAGACGCAAGGGACTTAAAATCCCTTTCGCGGCAACGCGAGTGCCGGTTCAAGTCCGGCAGCGGGCACCACACAAATCAAACCGCGGCTCCCTTGCACGGCGCGCACGATGGATTCCGGGAACGGCTTGCGGGCGCAATGGTCGCTGCGCTTGAGCGCCGCCGGAACCGACATGGGCACATTCTTCGCGACTTCGCGCTGTCTGAATTGCTTGGTCGCGGTGCGAATGACAAGACATGAGCCTTTGGCCGCTGTGTCGACCTACAGCGACCGACGATCCACTGTTCTGACTTTGGCGCCGCAAACAAGGTGCAGCTCTGCCGACTCGCTCCCATCTTCGTCCTCTTCGATCGAAGCGAGCCAGAACCAAGGAAGCCGGCAGCGGCATTGATGCCCGCAATCGTTCTCGTCATTTTCCGGCACGGGCATGGTGTCACCGCAGGTCGCGCACCACACATGGAATAGGCCGCACCGGTCGCACTTGCCGACATAGTGTATGAATGACATCACCGTCGGTTCTTGCTCTTCCGGCGCGCCGGCGGGCCGAAGCTTCATCGACAGCACGGGGTACCCGTCCCAAAATATCCGGCCGCGCTCGCATTGGGAGCTTTTGCACCATGGCCAAGTCGACGGGTCGAAGTTTTCCAAGCGATCAGTCGGAACGATTCGAATTGACACTGCCATTTGCGCACGCCTTTCGGCGGCCTTCGTATAGCCCGACGAAGCCACCAAGTAGCGATGCGTCGCTTTGACGTCCGCCATCAATCCCCGGAACGCCTCGACGTCCTTCACGTCGATCTTTCTCTTCCGCATCTTCGCGTCGACGATGACGCGACGGCTATTGTCGGTGTCATGGCGGGCGTCGATGAGCACGTCGATTTGCCTGCTTACTCCGCTGATCTGGCCGAACATCCGCGCATTCGGCGTAACGCAAAGATCAGTTGCTGACTGGTCGGCGACAAGGCGGGCGATCATTC
>DATIYL010000154.1:0-6258 GCA_035517635.1 Allostellaceae bacterium | reverse complement strand
TGCTGGCGTCGAAGGGTTTCCGCCTGCTCGTCGCCAGCGATGGCTATCAGGCGATACGCCTCCTGGCGGAGCACCATGTCGATGTGCTGTTCACCGATATCGTGATGCCCGACCTCGACGGCATCGCTCTGGCCAAGCAGGCAAAGCGCCTGCAGCCCGATCTCAAGATCATGTTCATGACCGCCTATTACTCGCGCGCCGCGGAAGCCACCGAACTCGGCTATCTCCTGTTCAAGCCGGTTCGGCACGCGCAGATCTCGGAGGCACTCGAGCGCTTGACCACCGCCGAGTGTTGACGCCCAGCCGCGATCGCAGCGCGGTCCCTCGTTATTGTCAGCGCGGCACGTCGAGCAGGCCCTTGCGCTCGAAATTGTGCTGCGCCTCGATGATGCGCACCGTGCCGGTCTTGGAGCGCATGACCATGGAATGCGTCACCGCGCCGCCGGCGAAGCGGCGCACGCCTTGCAGCATGGTGCCGCTGGTGACGCCGGTGGCGGCGAACATGACGTCGCCCTTGGCCAGATCGAGCAGATTGTATTTTCGATTGAGGTCCTTGATGCCGCAGCGCTGGGCCCGGCCGCGCTCGTCATCGTTGCGGAAGATGAGCCGGCCTTGCAGGAAGCCGCCGATGCAGCGCAGCGCCGCGGCGGCGAGCACGCCTTCGGGCGCGCCGCCCGAGCCCATATAGATATCGACGCCGCTTTCCGGCCGCGCCGTGGCGATGACGCCGCTGACATCGCCATCGGAAATCAGCATGATGCGCGCCCCCGCCTCGCGCACATTGGCGATGAGCTCGGCATGGCGCGGTCGGTCGAGGATGCAGACGACGAGATCGGCGACCTCGGCGCCTTTGGCCTTCGCGAGATGCTTGAGGTTGTTCGCCGGCGTCTCGTCGAGGTCGACGATGTCGCCGAAGCCGCCGCCGATGCCGATCTTGTCCATATACACATCGGGCGCGTTGAGGAAGCCGCCGGCCTCCGCCATGGCGATCACCGCGAGCGCGTTGGCGCCGCCTTTGGCGGTGATCGTCGTGCCTTCGAGCGGATCGAGCGCGATGTCGATCTTCGGCCCGTTGCCATTGCCGACCTTCTCGCCGATGTAAAGCATCGGCGCCTCGTCGCGCTCGCCCTCCCCGATCACCACCGTGCCGTCGATCGCAAGGCCGTTGAGCGCCTGGCGCATGGCATCGACCGCCGCCTGATCGGCCGCCTTCTCGTCGCCGCGCCCCATCAGGCGCGAGGCCGACAGCGCTGCCGCCTCGGTGACGCGGACCGCTTCGAGCGCCAAATTGCGATCCATTGCTCCGCCTTCGGCCATGCTTCCTCCCTTCAAGAGCCTCTCGTCATAGCGCCTCGACGCGGATCACGCGCGCCGGCTCGAGCACGCTGTCGAGGCGGTCGATGCGCGCGATCGCGCGTCGCATCGCGGCTTCTTCCGTCTCATGCGTCGTCAACACCACCGGCACCGCCTCTCCCGGAGCGCGGCCGCGCTGGATCATCTGCTCCATCGACACCTGCTCGTCGCGCAACGCGGCGGCGATGTCGGCGATGACGCCCGGCCGGTCGACCACCATGAGGCGCATGTAGTAGGCGCCGATATGGCGCGCCATCGGCGCTGCCGGCCGCGCTTCGAGCGCCGCCGCCGGCACGGTAAAGCCCTGCGACCAGCGGCCCTGCGCAATGTCGATGAGGTCGGCGACGACCGCGGACGCGGTCGGCTGCGCGCCGGCGCCGCGGCCTTCCAGCATGACGCGGCCGACGAAATCGCCTTCGACGACGACGGCGTTGAAGACGCCATCGACATTGGCGATCGGCGTCGAGCGCGGCACCATGCAGGCGTGAACGCGCTGTTCGAGGCCGTGCGGCGTGAGCCGCGCCAGGCCGAGGAGCTTGATGCGGTAGCCGAGCTCGGCCGCGAACTCGATATCGAGCGCCGAGACGTGGCGTATCCCTTCGACGTGGACGCCGGCGAAATCGACGGCGTTGCCGAAGGCGACCGCAGCGAGCAGCGCCAGCTTATGCGCGGCATCGATGCCGTCGATGTCGAAGCTCGGATCGGCCTCGGCATAGCCGAGGCGCTGCGCATCGCTCAGCACCGCGGCGAAGTCGCGGCCGCTCTCGCGCATCTCGGTCAGGATGTAATTGCAGGTGCCGTTGAGGATGCCGTAGATGCGCGTCACGTTGTTGGCGGCAAGGCCTTCGCGCAGCGCCTTGAGGATGGGAATGCCGCCCGCCACCGCCGCTTCGAAGTGAAGCGCCACGCCCTGCGCCTCGGCGGCACGGGACAGCGCGGTGCCGTGATGGGCGAGCAGCGCCTTGTTGGCGGAGACGACGTGCTTGCCGGCAGCGATCGCGCCGGCGACGACGTCATGCGCGATGCCTTCGCTGCCGCCGATCACCTCCACCACCGCATCGATCTCGGGATCCTTCGCCATCGCGGCGGCGTCGGCGAACCAGCGGATACCGGAGAGATCGACGCCGCGCTGCCGCCCCGCTTCGCGCGCCGCCACCGCGGCGATGACGAGCCGGCGCCCGCCGCGCGCCGCGAGCAGCTCGGCATTCCGCTGCAGCAGTTGCACCGTGCCGATGCCGACCGTGCCGAGGCCGGCAATGGCGATCCTCAAGGGCGGTTTCACGGCTCGCTTCGGGCTCCTCGTCGGGGCGGCGGCGGACGATCCCGTTTGTAGCGCCGGCAGCGCCAAGTTGCGACTATTTTGTCCGCCCGGGAAGCGCCGGCGAAACCTCCTAAAGCCGGAAAAAGATCAAAGACTTGTCCAGATCCCAGGCGTCGCCTCTCCAGGTCGAAGCGATGCCCCTCTTTGCCAAACGGAGGGGAACCCCACGGGGTAGCAGCGTCGCCCTCTCAATACTCGAGCAGCACCACCACCTGGCCGGGCGGCAAGCCGCCTTGGGCCGAGGCCGGAGCCGCCTGGACGGTGATTCGGTTCGTCGGCACGCCCAGCCGGGTCAGCTCCGCCGCCACGGCATTGGCGCGGTCGAGCGCATCGCCGAAGCTCGCCAGCTCCTGCTCCGCCGCTTTCGGGCCGCTGCCGCGCGCGGCATAGCCGATAATGCGCAGCGACGCGCCGCCTTGCTTCTGCAGCGACGCGGCTTCGCTGAGACGCTGATTGTCGGCGGCACTCAGCGTCTTGTTGTCGCCGGTGAAGCTGATATCGGCGGCTTCGAGCGTCACGGCGGCATGCTTTCCGCCGGGGGCGCGCATGACCGAAGGCTCCACGGAAGGTTCGACAAAGGTCGATGGCGGCGGCGGTGGCGGCACGGCCGCCACCTGCCGGGGAGGCGGGCTCGCCGCCGCCACCTGCGGGGGCGTCGGGCTCGCGGCCTGCTGCGGCGGCGGGCTGGTGCTGGCGGCCGGCTGCGGCGGCGGGCTGGCGGGCGCGGCCTGCTGCCGGGCGGGCTGCATGCCGCTCGGCGGGGGCGGCGCGGCGCGCGGCTGCTGGCCTTGCGGCAGATTGCCGATGCTGGGCGAAGCCAGCGGCGCTTCCTGCGGCGGCGGTGCCGAGCCCTTGGTCGGCTTGGCCTGGCCGCTTCCTTGCGGCGCGGTCGGCGCCGGGCCCGGGCCGGGGGGTGGCGGAGCGGTCGAGGGCGCCGCCAAAGCCACTTTCGGCGCCGTTCCCGGCAGCGGCGGCACGTCCTTGCCTTGCTGCAGCTGCTGGTCGCTGTATCTGGCGTTGGCGCGGTCGGCGATGAGGCCTTGCTGCAGCTTGTCGCGATCGACCGTGCTCATCGCCGTGTCGGGGGGCTGCGGCACGCTGGCGAGGTTGGGGTAAGGCTCGTGGCTGCCGGCCTCGAGATTGGCGCTGTTGCGCGCGCCCTGGTCTTGGACATCGTTCTTGGAGACGCCGGTGATGTCGCGGTACCACTCGATGGGGTTCGCGTAATTCGGCAGCGACGAGCAGCCGGCCAATCCGGCAGCGGTCGCGGCGGCAAACAAGACGCGGAAATCGCTGCGTATTTTTCGCCGCCCCGGCATCCTGGTGAGGCGCATCCCTACACGTTCTCCTCTGGCGAAACCGGGGTTTTGCCCCATATATCTAGCGGTGCAAACGCCGGTCCGCTGTTGTATTAGAACGCCACGCGCCCCGTCATCAATATTCGGGATGCGATGGCAGCGGGGGCGCAAGGAAACCAGGAATAATGGCAGAACCTCCGCCTCCCAAACTTCCCGATCCCCTGCAATGGTCGCGCGACATGGCTGAGATCGCTGAACGCAGCCAGCGCCTCGTGCTCGAGTTCCTGGCGCGCCAATCGGGCGGCGGCCTCGGCATGGCCGATCCGCTCAATATCGGCAGCGCTTTCCTCGAGATGACCGGCCGGATGATGACCGATCCCGGCAAGCTGATGCAGGCTCAGGTCTCGCTCTGGCAGGACTACATGACGCTCTGGCAGCGCACGGCCGAGCGCTTCCTGGGCGGCAAGCCCGACCCGGTGGTCGAGCCTTCGCCGAGCGATCGCCGCTTCAAGGACACGGCCTGGAGCGACGGCACCCTCTTCGACTTCATCAAGCAGAGCTATCTCCTCACCGCGCGCTGGCTGCAGAGCACCGTCAAGGAGGTCGACGGTCTCGACGACAAGACGGCGCGCAAGGTTGATTTTTACACGCGGCAATTCGTCGACGCCATGGCGCCGTCGAATTTCGTGCTGACCAACCCCGAGGTGCTGCGCACGACGATCGAGAGCGGCGGCGAGAATCTGGTGACCGGCCTCAAGCACGTGCTCGAGGACCTCGAGCGCGGCAAGGGTCGGCTGATGATCAAGATGACCGACCTCGACGCGTTCAAGGTCGGCCAGAACATCGCCGTCACGCCCGGCAAGGTCGTCTACCAGAACGACCTGATCCAGCTTATCCAGTATGAGCCCACCACCGACAAGGTGAAGCGCCGGCCGCTGCTGATCATCCCGCCCTGGATCAACAAGTTCTACATCCTTGATCTCCGGCCGCGGAACTCCTTCATCAAATGGGCGGTCGATCAGGGCCATACCGTCTTCGTCGTCTCCTGGGTGAACCCGGACGAGCAGTTGGCGCAGAAGGGCTTCGACGACTACATGCTCGAAGGCCCGCTCGCCGCGCTCGACGCCATGGAGCAGGCGACCGGCGAGCGCGATGCCAATGTCATCGGCTATTGCCTCGGCGGCACGCTGCTGGCGGCGACGCTCGCCTATATGACGGTGAAGGGCGACGACCGCATCAAGAGCGCAACCTATTTCGTGGCGCTCACCGATTTCGCCGAGCCCGGCGAGCTCTCGGTCTTCATCGACGAGGATCAGCTCCACTCGCTCGAAGAGCGGATGCGGGCGCATGGCTACCTCGAAGGCTCGGACATGGCGACGACCTTCAACATGCTGCGCGCCAACGACCTCATCTGGTCTTTCGTCGTCAACAATTATCTCCTGGGCAAGGAGCCCTTCCCGTTCGACCTGCTCTATTGGAACAGCGATTCGACGCGCATGCCGGCGGCGATGCACAGCTTTTATCTGCGCAACATGTATCAGGAGAACCGCCTCGTCGTGCCCGGCGGCATTTCGCTCTGCGGCGTGCCGATCGATCTCGGCAAGATCACGGTGCCCAGCTTCCTGCTCTCGACCAAGGAAGATCACATCGCGCCGTGGAAATCGACTTATGCGGCGACGCAGATCTACCAGGGTCCGACGACGTTCTGCCTCGCCGCCTCCGGCCACATCGCCGGCGTCGTCAACCCGCCGGGACAAGGCAAATACGGCCACTGGCACAGCGCGAAGCACCCCAAGAGCCCGGAGGATTGGCTCAAGGGCGCCAAATATGAGAACGACAGCTGGTGGCCGGCCTGGGAGAAATGGGTCGCCAAGCACTCCGGCGGCGAAGTCCCGGCGCGCAAGCCCGGCGACCACAAGCTCACCCCGATCGAGGACGCCCCCGGCAGCTACGTCCAGGTGAAGGCGAGCTAGGAGCGCGCGCGGCTCACGCCGTGCGGATCTTCTCCAGGAAGCGGTTGACGTCGCCGCGCAGCGTCTCGGATTGGCGGCCGAGCTGCTCGGCCGAGGCCAGCACCTGCGCCGCCGCTGCGCCGGTCTCGCCGGCGGCGCGGTTGACGCCGGAAATGTTCGACGACACTTGCTCCGTCCCGCGCGCCGCCTCTTGCGTGTTGCGCGCGATCTCTTGCGTCGCCGCCCCCTGCTCTTCCACCGCGCTCGCGATCGTCGTCGAGATCTCGCTGATATGGCCGATCGTGCCGCCGATCCCCTGGATCGCCGTCACCGC
>DATIYL010000153.1:0-7809 GCA_035517635.1 Allostellaceae bacterium | reverse complement strand
GGGGTTGAAGAGCCACGTCGTCGACCCCGCCTCGATCGCCGTCGACCGGCGCAAGCGGCGGGCGAAGACCGATCGCCTCGATGTCCTGAAGCTGCTGCAAACGCTGGCCGCGTGGCGGCGCGGCGAGCGTCTCGTCTGCTCAATGGTGCAGCCGCCCACCGTCGAGCAGGAAGACCACCGCCGCCTCGGCCGGGAGCGTGAGCGCCTCAAGAAGGAGCGCGACCAACACGTTGTTCGCGTCAAGTCGCTCCTCGCCCTCCACGGCGTCTCCGGCTACGAGCCGCTTCGGCGCGACCACCGCGAGCGGCTGGAGTGCGTCCGCACGCCGGCCGGTCACCCGCTGCCGGCCAACGCCAAGGCCGAGATCTTGCGCGAATTCGAGCGCCTGGAGCTCGCCGTAGCGCAGCTCGCGGCCGTCGAGAAGGCGCGCGACAGCGCCGACGCAGCGCCGAGCGGTATGGCCGCGTCGCTGCAGCGCCTGCGCGGCATCGGCCCCGAGACCGCGTCCGTACTGACGCGTGAGGCCTTCTTTCGGGACTTCTCGAACCGGCGCGAGGTCGCGGCCTACGCCGGCCTTGCGCCGTCACCGTGGCGGAGTGGCACGATCGCCCGCGACCAGGGCATCTCGAAGGCGGGCAACAAGCGCTTGAGGACGGTTATCGTCGAGGCCGCCTGGGTATGGCTGCGCCACCAGCCGGACTCCGCCCTGAGCCGGTGGTTTCACGCACGCGTGGGCGAGCCCAAAGGGCGGCTGCGGCGCATTATGATCACGGCGCTCGCCCGCAAGCTTCTCGTCGCACTCTGGCGCTACGCGGTCCAGGGCGTCGTCCCCGAAGGCGCGATACTGAAGGCGTAGCCGGCATCCAATCCCGCGGCTCCTTGCCGGAGCCGCCGGATCCGGGGCGGGCGGAGGTCGGCGCCTGGACTGGCTGCAAGATGCCGTCTCGGAAGAAGGACCCCGCCCTTCCTGAGCCCGCGCCCTCGAGCATGAGGGATTGTGGTTCTGACGCGACGCGTCAGACCGGATGTGAGGTGATGCGGACGTTGTGCCGCATGACGTCGACGGGCTCAAAGCGCCGGATCCGCAAGCTTCCCGAGAACAGCAACGAGTTGACGCCCATTCACAGAGGTCACCCCATGTAGCGCCCATTGACAGAGATCACCCCATGTGAGGTCCAGGCGCTGATATTGCCGTAGCTGCGCGCGCCGAAATCCTCGGCATAGGCGTGGCTGGTCAGGAAGTTGGCCGGCGCCCCGAGGCTGTAGCGCAGCAGATAGGTCGGATCGGAGGCGCGGAATGAATCGACCCCGACGCGCCAGTCCTGATTGAGGGCGAACTGGGAATTCGTGGTGAAATTCCAGCGGGTGCCGCTGACCCGTTCGGGATCGATGTTGGTGAAGGCCTGGCTGTCGAAGGTGACGCTGCCGTCCGCATTCCAGTAGCCGTTCGAGAAGCGCTGCCGGTATTCGCCGCGGAGCTGCTCGCCGCCTGTGGAGTAGTAAATCGGCTCGATTGTCGCGTCCTTGTCGGGGCCGAGCACCATATAGTACGGCACGCCAAAACGGTAGCCGTTCGAGGTTGACTCGCCTGCCGTCGGCGCGAGGAAGCCGCTGGCCCGCTTTACCGACGGATCGGGGGTCGAGAAATAGGGCGACCACAGCACCGGGATGCCGTCGATCTCCATGGTCGCGTTGCGGTATTCGATCAGCTGCTCTTCCTTGTCGTGCGTGATCTCGGCGGCTTCGATCTGCCAGATCGGCGCCCGGGTCGGATCTTCGCGGCAGGGGTCGCAGGGCGAATAGACGCCGCGGCGGATCTCGGTGCGATTGGCGGCGACGCGGCGCGCGGTGTTCCCGGCCAGGCGCGAGCGATCGCTGAGCAGCATGCGCACATTCTTCAGGAAGCCTTCGCGCATGTTGTCGTGGAGCTCGACATAGTCGGCAAAGACCACCTCGCCGGTCGGCTGCAGCATGGTCACATGGCCGGACGCCGTCGCGGTGTCGGTCCGCTCGTTGTAGGTGACGGTGTCGGCCAGCAGGATCTGCTGGCCCTGGCTGAGCTCGACATGACCCTTGGCGATGACGAGCCCGAGCTGGGATTCGTATTGCACTTCGTCGGCGCTGAACAGCACCGGCTGACGCTGGCCGCCGGCGGGCGGCTTCTGCGCCGCCGGCGCCGGCAGCGGCGCTGGCTGCTGCGGCGCTGCCGGCGGGCTCGGCGCTGCCGGCGGCTGCAACACCGGATGCTGCCCGGCGGCGGGCGCGTTCTGCGCCTCCGCCAGCCGCAGCGGCGCCGCCGCGAGCAGCGCCCCCAGGCACAGCACGGCCCCCCCGCGCATAAGGTTCAGCCGTCCTCGAGATGGAGCAGCATGCTGGCGCCGAGCGCCCAGCTCACCCCGGTGGGTGTCCAGGCGGCGAGCGATACGGGGATGGTCGAGGCGAGTCCGAGCGCGAAGATGACGTTCGAGAGCAGGTAGAGCACGAAGCCGCTGCCGAGCCCGCCGGCGATCATCAGCGCGGTGCCGCCGCGGCGCTGCATGCGCAGGCTGAAGGTGGCCGCGATTAGCACCATGGCGGCAAACAGGAAGGGCAGCGACAGCAGCCGGTTGAAATAGAGGCGGTGGCGCTGCGCGCTGAAGCCGGAGCTTTCCAGCAGCTGAATGAAGCCCGGCAGCTCCCAGAAGGACATCGTCTCGGGCGAGGAGAAACTCTCCTGGATTTTGGTCGGCGTCAGGTTGGTCGGCACTTCGAGATGCTGGAAGAACTCGGGCGGCTTGCCCGGGGCCCAGCGGCTGCCGTCGCTGACCTGCCACTTGCCGGATCTCAGCACGGCCTGCTTGGCGTCGATGCGGCCGACGAGCTGCATGCCGTTGAACGACAGCATCATCACGTCCTCGAGCGTGGTGTGCTTCGATGCCATGCGCTCGGCATGGACGACGGAGTTCTCGCCGTTGTTCTCGCCTTGGCGCAGCCACAGGCCCTGCCGCGACAAGCTGAGCTGGTCGCCGGTGCCGCGCAGGATCCGGCTCTCGAGCGCTTCGTAGCGCGCCTGCATCACCGAGGCGACGGGATTGAACAGGGTGATGACGATGACGCCGATAAACGCCGAGCCGGCGAGCGGCGGGGTGAGGAACTGCCAGACCGAGACGCCGGCGGCGCGCGCAACCACCAGCTCGTTCATCCGCGTCATGCGCCAGAACGCCATCATGGTGCCGAAGAGGATGGCGAAAGGCAGGATCTGCTGCGCCATCTCCGGCTGCTTCAGCAGCGACATCTCGAGCAGCACGAGCAAGGTCGCGTCCGGCCGGGCGCCGCCGCGGCGGATGAGCTCGATATAGTCGAGCAGGAAGACGATGACCGACATGGCCACGAACACGCCGGCGCACCACAGGAAGAACTGTGCGAGGATGTAGCGGAAGAGCGTCTTCCAGGGCGACATGGCTATTCGGCCGGGGCCGGCGGCGCGACGAGCTCGCGCGGCCCCACGTATCGGGAATCGCGCCACAGCAGCCATGTGGTGCCGGCGATCGGCGCGAGCACATTGATATAGAGCAGCGGAACGGCGACGAGGGTTCGGCCGGCGAGGTTCTTGAAGGCGATATCGAGCGTCTCGAACAGGAAGGCCATCATGATCGCCAGCAGCACCCGCTGCGCCTGACCGCGCCGATTGAACTCGCCGGTCAGCAGGCAGGCCAGCGGGATCATGCAGAAGGCGAGCGCGCTCAGCGGGTTGATGAGGCGGAGATTGGCTTCGATGATATGGCTGAAGTCGCCCGCCCGGGTGTGGCCGAACAGCAGCTGCGGCAGGAAGAGCTCGTCGGGCTCGCGGTCGCGCAAGCCCGGCGCGTCGCGCGCATCGGAGAGATCGAGCGTATATTTGTCGAAGGTGAGCACCGAGAGCTTGCCGGTCGTGCGGTCGTATTGCTGGCGGCTGCCGTTCACCATCAGCACGCGCGGGCCGCTGTCGGTGTCGACGAAGGTGCCGCGCTCGGCGACGATGGTGACCGGCTTGTCGGGGTCGCGCGTCTCGTGGATCAGCAGCCCGACCAGCTCGCCATTGGTGTCGCGTCCGCGCACATAGATGGTCAGATCGTCGGACATCGTATTGAAGATGCCGTCCTGCAGCAGCACCGAGGCGAAGCGGTTGCGGATTTCGAATTGCAGATCCTTGAAGGCGCGCTGCGCCGCCGGCAGGAAATAGATCGAGAACGACATCAGCAGCGCGAAGCCCAGCCCGCCGGCGATGAGGCCGGGGCGGGCGAGGGCGGCCTGGCTCATGCCCGCCGCGCGCATGACGATGAGCTCGCTTTCCGAGAGCAGGCGGTTATAGGTGAAGAGGATCGCGATGAAGACCGCGATCGGCAGCACGACATCGATGAAGCGCGGCAGGATGAGCACCGCGAGGTAGAGAAAGAGGCCGAGCGACAAGCCGCGATTGACGATGAGATCGATGAGGCGCAGCGACTGGACGAGCCACACCGCCGCGGTGAAGCTCACCGTGACGAACAGCATGACCCCCAGGGTCTGGCGCAGGACGTAACGGGTGATCCCGTTCATGGCGGCCAATTATAGAAGCGACGAGTTGGCCGAGGATAGGGCGAAATTCATTGCCGATCATGTGCTTGCGGCCGGATGCCGCGCATGGAACTCTGCCGCGCCGGCACGCTGAGCGAAAGGACGCCCGGGCAGGATGGATGGGATCGCGGATACCTCGCGGCTGAGCTCGGGTCGATTCGCCGTGCTCTTCGCCGCTCTCTTCGCCGTCGCGGCGCTGCCGGTGATCTGCTGCGACACCTTGCCGCTGTTCGACTATCCCAATCACCTGGCCCGCATGCACATCCTCGCCTCCTGGTCCGGGTCCGAGCCGTTGCAGCGCTATTACGAGATCGTCTGGCGGCCGCTGCCCAACCTCGCCATGGATCTGGTCGTGCCGCCGCTGGCGCGGCTGATGCCGCTGGCCTGGGCGGCCAAGGCCTTCGTGCTCGCGACGCTGCTGCTGCTCGCGGGCGGCGCGGCGCTGTTGCACCGCGTGCTGTTCGGCAGCTGGTCGGCCTGGCCCTGCCTCGCCTTCCTGCTGCTCTACAGCCGCGCCCTGCTCTGGGGATTTCTCAACTACCTCTTCGGCCTCGGCCTCGCCCTCGCGGCGCTGGCGCTGTGGCTCGCCCTGGAGCGGCAAAGGCCATCCTTGCGCCTCGCGCTTGGCGCCGCGTCGGCCTTGGCGCTGTTCTTCGCCCATCTCCTCGCCTGCGGCCTCTATGGCGTCCTCGTCATGGGGCGGGCGGCGGCGGTCGCCTGGCGCCGCCGCGCCGCGCCGCGCTCGGCGCTGGCGGAGCTGCTGGTCGCGGGCATCCCCTTCCTGCCGCCGCTCGCCATCCTCGTGCTGCTCACCCCGGGCAGCGCCGGCGGCGCCATCGCCTACGGCCCGGTGCTGCGCAAATTCGATCTTCTCTTCAGCGTCTTCGACACTTACAGCCGCCCCTTCGACGTCGCCTGCTTCGCGCTCGCGGTGATCGCTCTCGGGCTTGCCTTCCAACGGCGCTGGGTGCGGCTCGAGCCGTCGATGGCGCTGCCGCTCGTCCTCCTGACGCTGGTCTATATCGCCATGCCGAGCCAGCTCGCCACCGCCTCGGGCGCCGATCACCGGATCCCCTTGCTGCTCGCTCTGGTGCTGGTGGCGTCGAGCCGCTGGACCGCGCCGGAGCGGCGGCTGCGGCGGCTCTTCCTCGGCGGCGCGCTTCTCCTCTTCCTGCTGCGCCTCGGCGTGGTCGGCGCCAGCTGGGAGGCGAGCGATCAGAGCTATGCGCGTCTGCTGCCGGCGCTCGACGCGCTGCCGGTCGGCGCCCGGCTCGCCGTGGCCTATCCGTCCGCGGCGATCAATTCGCAGGCGACGCCGCTCGTCCATTTCCCGACGCTCGCCATCGTCCGGCGCGATGCTTTCGTGCCGACGCTCTTCGCCTTTCCGACGCAGCAGCCGGTGGCGCTCGCGCCCCGCTACCAGGCCCTGGCCGACCAGCTTTCGCCGGATCGGCTGTGGTCCGCCTTCCTTGGGGGCGGCCCGCCGCTCGACCCGGCCGAGCGTGCCGCGCTTCAGCACTACGACGACGTCGTCTTCGTCGGCCGCGACCCCTTCACCGTTCCCGTCGCCCCGCCGCTCATTCCGGACTTCGCGGCGCCGCGCTTTGCGCTCTTCCGCATCGCTCGCAGCGATGGCGCGCTTGACGCCCCGGGCCTTGCCCGATAGACCCGGCGCGGCTGTGATGCCACTGATCCGCCTCGCGTGATGGAACTGCTGATTCCGAGTTGGGCCGAGCTTGCCGGCTGGGGCGGCGTGCTCGTCATGACGCTTCTCTTCATCGGCTGCGGCCGGCTCGTCACGGCAGGTCGCGCTGCGCCCGAGGCCGCTCTCATCGCCGGCTGGGGCGGCGCCGCTTTGCTGCTGACCCTCTGGGGCGTCGCCACCGCCGCATCGCTGGCCATCCCGGCGGTGCTGGTCATGCTGATCGGCGCCATCGGCTGCCTCCTGCCGCGCGCGGCGCTCGCCGGTGCGGACTGGCGCAGCATCGGCCGCATGCTCGCGGTGAGCCTGCCGCTGCTCCTGCTGATGGCGAGCGCGCGGCCGAGTCTGCCCGACACCTTCCTCAATCTGCTGCCCAACGCCGCTTATCTCTGGGATCACGGCTTCTTTCCCGCCGACAGCCGCCCGCCGAGCTATTCGTTTCTGCCCGGCGCGCCCTACAACATGCAGCTCGTCGGCTATCTCGTCTCGTTGCTGACGGGCCGTCTCGCCTTGAATGCGATGATCGGCTTCAACATCGTGCTGCAGCTGGCGACGGCGCTGCTGCTGGCGCGGCTCGTCGCCGGCCTGGAGGAGGAGCCGGCTGACGTGCCGTCATGGACGGCGGTCGCGTTCGGCTTGCTGCTCGCCACCCTGATCAATCCCGGCTTCGTCCCGCGCTATCATTTGTCCGACTACAGCGAAGCCTCGGTCGCGGTCACCACGGGTTTCGCCGGCTGGTTCGCGGTCGGCGCGCTCGAGCGGCTCGCGGCGGGACGCGATGCGCGCCGCGCGCTCACCCTGCTGGCGCTCGGCCTTGCCGCACTCGTCAGCATCAAGCAGGACAGCGTCGCGCTCGCCGCGAGCGTCGTCGCCGCATCCGTCGCGCTCGCGCTGTTGCAGGAGCGCGGCGGCCGCCGTCGCGGCATCGCCGCCTTGCTGCTCGCGGCCGTGCCGGCGGCGGTCCTCTACCTCGCGTGGCGCTGGTACGTTCTGGGCCACTTCGCCGTCGGCGAGTTGAAGCTTCTGCCCCCCAGCGAGTGGCAGGTCGCCCTCATCCCGCTCATCCTGCGCAGCATGGCCGCGGATGTCGTCGAGAAGGCCTATTTCTATCTCGCCGTTGTCGCTTCCGTGCTCGGGCTGGTCTGGTATTGGCGGCGCCATGGGCTCGATCGCACCGCGCGGCTCGCCGCCCTGTTTGCCGGCGTGACGGTGCTTTACAACCTCGCGATCGTCTTCACCTATATCGCGCATTTCCCCGGCACGACGAGCGATTCGGCGCATTCCTATTTTCGCTACAACACGCATCTGGCGCCGCTGCTGATGCTGAGCCTGACGCTGCTCGCGCGCGCGCTCGCTGCTGAGCGCGGCTGGCGGCTGGCCGGCGTCTGGCAGCGCGCGCTGCCGGCGGCGATCATCGCCATGGCGCTCCTGGGTCCGCTCGCCTTCTTCCCCTGGCTGCGCTTCGATCTCGAAGCAACGCAACAGCGTGCCTGGCGGCTCGCCGCCTCCGCCGCGCCCGCGCTCGACCAGGA
>DATIYL010000152.1:0-5433 GCA_035517635.1 Allostellaceae bacterium | reverse complement strand
GCGCGTGCCCGAAACCGAGGGCAGCGGGCGCATTCACACCTCCGCAGCCACGGTCGCCGTCCTGCCCGAAGCGGAGGAAGTCGATATCCATATCGACGAGAAGGATCTGCGCATCGACGTCTTCCGCTCGAGCGGACCGGGCGGCCAATCCGTCAACACCACCGACAGCGCGGTGCGCATCACCCATCTGCCGACCGGCATCGTCGTCTCGCAGCAGGACGAGAAGTCGCAGCACAAGAACAAGGCGAAGGCGCTCAAGGTGCTGCGCGCCAGGCTCTACGAGCGCGAGCGCCAGGCGCGCGAGGCCGAACGCGCCGCTTCGCGCCGCAGCCAGGTCGGTACCGGCGACCGCTCGGAGCGCATCCGCACCTACAATTTCCCGCAGGGGCGCGTCACCGACCATCGCATCAATCTGACGCTCTACAAGATCGACAAGGTGACGAGCGGCGAGGCGCTCGACGAGTTCATCGATGCCCTGCTCGCCGAGGATCAGGCGGCGCGGCTGGCGGAGGTCGAATGAGTGCGAGGGATAGCGGTGGCCCGCCATCCCGCTCGTTCGGCGAAGCCGTCGCATCGCTGACGCCGCGATTGGCCGCTGCCGGCATCGAGGCGGCGCGGCGAGAAGCGCGGCTCCTGGTCGCGCTGGCGGCGGGGGTAGACCCCGCGACGGTGCTGGGCTGGCCCGAACGCCGCCTGGACGCCGCCGCCGAAACGCGCCTCGCCGAGCTTGCCGGACGGCGCGCAGCACGCGAGCCCTATGCGCGGCTCGTCGGGCGGCGCCAGTTCTGGAGCCTCGATTTCGCGCTGTCGCCCGAGACGCTCGATCCGCGGCCCGACAGCGAGACGCTGATCGAAGCGGCGCTGGCAAGGCTGTCCGATCGCCGGGCGGCGTTGCGCCTGCTCGATCTCGGTACCGGCAGTGGCTGCTTGTTGCTGGCGCTGCTGTCGGAACTCGACAACGCTTACGGCGTCGGCGTCGATCTGCTGCCCGGCGCCGCGGCAACCGCGCGGCGTAATGCCGCATCGCTGGGGCTCGCCGAACGAGCGGTTTTCGCCGTTGGTCATTGGGGACAGGCTTTGGCGGGACCGATGGATGTTATTCTCGCCAATCCACCCTATATATGTTCGGAATTGATCGACAGCCTTGCGCCCGAAGTCGCCCGCCATGAGCCGCGGGCGGCGCTCGATGGCGGCGGCGACGGGCTCGAGGCCTATCGCGCGCTGGCCGCCGAGACGAAGCGGCTGCTCAGGCGGGACGGCATCGCGCTCTTCGAGCTGGGAGCGGGCCAGGCGACGGCCGTGGCGGCGCTGATGACCGAGGCCGGACTGACGCCGGAAGGTACCCGGCGCGACCTAGCAGGGATTGAGCGGGTTCTCATTGTGACGCGCCATTAGAGCAAGCGAGGTATCCAAAAAAACTTGTTGGAATACGTGGTCTTCCCGTCTAGGGTGGAACCCGCGAAGAGTAAAGGAGCCAAGGGCTCCTGCGCCACTGGGCGCCGGTATCGCTCCCCTATCGATAATGGTGCCGACCGCTGCGGCGGACGGACGCCGCGGGAGCATCCGCAGCAATCACAAAAGTCGTGGCATGATGTCGTATCGCGATTTCAAAGGTGTCATGAGACCAGGCCAGAACAAGCGGCACCGGGGCCGCAACGGCGGCGGGGGAGGAGGTGGGGGGAACAATCCCAACCGAGGCCCGCGTCCGCCACACCGGATGCAAACCTTCGACAGCAACGGCCCGAACGTGAAGATTCGCGGCAACGCGTATCAGGTGTTCGAGCGCTATGTCGCCTTGGCCCGCGAAGCGGCCTCGTCGGGCGACCGCATCGCGGCCGAGAATCTTTACCAACATGCGGAGCACTATTTCCGAATCATGAATGCCGACGGGCATGGCTCCGGCATCGCGCCGCCGCGGCCGATGACGCCGGCGGACCAGGAGATGACCGGGCCGGACTCCGAGGCCGAGGCTCAGCCGGCACCGCAACCGGCACCGCCGCCGAGCGATCCCGAGCTTCCGCCCACCGCCTGATCGAGTCCACGCGCGACCTGCGTAGCGGGAGTAGTACGCCGGCTCGCCCGCGTTGTGAGCGGGCCGCGCAGCCCTTGGTAGCGGGATGACCGCTCCCCATATTGGGGAGTCGGAAGGCGGGCCAGGTTGCCTCGATGAGGGGCCGGCGCGTCGGTTCATCACGGGGGTCCCATGGACTTCGACAAATACACGGAGCGCTCGAAGGGTTTCGTGCAGGCGGCGCAAACCCTGGCGCAGCGACTCGGCAACCAACAGATCACGCCTGACCATCTGCTGAAGGTTCTGCTCGACGACAAGGAAGGCTTGGCGTCGAACCTCATTCGCGCCGCGGGCGGCGATCCTGCGCGCGCCGCGGCGGCGGTCGAGGCGGCGCTGAAAAAGCTGCCACGCATCGAAGGCAGCGGCGCCGGCCAGGTCTATCTCGCGCCGGAATCGGCGCGGCTCTTCGGCGAAGCGGAAAAGATCGCGCAGAAGGCCGGCGACAGTTTCGTCACGGTCGAGCGCCTGTTGCTGGCCATCGCCTTGATCAAGGGAGCGAGCGCGGCGCAAGCGCTCGCCGATGCCGGCGTCACCGCGCAAGGCCTCAACCGCGCCATCGAGGAGGTGCGCAAGGGCCGTCGCGCCGACAGCGCGAGCGCCGAGGAAGGCTATGACGCGCTCAAGAAATACGCGCGCGACCTCACCGCCGCGGCGCGCGACGGCAAGCTCGATCCGGTCATCGGCCGCGATGAGGAGATCCGCCGCACCATCCAGGTGCTGTCGCGCCGCACCAAGAACAATCCGGTGCTGATCGGCGAGCCTGGCGTCGGCAAGACGGCAATCGTCGAAGGCTTGGCGCTGCGCATCGTTCATGGTGACGTGCCCGACAGCCTCAAGGACAAGCGGCTGCTGGCGCTCGATCTCGGCGCACTCGTCGCCGGCGCCAAGTTCCGCGGCGAGTTCGAGGAACGCCTAAAAGCCGTGCTGCAGGAGATCACCGCCGCGGAGGGCGAGATCATCGTCTTCATCGACGAGCTGCACACGCTAGTCGGCGCCGGCAAGGCGGAAGGCGCGATGGATGCCTCCAACATGCTGAAGCCGGCGCTGGCGCGCGGCGAGCTGCATTGCGTCGGCGCGACCACGCTCGACGAATACCGCAAGCACATCGAGAAGGATGCGGCGCTGGCGCGGCGCTTCCAGCCGGTCTTCGTCAGCGAGCCGACGGTCGAGGACACGATCTCGATCCTGCGCGGCATCAAGGAGAAGTACGAGCTCCATCACGGCGTGCGCATCACCGATGGTGCGATCGTCGCCGCGGCAACCTTGTCGAATCGCTACATCACCGACCGTTTCCTGCCGGACAAGGCGATCGACCTCATGGACGAGGCCGCTGCCCGGCTGCGCATGGCGGCGGAGTCGAAGCCGGAGGCGATCGACGAGCTCGATCGCCGCATCATCCAGCTCAAGATCGAACGCGAAGCGCTGAAGAAGGAAAGCGACCAGGCATCGCGTGACCGGCTCGAGAAGCTCGAGGGCGAGCTGGCCGAGGCGGAGCAGAAGCTCGCCGAGCTCACCGCGCAGTGGCGCGCCGAGAAGGATCAGCTCGCCGGCGCGAAGAAGCTGAAGGAGCAGCTCGATCAGGCGCGCGGCGAGCTCGAGCAGGTGCAGCGCAAGGGCGATTGGGCGCGCGCCGGCGAGCTCACCTATGGCGTCATCCCGGAGCTTGAGCGCAAGCTCAAGGCGGCGGAGGCGGCCGAGAGCCATCGCATGATCGACGAGGCCGTGACGCCCGAGCACATCGCCGCGGTGGTGTCGCGCTGGACGGGCGTTCCCGTCGACAAGATGCTCGAGGGCGAACGCGAGAAGCTGCTCTCGATGGAGCAGAACCTGAAGCGCCGCGTCATCGGCCAGGACGAGGCCGTCGTCGCGGTGTCGAACGCCATCCGCCGCGCGCGCGCCGGGCTGCAGGATCCGAACCGGCCGATCGGCTCGTTCCTCTTCCTCGGCCCGACCGGCGTCGGCAAGACCGAGCTCACCAAAGCGCTCGCCGAGTTCCTGTTCGACGATGAGAGCGCGATGATCCGCATCGACATGTCGGAGTACATGGAGAAGCATGCGGTCGCTCGCCTCATCGGCGCGCCGCCGGGCTATGTCGGCTACGAAGAGGGCGGCGCCCTCACCGAGGCGGTGCGGCGTCGGCCTTACCAGGTGATCCTGTTCGACGAGGTGGAGAAGGCCCATCCCGACGTCTTCAACGTGCTGCTGCAGGTGCTCGACGATGGCCGCCTCACCGACGGCCAGGGCCGCACCGTCGATTTCCGCAACACGCTGATCGTGCTGACCGCTAATCTCGGCAGCGAGATCCTGGCAAGCCTGCCGGAGAACGCCGAGGTGGCGAGCGTGCGCGACCAGGTGATGGAGATCGTGCGCGCCGCGTTCCGGCCGGAATTCCTCAACCGGCTCGACGAGATCCTGCTCTTCCGCCGGCTCAACCGCGCCGACATGCAGGGCATCGTCGACATTCAGCTGCGGCGGCTGCAGAAGCTGTTGGAGGATCGTAAGATCACGCTGGTGCTCGACGATGCGGCCAAACGCTGGCTCGCCGATGCCGGCTACGATCCGGTCTATGGCGCGCGGCCGCTGAAGCGCGTCATTCAGCGCTCGCTGCAGAATCCGCTCGCCGAGCTTATTCTTGCCGGCCGGATCACCGATGGCGAGACGGTGCATGTGAGCGTCGGCGAAGGCGGGCTCGCCATCGCCGGCCACGTCGCCAAGGCGGCGGAGTAGAGCCGTATTCCGTTTGCCCACTGGACAGGCAGGGGCGGCGCGCAATCAGGCAGCACGGTCGGCGAACGCGGTGCCGGAAGCAGCCGAGCATGGCATGCGCGTTGCACAGTCCCGCGCATCGGATCGGCGTGCTTGGCACGCCGGACAACAGAGGAGGCCCCGATGACGCGCGCCGAACTCACCGAGAAGATCGCTGTGCAGAAGCGCAAGCGCGGATTGTCCTGGAAAGGGATCGCCGCCGAGCTCGGCCCAGGCTCGCCGGTCTACTACACCGCTGCGCTGCTGGGCCAGATGAAGCTCTCGAAAGCCGAGGCCGAGGCGGCGGGCAAGCTGCTCGGCCTCGATGCCGACGAGGTGGCGCTATTGCAGGAGGTGCCCTATCGCGGCTCGCTGCCGACGGCGGTGCCGAGCGACCCGCTGATCTATCGCTTCTACGAGCTGGTGCAGGTCTATGGCACGACCTGGAAGGCGCTCATTCAGGAAGAGTTCGGCGACGGCATCATGAGCGCCATCGATTTCGACATGGCGCTCGAACGACAGCCCGATCCGAAGGGCGATCGTGTGCGGGTCACCATGAGCGGCAAGTTCCTGCCCTACAAGCAGTACTGACGGCAGCATCGCCTCTGCTGACCGGG
>DATIYL010000151.1:0-13120 GCA_035517635.1 Allostellaceae bacterium | reverse complement strand
CCGCGACGATGTCGGGAAAGGCCTCGCCGATATCGTCGCCCGAGCGCGAATAGAGCCGTCTCTCGCCGCCGCGGCCGACGAGCTGGACGCGGATGCCGTCCCATTTCCATTCGGCGCGATAGGCAGCGGCGTCGAGCGCGTCGAGATCAGGGTCCTCGAGCGGCTGCGCCAGCATCAGCGGATGGAAGGTCGGCTTGCCGGCGATCTCCGGCCGCGGCGCCCGTCCTTCGAGCCAGGCGAAGAGCTCGCCATAGGGCGGGCTGAGCCCGTGCCACACCGCTTCGATCTCGGCGAGCGGCACCTGCCAGCGCTCGGCCAGCGCGGTTTTCGCCAGACGCGCCGAGACGCCGACGCGCAAGCCGCCGGTGATGAGCTTCAGCAGCGCCCAGCGGCCGGTGGCGTCGAGCGCATCGAGCCAGCGCTCGAGCCGCGCCCCGGCATTGGCGCGCGTTGCCGCATCGAGCTCGGCGACGATCTCGGCCAGCCCCGGCACGTGATTGGCGCCCGGCTGCACCGGCCAGATCAGCGCCACCGTCTCGGCGAGATCGCCGACGAAATCGTAGGACCAGCCGAAGAGCTCGCCATCGACGCGGCCGAGCACGAGATCGCGGATTTGAGCCGGCTTCACTTCGCGAAAGGAGAGCTCGCCGGTCAGCGCCGCCAGCGCCCAACCGCGCTCGGGATCTTGTGTGCCGGAGAAATATTCGCTCATCAGCCGCAGCTTGCCGAGCCGCGCCGGAGTGAAGAGCAAGGCATCGAGCAGCGCCGCGAAGCGGTTCATTCCGCCTCGTCCTCGAAGCCTTTGAGCGACAGCGCGCGCGCTTTCAATCCCGCGAGATGCGCCTGGCGGACCAGCGCCTCCTCGGCGCCATGCGTCACCCAGATCTCGCCGGCGCTCACCTCGCTCATGGTCGAGGTGAGCTCGTCCCAATCGGCATGGTCGGAGATGACGAGCGGCAGCTCGACGCCGCGCTGCTTGGCGCGCTGCTTGACGCGCATCCAGCCCGAGGCGAGCGCCACGACCGGATCCGGCATGCGCCGCGACCAGAGATCGGCAAGCGCGGCCGGCGGCGCCAGGACGATGCTTCCGGCCAGCTCTTCGCGCGCCGCCCCCGTCGCCGCGCGCAGCGGACCCAGCGACACGCCGAAGCGCTCGTAGAGCGCGCAGAGCGCTTGCAGCGCGCCATGGATATAGATCGGCTCGGCATAGCCGGCGCGGCGCAGCAGCGCCAGGACGCGCTGGCACTTGCCCAGCGCATAGACGCCGACGACATGGCAGCGCTCGGGAAAAAGCCGCAGCGAGTGTAGCAGCTTCTGGATTTCCTCGCCGTCCGGCGGATGGCGGAACACTGGCAGGCCGAAGGTCGCCTCGGTGACGAAGATGTCGCAGGACTGCGGCTCGAACGGCGCACAGGTCGGATCGGGCCGCCGCTTGTAATCGCCGGAGACGACGATGCGGCTGCCGCCATGCTCCATCATCACCTGCGCGCTGCCCAGCACATGGCCCGCCGGCACCAGCGTGACGCGCACACCGCCAAGCTCGATCGGCCGATGATAGACGAGCGCCTCGAGGCTGCCGCCGGCCTCGGCGCCGAAGCGGCTTTCCATGATGGCAAGCGTCTCCGGCGTCGCCAGCACGGCGCCGATATGGGCGCGCGCATGGTCGCCATGGCCGTGGGTGATGACCGCACGCGGCACCGGCCAGGCGGGATCGATGTAGAAATCGCCGGGCTCGCAATAAAGGCCCTTGGGCGTGGGCTTGAGCCAGTTCATGCGCGTGAAATATAGGCGGCGCGTGCGATCGCGATAAGCTGCACGCGCAGCCGCACCACGGATGTGCAGCGCAGGGCTACCGCCGCTCTCACTCCACCCCGCGCCGCAGCGACAGCGGCACGGCGACTTCTTCGAGCGGACGGCGCTCGGCGGCGACGCCGAGCTTGAGCTCGACCGCGGCCGCCACGAGCATCAGCGCTGCGCCGAGGAGGTAGCCAATGAGAATATCGCCACGGCCCCCGCGGGCGATGAGCGCGCCGAACAGGGCGGGGCCGCCGACGCCGCCGATGAGCGTGCCGAAGGCATAGAAGAGCGCGATGGCGAGCGCGCGCAGCTCCAAGGGAAAGCTCTCGCCGACCGTGAGATAGGCGGCGCTCGCCGCCGCCGAAGCGAAGAAGAAGACGATCGTCCAGAGCAGCGTCTGCGTCCTTGCGTCAAGCAGACCCGCGACGAAGAGCGCGCCCGACAGCGCCAGCAAGGCGCCGGCCAGCGCATAGGTCGCAGCGATCATCGGCTTGCGCCCGAGCGTGTCGAAGAGCGGGCCGAGCAGCATCGGGCCGGCGAAATTGCCGAGCGCGAAGGGCAGGATGTAGAGCCCGACCCGGTCGGCCGGCACGGCGAAGAAGCGCGTCAGCACCAAGGCGTAGGTGAAGAAGATGGCATTGTAGAAGAAGGCTTGCGATGCCATCAGCACGATGCCGAGCAAAGTCCGCGCGGGATAGGCCCGGAGCAGGGTGCGGGCGACGATGGCGAGCGAGACATGCGTCGGCGCGATGAGCGCGGTATCGGCCTCCGCCGGCGGCGGCAGCGCTTCGGCGCCGACGCGGCGCTCGATCTCCGCCATCACTTGTTCCGCCTCTTCGATGCGGCCATGCGTCATCAGCCAGCGCGGGCTCTCCGGCAGGAAATGGCGGAGATAGAGAATGACGAGGCCGAGCGCCGCGCCGGTGCCGAAGGCGACGCGCCAGCCGATATCGGGCGGCAGCAGCGCGGGATCGAGCAGCCAGACCGAAGCTCCCGCCCCCAGCGCCGCGCCGACCCAGAAGCTGCCATTCACGGCAAGATCGGTGCGGCCGCGCAGCCGCGCCGGGATCAGCTCCTGGATCGCCGAGTTGATCGCCGAGTATTCACCGCCGATGCCGGCGCCCGTCAAAAAGCGGAAGGCGGCGAAAGCCGCGAAATTCCACGACAGCGCCGTTAGCGCCGTGGCGACGAGATAGAGGCCGAGCGTGACGTTGAAGAGCCGCTTGCGCCCGAGCCGGTCGGTGAGATGGCCGAAGAACAGCGCGCCCAACACCGCGCCGGCGAGATAGGCGCTGCCGGTGAGCCCCACCTGCTGCGCCGTCAAATGCAGGCGCTCGCTCTGCTGCAGCGCCGCCGCCACGGAGCCGGCCAAGGTGACCTCGAGCCCGTCGAGGATCCAGGTGATGCCGAGCGCCGCGATGACGAGGCTGTGGAAGCGGCTCCACGGCAGCCGATCGAGCCGCGCCGGCACCGACGTGCGTACCGCCTCCGCCCCGTCCATCCAGGTCTCGCCTCCCTCCCCCGGGTGAACACCGGTCAGCGGAATGCCTCCGCCCGCAGCCGAGACGCCACGGCGTCGAGCGGCAGGGTTTCGCTCCGGCCGCCGGGATGGCGCAGGGACACCGTCGCCGACGCCGCCTCGCGCGGCCCCAGCGCCAGCAGCAGCGGTATCGCCAGCGCGCGCGCATCGAGGATCTTGCGCGCCAGCCGCTCCGGCCGGAGATCGAGCGCGACGCGATAGCCCTCGCCGGCAAGCTGCGCCGCGACCCGCTCGGCATAAGCCTCCTGGCCGTCGCCGATGGTGCAGAGGGCGAGCTGCTCGGGCGCGAGCCAGAGCGGCAGCGCGCCGCCGTAATGCTCGAGCAGCAGCGCGATGAAGCGCTCCATGCTGCCGAGCACGGCGTGATGCAGGATCACTGGCCGGACGCGGCGATTCTCGGCATCGACATAGCTGGCATCGAGCCGCTCCGGCAGCACCAGATCGAGCTGGATGGTGCCGCATTGCCAGAGCCGGCCGCGATTGTCGCGCAAGGCGAATTCGAGCTTCGGCCCGTAGAAGGCGCCTTCGCCCGGCTGCTCCTCGGGCGCAAGCCCGGCGCCGCGCGCGGCCTCGGCGAGCGCGCGCTCGGCGCGGTCCCAGAGGGCATCCGTGCCCGCCCGCTCGGGCGGGCGGCTCGAGAACCCGACGCGGACATCCTCGAAGCCGAATTCGGCATAGACGCGCGCGAGCAGCCGGCAGAACCGCGCCACCTCGCCCGCCACTTGCGCCTCGTCGCAGAAGACATGCGCGTCGTCCTGGACGAAGGCGCGGCCGCGCATCAGCCCCTGCAGCGCGCCCGAGGGCTCGTTGCGATGGCAGAGGCCGAATTCGGCAAGGCGCAGCGGCAGCTCGCGAAAGGAGCGGACGCGCTGGCGGAAGATCTGGACATGGCCGGGGCAGCTCATCGGCTTCAGGGCGAAGCGGCCCTCTTCCTCGGCCAGCGAGAACATCTGTCCGCCGAATTTCTGCCAATGCCCGCTCGCCTCCCAGAGCGAGCGCGCCAGCAGCAGCGGCGTGCGCACCTCGCGGTATCCCGCTTCGCGCATGCGCCGGCGGATGTAGTCCCAAATCACGGTATAGAGCGCAAAGCCGCGCGGATGCCAGAACGCCATGCCCGGTGCCTCTTCCTGCTGGTGGAAGAGGTCGAGGCGGTTGCCGATGACGCGATGATCGCTCTCGTCCATCTCGTTCTCCTGCGATCGGCCGGAGACGGAAAGAGAGCCCGGATATGCGAAGGCCCCGTCCGTCGCCGGCGGGGCCTTGGGGTTCGCTCTATGCCGACAAGCTCAGCGCAAGCAACCCCGCCGCTCCCCGCCCGAGCGGGTCGTCGTCGTGGTCGCAACCGTCACCGGCCGGCAAGAGAGCAGCATGTCCATGCACTCTAGCTACCGGAAAGCAACGCCGCTGTCAAAGCGATGAAATCCCCCTCCCTCCTTGAGGGGGAGGGAAGGGAGGGGGGTGACGCAGGACCCGCTGATAACGTGCTCGCACCGGCGACACCCCGCCCTGCAACACCCCCCACCCGGCGCTTCGCGCCGACCTCCCCCTCAAGGGGGGAGGGGCTTTTACTGCATGCGTTTGTCACCCCCGCCCCCTCAAAACTCCGCTTCAAACTCCGGCACTTCCTCGGGCTCCTGGCGGGCGGCCTCGCTCCATTCCAACATGGCCGGCCAGGCGAGGATGCGCTGGGCATAGGCCGAGCAAGGCGGCTCGAGCTTGACGTCCCAGGTGACGAACCGGGTCACCACCGGCGCATACATCGCATCGGCCATGGTGAGGTCGCCGAAGAGATAAGGGCCGTTCGATTGCGCCAGGCATTCGCGCCAGATCGTCGTGATCCGCTCGATATCGGCGCGGGCGCCGGAATGCGGGAGATAGCCGGGATGGCGGGCGCGGATATTCATCGGCATGGACGAGCGCATGGCGCTGAAGCCCTGATGCATCTCGCCGCAGACCGAGCGGCAGCGCGCCCGGGCTGCGCGATCTTTGGGCAGCAGCCCGGCTTTTGGCCGGATCTCGTTCAGATATTCGGCGATGGCGAGCGTATCCCAGATGCGCAAGCCCTGATGGATGAGGCAGGGCACCAGATACGACGGCGACAATAGCAGCAGCTCCGCCCGCATCATCGGGTCGTCCGGCGGCACGATCTCCTCGACGAAGTCGAGCCCGGCCAGCTTCGCCAGAAGCCAGCCGCGGAGCGACCAGGAGCCGTAATTCTTGCTGCCGATGATGAGCTTCGTTTCCGTCATGCGTTTCCTCCAAGCGTCTCCCCTGCCCGTCTTTTGTGCAATTTCTGCGCCAAGGCGGCAATGCCCGATGCGGCGGGCGACCATCGCTCGGTCCACCGGGCACGCGCCGTACGCGAGAAACCGCGGCGATCATCAATAATTTTCTAATCACCATTGCCTGGGCTCCGACGCGTCGTATGCTCACCGGCAGATGCGCGGCGCAGGCGCTGCCCCGCCGCCATCGGCAGCCACACAGATCGGGGAATCGGAAATGGCGAAGGCACAGGCGGAGGAAATGCGCGTGAAGGGTCGCGACATGCAGATGACGGCCGCGTTCGATCCGAGCCAGGCGCTCAGCGGCATCGAGCCGCTGCTTAGCGCGTCCAACAAATGGTTCGAGAATTTGGTCGCGATGCAGTCGGAGCTGCTCGAGTTCAGCCGCAACCGGCTCGACCGCAATCTCGAAATCAGCAAGGCCATCGCGCGCTGCGGCAGCATCGACGAGACGATGGACCTGCACGCGGACTACACGCGCTCGACGGTGCGCGATTATTTCGCCGAGGCCGGCAAGCTCGCCGATCTCGGCACGCGCGCGATGCTCGAGACGCTGACGATGTGGCAGCCCATCCTGCGCGAGGCGCAACAGCGGCGCGGCGCGGCGGCCTGAACGATCGTCGCTAGGGAGCCTTGCGAAACCGCGCGTCGCGCCAGGCGATGGCGGCGCGCAGGCCCTGCTCGCGCGCGATCTCCATGAATTGACGCTTGTCGGCCGTGCCTTCGCCTTCGATCTGCAGGTCGATGTCGAGCGCCGCTTCGAGCGCTTCGCCGAGCCCCATGATCTCATAGGTTCGGTTGATCGCCCGCTTGGTCTGGCGGAGCGCCATCGTGTCGATCGCGGCGAGACCTTCGGCGATCGCGAAGGCGCGGGCGACCTCGCTTCCCGCCGGCACCACCTCGTTGACGAGGCCCATGGCTTCGGCGCGGCGCGCATCGAGCCGGTCCTCGCCGGTGAGCAAAAGCTGCTTCGCCCGCTTCGGCCCGACGAGCCAGGGCAGCAGCAGGACGACGATGCCGGCGCCGAAGCGCAGCTCGGGCTCGCCGAACATCGCATCCTCGGCCGCGACCGTGATGTCGCAGGCGACCGCCAGCTCGCAGCCGCCGGCAAGAGCCGCGCCGCGCACCGCTGCGATGGTCGGCTTGGGCGAGTGCCAGAAGCGCATGACGGCGTCGAAATCGCGGCGCAGCAGCGGGCGCCATTGCGCGACGCCGGAAGGCCGCGCCTCGGCCTGTTCCTTCAAATCGAAGCCGGAACTGAAGGCGGAGCCGGCGCCGCTCAGCACCACCGCGCGCACGGCCTCGTCCGCTTCCGCCGCGTCGAGCGCGAGTGGCAGCTCGTGCAGCATCGTCGCGTTCATCGCGTTGAGCCGCTCCGGCCGGTTGAGGGTGATCGAGGCGACGGCGCCGCGCCTCTCGTAAAGGATCGTCTCATAGCTCATGGGCGCTCTTCTCCGCTCGGCGGTGCCGGCCTATAAGAGCACGCCCGGCCCGGGCGAGAAAGCACCGGGCCGCGAGGAGGACCGATCCCGTGATGCTGCATCTCCAGACCTGGCAAGAGGTCGAGGCCTATCTCCAAAGCGCCAAGGGCATCCTCGTGCCGATCGGCTCGACCGAGCAGCACGGCCCCAACGGCCTCATCGGCACCGATGCGATCTGCGCCGAGGTGATCGCCAAAGGCGTCGGCGAAGCGGCCGGTGCGATGGTCGGCCCCACCATCAATGTCGGCAATGCCCAGCATCACCTGGCCTTTAGCGGCAGCATGACCTTGCGGCCGTCGACCCTGATCGCGGTCATCGGCGACTATGTTCATTCACTGATACGACATGGCTTCGAGCGCTTCTTCTTCATCAACGGCCATGGCGGCAACATCACGACCGTCGGCGCCGCCTTCCAGGAGCTCTACGCCGAAACCTCGCTGAAGCCCGGCAGCAATGCGCCCGGGGTGCGGCTGAAGCTCAAGAACTGGTGGGAGACGCCGGGCGTGCAGAAGCTCTCGAAGGAGCTGTTCGGCAAGAGCGAAGGCAGCCATGCGACGCCGAGCGAGGTCTCGGTGACGCAATGGGTCTATCCCGAAGCGGTAAAGCGCGTGGCGATGGGCCCGGCCAATACCCGCAGCCGCGATTTCGCCGACGCCGCCGACTACCGCCGCCTCTACCCCGACGGCCGCATCGGCTCCGACCCCAGCCTCGCCTCCCCGGAGCACGGCCGCCGCTTTGTCGAGGCCGCGGTCGCCGACATCGCCGAGGATTATCGGAAGTTCATGGCGTTGGAGTGAGCGGCTGCGATGCCATGTCTCAAGTTTCGTCTTGCCCGCGAAAGCGGGCATCCAGGAGCTTCAGCCGCGATGAGCGAGCGCGCAGCTCTGGGTCCCCGCCTTCGCGGGGACGGCGGAAAAGATGCGGGCCAAGAGCTAAACCCGCACCAACCCCTCGAACGGCCTGAGGCCCTGCGTGTCCGGAAAGACCTTCCGGTCGAGCGCAGCACGATCGGCGCCGAGATGGTCGCGCAGGATGCCTTTCATCACGCTGCGCGAATCCGTGGCGACGCGGAGATCGCGGTCGTCCTGCAGCCGGGCGAGGCCGGGCCAGTCGCCGGCGATGCGGCCGCCCTTGACCGCGCCCCCCATCATCAGCAGCACCGACGCGGTGCCGTGATCGGTGCCGTCATTGCCGTTGACGGCGACGGTGCGGCCGAACTCGGTGACCGCCACCACCACCGTCTGCCGCCAGGCCTCGCCCATGGCCTTGGCGAAGGCATCGAGCCCGTCGGCATAGCCGGATAGGTTCTGCGCGAGCCGCCCTTGCGCCGCGCCCTGATTCACATGCGTATCCCAGCCGCCCATCTCGAGCACGGCGATGCGCGGCCCGTCGGGCGCGGCGAGCAGCTTCCCCGCCGCTTCGGCCAGCGGCGGGAAATTCTTCGGCCCGAAGCCGCGGCCGCCTTGCATGTCGTCGCCGAGCACGCTCTCGGAGAAATGCTGCGCCTTCAGCCCTTCGGCGAGCGCCGGCCCGAGCAGCGTATCCTGCCGATAGAGCGGCTCGAGCGCGGCGATGAATTCGGGCGACGCATCGCGCAAGCCGCCCGGCGGCTCCCATGACGCGACCTCGACCTTGCCGCGCAGGATGAGCGGCACCGCGCCGCCCACCGCAAGGCCGAGCCGGCGATTGCCGTGCTGCAGATCGGCGAGCGCGCGGTTGAGCCAGCCATCGCTGAGGCCAGTCTTCGCCGCGAGCCCGCTCTCCATCAGATCCTGCCCGTCGAAATGCGAGCGTGTGCGATAGCCATTGCCCGAGGCATGGATGAACAGCAGCTCGCCCTTCTGCCAATAGGGCAAGACCGGCGCCAGCGCCGGATGCAGCGCGAACGTCTTATCGAGCGCGAGACAGCCATTGGCCTCGCCCGGCGCCGGCAAGGCGAGCGCGCCGCGCTTCTCGCGATACTGCGCATCGGCAAGCGGCGGCACGGCGGCGAGCCCGTCGAGCGCGCCGCGCAGCAGCACGACGACGAAGCGGCGGTCGCCGGGAAGCGCGGCGAAGACGGCGTTGGGAAGGCCCAGCACCGTGAACGCGGCGGCGCTGCCGGCCGTGAGCTTCAGGATATCGCGGCGTCCGATCATCGCTGTCACCGTCTCTGAAAACTGGGGCTCGCCAGCAGCAGCGCGACGGCGATGCGCTGCGACGGCGCGCGCCGGATCGCCTGCGCCGTCTCTTCCGGCAGCGCTTCGCCGAAGCTCGCTGCGGCGAGCGCCACCGGATCGGGCGGCTCCGGCAGGCGGCTGGCGAAGGTCTGGCACCAATCGGCGCGCCGCAGCACCGCTTCGGGCGATATCCAATCCGCCGCGGTGTCCGGCCAGCCGGCGGGCGACGGCGCAAAGAACGGCATCTGATCGAGGAGACGCAGGCTGTTCACCAGCATCGGCGGCGGCGGCGTGAAGCCGGTGACCCGCGCGGCGGCGATCACCATGTCCTGCGGCGTGCGCAGCTTGGCGAAGGGCGTGCGCCAGAGCGCCTCTTCCCTCACCACCGCGGCGGTGACGCGGCCGAGATCGCCGCCGCTGTCGCGGAAGACCTGGGCGATGCGCAGCACGCTGTCCTTGGGCGGCACGTCGGCGATGAAATAGCGGGCGAGCTTGAACGCGATGTGATGCGCCGTCGCGGGGTGCGTCGCGAGCGCGAGCAGCGCCGCCTGGCCCTCGCCCTCGCCGTTTTCCTCGTAGGTGCGGCCGAGCAGGACCTTGGCGCCCGGCTCGTGCGCCGCCGGGCGAAAGCGGAAGCTGCCGGCATTGGGCTCTTTCAGCGTCGCCACCGACCAGCCGGTGAGGATGCGCGCCAGCGCTTCGACGTCCGCCTGCGTATAGCCGCCATCGACGCCGAGCGTGTGCAGCTCCAAGAGCTCGCGGCCGAGATTCTCGTTGAGGCCCTTGTCGCGCCGGACGCCGATCAGCGAATCGGGGCCGATCGAAAAGGCGTTGTCGAGATAGAACAGCATCGCGGGATGGCGCACCACGGCGAGCAGCATGTCGTGGAAGCGGCCGGTGACGTGCGGGCGGATCGCTTCGCGCTCGAAGGCGGCGGCGTAGCCGCGGATCGCCGGGCGCAGGATCGAGACGGTGAAATGGTTGCTCCAGAAATGGCAGAGCCGCTCCGGCAACGGCGTATCGCTCCGGCTGGCGGCATCCATGCGCGCGCTGATCTCGGCGAAATAGACTTCCTTCACCCGCTCGTTGAAAGCCTGCTTGGCCTCGAGATCGCCCTTGTCGCGGCGCATCTCGAACTCCGCCACCACCATGCTGGCCGAGCTCGGCAAATTCGACGGGAGCGGTGCGGCGCCGCGGCGGAGCTGCGCCAGCGCCCAGCCGCGGGGATCGCGGCCGATGGTTTCGAGATCGCCGGCCCGGGCGGCAAAGCCAAGCCGCGTGGCGGCGACGAGTGCGGCGGAATTCACCGGCATTTTAGCGATCACCAGCCTTGCTACAGCGGTGATACGACGCCGCCCGTTTAAATATCCCTAGCGAGCAAACGCGACCCTAGAGCGGCGTCCCTTCGACCTCTTTCTCGAGCTTCTCGACCGCCTCCCGAACGCCCTGGAGATGGGGGTCGATCGCCAGCGCGTCTTGGAACGCCTTGAGCGCCAGCTTCTTGCGGTCGAGCGCGAGATAGATCTGGCCGAGCCCGGAGAGGGCGCCGAAATGGCGCGGCTCGAGCGCGAGCGTGCGCTCGATATCGGCGACGCTGGCCTTGTAGTTGCCCATGCTGAATTCGACCGTGGCGCGCTTGTTCCAGCCTTCGGCGAAGTTCTTGTCGTATTTGACGACGGCATCGAACTTGTCGAGCGCGCCCTGCTCGTCGTCCTCCGCCATCGCCGCGATGCCCTGCCGCATCAACCGCTCGACTTCGGGGTTCTTGTTCTCCGTCCAGATCTGCCAGATCTGCTGCTCCGCCGCGATCGCCTCCTCGTCGGCTTTGGCGCTTTTGAGCGTGGCGAAGAGCGCATCGAGCCGCGGATCGTCCTGCGCGGCTTGCGCGGAAGCGAGGGCCAAAGCGGCAATCGGGAGAGCGAGCAGCAGGCGCTTCATGGCGAGAGGATAAACTGCGCCCGAGCCCCCGCCAATGGGCCTGGCAGATGCCACCTCCCCTCTTCCTCATTCTGAGCTTGCGCCCGAAGGGCGCATGTCGAAGAACGCACTGCCGGACATGCAGCCGTCCGTCACGCGCGCAGCTCCTTTTGCTCCTGCCGTCGAAGCGTGCTAAACCGCGTCGCCTGATGGAGCTTTCGGTCGTCATTCCCGTGCGCAACGAAGCGCCGAACATCGCGCCGCTGGTAGCCGAGATCCGCGCCGCTCTCGAGGGGTCCTGCGACTACGAGATCGTCTATGTCGATGACGGCTCGAGCGACGAGACCGCCGCCTCGGTGCGCGCCGTGGCCCAAAGCTTCCCGCGGCTGCGGCTCATCCGCCACCGCCGCAGCGCCGGGCAGAGCGCGGCCATCCGCACCGGCGTCAAAGCGGCGGCGGCGCCGTGGATCGCGACGCTCGACGGCGACGGGCAGAACGATCCTGCCGACATCCCGCGCCTCTGGCAGATCGCACGCGAAGCGCCCGCGACGGAGCCGCTTCTGGTCGCCGGCTGGCGCCAGCAGCGGCGCGACAGCGCGGTGAAGCGCCTCTCGTCGCGCATCGCCAACCGCGTGCGCGCCGCGCTGCTCGGCGACGGCACGCCCGATACCGGCTGCGGCTTGAAGCTCTTCCGCCGCGACCTCTTCCTCGACCTGCCCTTCTTCGACCATTGCCACCGCTTCCTGCCGGCGCTGGTGAAGCGCGCCGGCGGCCGCACCGTATCGGTCGCGGTCAACCACCGGCCGCGCGAGCGCGGCGCTTCGAATTACGGCACGCTCGATCGCCTCTTCGTCGGCATCGCCGACCTGCTCGGCGTGATGTGGCTGATGCGCCGTGCCAAGCTGCCGGAGATCATGCCCGACGATGCCTGAGAGCAAAGCGCTCGCCCGGTTCCAACTGGCCGGCAGGATCGCGCTGCTGCTTTTCGTGGCGGCGGGCATCCTGTGGATGGTGCTGCATCGCGACAGCCTCGACGCCGAGGCGATCGCGCGCACCATCGCGGCCGTGCCGGCGGCACCGCTCTTCTTCCTCCTCGCCCATCTCGTCGCCAGCCTGATCTTCTTCCCGCGCACCGTGCTGGCGGTGGCGGCCGGCGCGGTGTTCGGCCTCTGGATGGGAACGCTCTGGGCGGCGCTCGGCAGCGTCGTCGGCGCCATGGCCGGGTTCCTGCTGGCGCGCTACGTCAATGACGGGCTCGTCGATCTCGAGAGCATGCGGCGCTTCGGCCCGATCCTGCTGCGCGCCGAGCGCGGCGGCTGGCGCGCGGTCGCCGTGCTGCGGCTGGTGCCGGTGATCCCGCATTCGCTGTCGAACTATGCGCTGGGCCTGACGCGGCTCGATCTCGGCGCCTATGCGCTGGGCTCGCTGCTGGGACAATTGCCGATGACGATCGCCTGCGCCGATTTCGGCGCCGCCGGCGAGACGCTCGCATCGGGCAAAGCCGGCTGGATCGAACCGACCTTGGTCGGGCTCGCCGTGCTGGTGCTTTCCATAGCGGTGCCGCGGATGGCGGGCTTGCGCCATCGCGCTGCAGCGATTCATCCCACCTCACCCCAGGGCCGGGAAGGTGGATGAGGTGGGGCGTCGACGGGAGGCCGTGGCAAGGGAGCGCGCATGGAGCAGATGCTGGCAGGGAGCGACCCGGCAACGCTGGCCAGGTGCCGCCGCGGCGGAACGGTTGCCAAGCTTCCGCTAGACAAACTCGCGAGCCGCGCCGAAGCGCAGGCGTTTCAGGTGGCCGCAATCGATGCACTCGGCGGCGTGCGCTGCGGCTACAAGATCGGCGCAACGAGCCCTGCGGTGCAGCAGCTCCTGAGCTGCCGTGAGCCGATCTATTCGCCGGTCCTAAGCGAGGACGTGCTGGCCGGCGGATCGACGTTTCGG
>DATIYL010000150.1:0-2083 GCA_035517635.1 Allostellaceae bacterium | reverse complement strand
CAAAAGCGGGATCTCCTCGTGGCCCTGCAGCGCCCGGTGTTTGCGCAAGCTGCCGCCATGCACGGTGACGAAGCTCGGGCAGAAGCCCTCGACGCAGGAGAAATCCTTGTTGCAGCTCGACTGGTCGATGGCGCGCTTGCGCCCGAACTCGGTCTCGACCGGCACCACGGAGAGGCAATTGGAGGTGCGCGAGCAATCGCCGCAGCCCTCGCAGACCTGCTCGTTGATGAAGGCGCGCTTGGGGGGATCAGGGAACTCGCGGCGCTTGCGCCGGCGGCGCTTCTCCGCGGCGCAGGTCTGGTCGTAGACCAGGACGCTGACGCCCGGCGTCTCGCGCAGCTCGCGCTGCACCTCGTCGAGCTTCTCGCGGTGGAACACCGCGACATCGGCGGCAAAGCCGGCATCGCTCGGATATTTGTCGGGCTCGTCGGTGACGACGACGATGCGCTTCACGCCTTCGGCCGCAAGCTGCCGCGTGATCTGCGGCACGGTGAGCATGCCGTCGATCGGCTGGCCGCCGGTCATGGCGACGGCGTCGTTGTAGAGGAGCTTGTAGGTGATGGTGACGCCGGCGGCGAGGGCCGCGCGGATGGCGAGAATGCCCGAATGATAATAGGTGCCGTCGCCGAGATTGGCGAAGATGTGCCGCGTCTCGGTGAAGGGTGCCTGGCCGATCCAGGGCGTGCCTTCGCCGCCCATTTGCGTCACGGTCGCAGTGTCGCGATCCATCCAGATCGCCATGTAGTGGCAGCCGATGCCGGCGGTGGCGCGGCTGCCTTCGGGGACGCGCGTCGAGGTGTTGTGCGGACAGCCCGAACAGAAATAGGGGATGCGCTCGATCGGCGCCTTGGCGCTGTTGAGCTGCCGCTCGAGGGCGTTGAGATAAGCGATGCGGTCGGCGATGCGCGGCGATGAATAAAAGCGCTCGATGCGCGCCGCCACGATTCGCGCCACCAGCGCCGGGTCGAACTCGCCGGCCTCGGGCAGCAGCGGCGCGCCGCGCTCATCCGTCTTGCCGACGATGCGCGGCCGCGCGTCCATGTCGTAGAGGATGTCCTTGAGCTGCCGCTCGACGACCGGCCGCTTCTCTTCGACCACCAGGATCTCGTCGAGCCCGGCGGCGAAGCGGCGAATGCCGGTGGGCTCGAGCGGCCAGGTCAGCGCCACCTTGTAAAGCCGCAGCCCGATCGCCGCCGCAAGCCCCTCGTCGATGCCGAGATCGGCGAGCGCCTGGCGCAGATCGAGATAGGCCTTGCCCGACGCGACGATGCCGAGCCGCGCCTTGGGGCTGTCGAGCATCACGCGATCGAGCCGGTTGGCGCGGGCGAAGGCCGCCACCGCCGGCAGCTTCCACTGCCGCAGCCGTCGCTCGATCTCGAGCGCGTTGTGATCGGGCCAACGAATGTTGAGCCCGCCGGGCGGCAGAGCGAAATCCTCGGGCAGCACGATGTCGACGCGGTCGGGATCGACAGGGACCGACGCCGAATTGTCCATGGTCTCGGCGATCGCCTTGAAGCCGACCCAGCAGCCGGAATAGCGCGACAGCGCCCAGCCGTAGAGACCGAGATCGAGAATGTCCTGAATGCCCGCCGGATTCAGCACCGGCATCGAGGCGTCGATGAAGGCGTATTCGGATTGATGCGGGAGGGTCGAGGATTTGGCGGCGTGGTCGTCGCCGGCAATGGCGAGAACGCCGCCATGGGGCGCGGTTCCCAACGCATTGGCGTGCTTGAAGACGTCGCCGGTGCGGTCGACGCCGGGCCCCTTGCCGTACCAGAAGGCGAAAACGCCGTCATACTTGGCACCGGGAAAGAGCCCTACCTGCTGCGTGCCCCAGACGGCGGTGGCGGCGAGGTCCTCGTTGATGCCGGGTTGGAAGCGGATGTGGTTGTCGGCGAGGAGGCACTTGGCCTGCCAGAGATTCTGGTCGAGGCCGCCGAGCGGCGAGCCGCGGTAACCCGAGATGAAGCCGGCGGTATTGAGTCCCGCCGCCAGATCGCGCCGCCGCTGCATCATCGGCAGGCGCACCAGCGCCTGGATGCCGATAAACGCGGCCGGTATCGAGGACGTATTTGTCGTTGAG
>DATIYL010000149.1:0-2573 GCA_035517635.1 Allostellaceae bacterium | reverse complement strand
TGGCGCTCAGTATGGCTCTTCGAGGCGCTTGGCGAGCTCCTCGATGTTCTCGGGCGGCCAGTTCGGGATCTCCATCCCGAGATGGAGCCCCATCTGCGCCAGCACCTCCTTGATCTCGTTCAAGGATTTGCGGCCGAAATTCGGCGTCCGCAGCATCTCCGCCTCGGTCTTCTGCACGAGGTCGCCGATATAGACAATGTTGTCGTTCTTGAGGCAGTTGGCCGAGCGCACGGAGAGCTCGAGCTCGTCCACCTTGCGCAGCAAGTTCTTGTTGAAGGGCAGCTCATGCGCCGGCGCCTCTTCGCTGGCGGCGCGCGGCTCCTCGAAATTGATGAAGAGCTGCAGCTGGTCCTGCAAAATGCGGGCGGCGAGCGCCACCGAATCCTCCGGCGTCACCGCGCCGTTGGTCTCGAGGCGCATCGACAGCTTGTCGTAGTCGGTGACCTGGCCGACGCGGGTGTTGTCGACGCGGTAGCTCACCTTGCGCACCGGGCTGAACAGCGCGTCGACCGGGATGAGGCCGATCGGCGCGTCCTCGGGCCGGTTCTGCGTCGCCGGGACATAGCCCTTGCCGGTCTCGACGGTGAACTCCATGGCGATCTTGGCGGCGCTGTCGAGCGTGCAGATCAGCGCGTCGGGGTTCATCACCTCGATGTCGTGGCCGGTCTCGATCATGCTGGCGCGCACCTCGCCCGGACCCTGCGCCTTGAGGCGCATGCGCTTCGGGCCTTCGCCATGCATGCGGAGCGCGATGCCCTTGACGTTGAGCACGATGTCGGTGATGTCCTCGAGCACGCCGGGCAGCGACGAGAATTCGTGCAGCACGCCCTCGATCTGCATCGAGGTGATCGCCGCTCCCTGCAGCGAGGAGAGCAGCACGCGGCGCAGCGCGTTGCCGAGCGTCAGGCCGAAGCCGCGCTCCAGCGGCTCGGCGACGACGGTCGCGGTGCGCGCGGGATCGTCGCCCGGCTCGATCGAGAGCTGCTTGGGCTTAATGAGCGCTTGCCAGTTTTTCTGAATCACGAGCGGAACCCTCATGCGGTTTGGCGCGGTCCGGGGATCGCTGCCGTACATTCCGAACGCGACGGTCGCACGAGAGGCGACGAGGCACGTCCAACAGCGCGGCGCCGAAGCGCCGGCAGAACTCAGACCCGGCGCCGCTTGGGCGGCCGGCAACCATTGTGCGGGATCGAGGTCACGTCCCTGATCGACGTCACCGCGAAGCCCACCGCCTGCAGCGCGCGCAGCGCCGATTCGCGTCCCGAGCCGGGGCCTTTCACCTCGATCTCGAGCGTGCGCATGCCGTGCTCCATCGCCTTGCGGCCGGCATCCTCGGCAGCGACCTGCGCGGCATAGGGGGTCGATTTGCGCGAGCCCTTGAAACCCATGGTCCCCGCCGACGACCAGGCGATGGTGTTGCCCTGGGCGTCGGTGATGGTGATCATGGTGTTGTTGAAAGTGGCGTTAACGTGCGCGACGCCGGATGTGATGTTCTTGCGTTCGCGACGGCGCAGACGCGGCGCTGCTGCAGGCTTCGCCATGATTCCTCTCGTCCCTCGGGCTTACTTCGTCACCGTCTTCTTGCCGGCGATCGGCCGCGCCGGACCCTTGCGGGTGCGCGCATTGGTATGCGTGCGCTGGCCGCGCACCGGCAGGCCCTTGCGATGGCGCAGGCCGCGATAGCAGCCGAGATCCATCAGCCGCTTGATGTTCATCGCCACCTGGCGCCGGAGATCGCCCTCGACGGTGAAGTCGCGGTCGATCAACTCGCGGATGCGCAGCACCTCGTCATCGGTGAGCTCATGCACGCGGCGCTGGGTCGGGATGCCGAGCTGGCCGCAGATCTTCTCGGCGGTGGTCCGGCCGATGCCGTGGATGTAGGTGAGCCCGATCGGAACCCGCTTCTGGCTCGGGATGTTGACGCCAGCTATACGCGCCACCTGCGCATCTCCTTAGGTGTGGTGTCCGACAATGGCAAAGCCACGGAAAGGCCGAGGGCGCGCATTATAGGAATCCGCAGCCCAGAGTCAACCGTCCCGCAGGGGTCAAGCCCTTAAATGGGCTTGCCGAGAATAGATTCAATCTGCCGCCCGACCTCCTCGATCGGCGCCATGCCGTCGATCGAGCGGAGCACTCCTTTCTTGCGGTAATAGGGCAGGATCGGGGCGGTCTGCTCGCGATAGGCGACGAGCCGGATCTTGACCGCCTCGGGCCGGTCGTCGGCGCGGCGGGTGAACTCCGTCCCGCCGCAGACGTCGCAGACCCCGTCGGTCTTCGGCCGGTTGAACTGGTCGTGATAGCTGGCGCCGCATTTGGCGCAGCTGAAGCGGCCGGCGATGCGCTCGATCAGCGCCGCTTCGTCCACGGTCATCTCGATGACGGCGTCGAGCTTCAGCCCCTTCTCGGCGAGCATGCGGTCGAGCGCCTCGGCCTGCGGCACGGTGCGGGGGAAGCCGTCGAGGATGAAGCCCTTGCCGCCCTTCAGCTGGTCGATGCGCCGGGAGATCAGCTCGATGATGAGGTCGTCGGAGACGAGCTTCCCGGCATCCATGATCGCCTGGGCCTTGCGGCCG
>DATIYL010000148.1:0-42675 GCA_035517635.1 Allostellaceae bacterium | reverse complement strand
AGAGCGGTTGCGGAGAGATGCCATGCTGTTTGCGGTTCTATTCGAGGATAAGCCCGGGCTCGGCGCCGAGATCCGCCGTCGGCATATGCCGGCGCATCTCGCCTTTCTCGAGCGCAACGCGGCGCGGATCAAGGCGGCCGGCCCGCTCGCGACATCTTCGGGCGAGGGCTCCGGCGGGCTTTGGCTGGTCGAGGCCGACAGCGCCGCGGCGGTGGAAGCGCTGGTGCGCGAGGATCCGTTCTGGCCGACCGGGCTTCGCCTCTCGGTGCGCGTGCTGGTCTGGACGCAGGTCTTTGCCGAAGGCGCGCGGCGGCTGTAACGGCTGCCGGCGCGCCGTTTCGGCGCGCTCAGTGCGACAGCAGCACGGGCACCGTCATATGGTGCAGCAAGGTGCGCGTGGCGCCGCCGAGAACGAATTCGCGTGCGCGCGAATGGCCGTAGCCGCCCATGACGATGAGATCGGCGCCGAGATCGGCGGCGCGCGACAGGATGACATCGCCGACACCCACGTCCTCGGAGTGGGTGTAGGACGCCTCGGCCTTGATCCCGTGACGCGCGAGATGGAGGGCCATGTCGGCGGCAGGAAGATTGCCTTCGCCGGCAATGCCGCGCGCCGGATTGATCGCCAGCACCGTCACCTGCTCCGCCCCGACGAGGAGCGGCAGCGCATCGTTCACCGCCCGCGCCGCTTCGCGCGAACCGTTCCAGGCGATGAGCGCGCGCTTGCCGATCGCCGCGGCGCCGATGAACGGCACCGCCAGCACCGGCCGGCCCGATCCCAGCAGCACGGCCTCGGCGACGCCCTCGCCGGCGGGCGGATTCTCCGGATCGGACTGCCCGACCACGGCGAGATCGGCGTAGCGCGCATGCAACGCCATGGCGGAGGCCGCGTCCTCCTCGACGACCCGCCATTCGCTGGTGATGCCGGCGCGGCGGGCAGCGTCGCCGAAGGCCGCGCCGAGCCGCTCGCCCAGCCCGGCCCGCACCGCGCCGTGCTGCCGCTGCAGCTCCTGAAACGCCTCGGCCGCGGCGAAATCGGGCCCGCCCGGGGCCGCCAGCGCCGAGAAGCTGATCGGCTCGATGGCGAAGAGCCCGGTGAGATGAGCGCTATTGGTGCGGGCGAGCTCGACGGCGAGCGCGATGCGCGCCTCGTGGCCGCCTGCCTCGTCGACATGCAGCAAGATGTCCTTGAGCGCCATGCTGACCTCCCTGTTTGCCGTCCGCTCCAACAATGGCAACGCTATAGCGCCCTCGCAACCGGCGGGCGTTGATCCAGCGCAAGGCGCTTCGCCGGCTGCGGCGCTGTTGCGGTTTGCAATCGGGAGGCGCGCCGCTTAAGAAGCCGGCCCGCTTCTATCGAGGCTTTATGAGCAACGCGCCCGCCCTGCCGGTCATGCCCGCCGACAGCCGATCCGGCGCCGATCAGCCGTTTCTCGCCATTGCCTTGATCCTGTTGGCCGTTTCGCTCTTCAGCGTGATGGATGCGCTGTCGAAGCTGCTGGCGGCGCGGCTCGATCCGATCGAGGTGGTGTGGGGACGCTATCTCGCGATCCTGGTCCTGCTCGCGCCGCTGGTCCTGCGGCGGCCGCTGCTGCTCGCGACCGCCCGGCCGAAGCTGCAGCTGCTGCGCGGCGCCGCCGTATTCGGCGCGGCAGTGCTCTTCATCGTCGGGCTGCAGCACCTGGCGCTCGCCGACGCCACTGCCATCGGCTTCGCCTCGCCGCTGATGGTGACGGCGCTGTCGATCCCGCTGCTCGGCGAGCGCGTCGGCGTCCGGCGCTGGTTGGCGGTGGCGGCGGGCTTTGCCGGCGTGCTCGTGGTCATCCGGCCCGGCACGGGCGCGATCGGCGCCGCGGCGCTGTGGCCGCTCTCCTCGGCGGCGTGCTGGGCGCTCGGCATCGTCGTCACCCGGCGCATGGTCGGCGCCGATGCCGCGCTGACGACGCTCACGCATTCGACGTTGGTGGGGTTGGCGCTGAGCAGCCTCGCGCTGCCCTTGGTCTGGCAGCAGGCGAGCCTGATGGACGGCGCGATCATGGCGGCGATGGGCGTGCTCAGCGCGTCGGGGCAGTACCTCTTCATCGCCGGCCTGACGCGCGGTGCCGCGTCGCTGCTGGCGCCCTTCTCCTATAGCCAGATGATCTGGTCGACCCTGATGGGCTATCTCGTCTTCGGCGCGGTGCCGGTGGCGTGGACCTGGTGCGGCGCCCTCATCATCGTCGGCAGCGGCGTCTATATCGCCCATCGCGAGCGTCTCAGGGCGCGGCAACGGTGACGAGCCGCTTGTCTTCGCGCGCCGGCTTCAGCAAAGTCGCGCCATGAGCCTTTCCGCACCTTGGCGGCGCTGGCGGGCCTTGGCGATCCTCGGCGCTGCCGTGCTGGCCCTCGGCGCGCCACGGCCGGCTGCGGCCGACGCGTTCTCGCTCGTGCCGGCCTATCCGGCGCAGCCCAATGCCGGGCCCGCCGCTGCCAAGGGCGCGGTGATCTGGAATCATGGCGTCAATTTCCTCTACGGCACCGAGGCCTCGGAAGCGCCGCTGCCGGACTTCCTGATCCTCTTCCGCGAGGCCGGCTGGGACGTCTTCCGGCTGTTGCGGCCGCGCATGAGCGAGGAACCGCGCAGCTCCTCGGATGAGGTCGCCGCCACGGCGCATCAGTTGAAGCAGCAGGGCTATGCCCGGATCGTGCTCGCCGGCCAATCCGGCGGCGCCTGGCTCTCGCTGATGGCCGCCGGCAAGAGCCAGGACATCGACGCCGTCATCGCCAACGCGCCGGCCTGGTACGGCACGGATCGCCCTACCTATTTCAAGAACGGCTACATCCTGCTCGACTATATCGACGACATCCGTCACGGCCGGATCATGATCAGCTATTTCAACGACGATCCCTATGATCCCGGCGGGCGCGCCGCGAAATCGGATGCGCTGCTGGCCGCGCATGGCGTGCCGCATCTCGTGCTCGACCGGCCGGCCGGCTTCTCCGGCCATTTCAGCGGCAATACCGCGCTGTTCGCGCGCCGTTTCGGGGCCTGCCTCCTGGCGGTCGCCGGCGACGGGCCGATGCCGACACAAGCGAGCTGCGACAGCCATTGGGGCGAGACGCCGAGCGCCGCGCTGCCGGTGCCGCGGCATCTCGCCCTCGCGCCGCCGAGCGGCGGCCCGGCCGATGGCGACGCCAAGCTCGAGACCGTGCTGCATCGCCCGCCCTGAGCGCCGTGCCGTCCGCGCCGCATCCGCTCCCGACTACCGTCGATCTGCTCGTTATCGGCGGCGGCGTCAACGGCGCCGGCATCGCACGCGACGCGGCGGGGCGGGGGCTCAAGGTGCTGCTGCTGGAGCAGGGCGATCTCGCCGGTGCCACCTCCTCGGCCTCGAGCAAATTGGTCCATGGCGGCTTGCGCTATCTCGAATATGGCGAGATCCGCCTGGTGCGCGAAGCGCTGGGTGAGCGCGAGGTGCTGCTCAGGAACGCGCGCCACATCGTGCGGCCGATGCGCTTCGTGCTGCCGCATGATGCGCGGCTGCGGCCGCGCTGGATGATCCGCGCCGGACTCTTTCTCTACGATCACATCGGCGGCCGGCACGAGCTGCCCGGCACCGAGACGATCGACTGCGCGCGCCACCCCTATGGCGCGCCGTTGCGCACCGGGCTGCACACCGCTTTCGTCTATTCCGATTGCTGGGTCGATGATGCGCGGCTTGTCGTGCTGAACGCGCGTGATGCGGTGCAACGCGGCGCCGTCGTGCTGCCGCGCACGGCGCTGCTCGAGGCGCGCCGCGAGGCCGGGCTCTGGCGCGCGCGCTTCCGTCTTGCCGCGGGCGGCGAGCGCGACGTCGCCGCCGCCGTCCTCGTCAACGCCGGCGGCCCCTGGGTCGGCGAGGTGCTGCATCGCTGCGGCATCGCCGCGGCGCATGCCGAGCTGCGGCTGGTCAAGGGAAGCCATATCGTCGTGCCGCGGCTCTATCCCGGCGATCAGGCCTATCTCCTCCAGAATGACGATCGCCGCGTCGTGTTCGTGCTGCCCTTTGCCGAGCGCTTCACCCTGATCGGCACCACCGATGTCCCTTTCGCCGGCCCCCCCGGTCCGGTCGCCATCGACGCGGCGGAGACGCGTTATCTCTGCGATGCCGTCTCCTCCTGGCTCGCCCGGCCGGTAACGCCCGATATGGTCGTCTGGAGCTATGCCGGCCTCCGGCCGCTCCATGATGATCGCGCCCGGAACGCGGCGGCGGTGACGCGCGACTATCTCCTCGACCTCGATACGGCGGGGCCGCCGGCGCTGTCCGTGTTCGGCGGCAAGATCACCACCTATCGTCGCCTCGCCGAGCACGCGCTCGAAAAGCTGCAGCGCTTCCTGCCGGGGGCGCGCGGCCCGTGGACCGCAACGGCGCCGCTGCCCGGCGGCGATCTGCCGGAAGGCGGCGCCGTTGCGCTCGCGGCGGCGCTGTTGGCGGAGCGGCCCTGGCTCGGCGAAGAGCGCGCGGCACGGCTGGCGCGGAGCTATGGCAGCGAGGCGCTGCGGCTGCTTGGTGAAGCGCGCCGGCCGGAGGAGCTGGGGCGGGATTTCGGCGCCGGGCTCAGCCAGCGCGAGGTCGATTGGCTCGTCGCCGAGGAATGGGCGGTGACGGCGGAGGACATTCTGTGGCGGCGCAGCAAGCTCGGCCTTGTTCTGCCGCCGGCGGCACAAGCAGGGCTTGGCGACTATCTCGCGCGTTGACGATGGCGCCGCCGCGTCCTATTGGGCACGAAAATCATCACTCCCAGGAGGGGAGCTCATGGCACAGTCGCGTGTGGTGAAGACGCTCGGAATCTCCGGCAGTCTGCGCAAGGCCTCGTTCAATACCGCGGCGCTGCGCGCGGCGCTCGAGCTCGTGCCCGAGGGCATGACCTTGGAGATCGCCGACATCGCCGAGATTCCGCTCTACAACGACGATGTGCGCGTGGCGGGATATCCGCCGGCAGTGAAGCACTTGCGCGATCGGATCGCCGCTGCCGACGCGCTGCTCTTCGCCACGCCGGAATACAATTATTGCATGTCGGGCGTGCTCAAGAACGTCATCGACTGGGTCTCGCGTCCGCCCGATCCCCCGGTGATCGGCAAGCCGGTGGCAATCATGGGGGCGTCGCCGAGCCTCATGGGCACGTCGCGCGCGCAGTACCACCTGCGCCAGGCCTTCGTCTTCCTCAACATGTTCCCGGTGAACAAGCCGGAAGTGATGATCGCCCAAGCCGGAAACCGCTTCGACGCTCAGGGCAAGCTCACCGACCAACCGACGCGCGATATCATCGCGCAGCTGCTCACGTCCCTGCGCGACTGGACGCATCGGCTCAATCCGGGCTGAGGGCCCGCCTAAGGCACCAGCACCGCGGCGCCTTCGATCGCGCCGGCGCGCAGCCGGCGCAGTGCCTCATTGGCCTCGGCGAGCGGGAAGACCTCCGTCGTCGTGCGCACCGGCACCTGGGGCGCAAGCGCCAGAAACTCCTCGCCGTCGGCCCGCGTCAAATTGGCGACCGAGCGGATGACGCGCTCCTGCCACAGCAGGTGATAGGGGAAGCTCGGGATGTCGCTCATATGGATGCCGGCGCAGACCACGGTCCCGCCCTTTGCCGTCGCCGCCAGCGCCGCCGGGACGAGAGCGCCCACCGGCGCAAAGATCAGCGCGGCATCGAGCGGCTCGGGCGGCAACCGGTCCGAGCCGCCGGCCCAAACCGCGCCGAGTCCGCGCGCGAAATCCTGGCCGGCAGTGTCGCCGGGCTTGGTGAAGGCGAACACCCTCTGACCGCGATGGCGCGCCACTTGGACGGCGATATGCGCCGCGGCGCCGAAGCCGTAGAGGCCGAGCCGCTCGGCATCGCCGGCGAGCCGCAATGCGCGATAGCCGATAAGCCCGGCACAGAGCAGCGGCGCCGCCGCGACATCGTCATATCCTGCAGGGATGGGAAAGCAGAAGCGCGCATCGGCGACCGCACGCTCGGCATAGCCGCCATCGATCTGATAGCCGGTGAAAAGCGCCGCTTCACAGAGATTCTCGCGGCCCGACCGGCAATAAACGCAATGCCCGCAGGTCCAGCCGAGCCACGGCACGCCGACACGGTCGCCGGGCTTGAGACTGCCGACTCCGGCGCCGAGCTGGTCGACCGTGCCGACGATCTCATGCCCGGGGATCAGCGGCAGTTTCGGCCGATCGAGCTCGCCATCGACGATGTGGAGATCGGTGCGACAGACGCCGCAGGCGCCAATCCGGATCGCCACCTGCCCCGGTCCCGGCGTTGCTGCGTCCGCCTGGCCCTCGAGCCGCAGCGGCTTGCCGCTGCCCTCGAACAGCATCGCGCGCATGCGCTATCTTGCGCCGGGCCGTCGGCGACGTGCCCTGACGCCAACGCAAGGCTGGATTGCATAAATGGCGCGAGAATGACAAACTGTCGTGACTACAAGGGAGAGAAATCGCACGATTTTATATAATCGAATCAATCTATTAGGTTTGGGGTGCGTGATTATTGAGCCGATCCCTCACACGCTGATAAACTGTTTGCGATCATCCCGGCTTCCGCTAGGATGCAATTAGGGGTGGTTTCCCGCCAAGCCTAGTCGCGATGGCTGGTCCAAACCGCCTTTCCAGGGGTGGCCGCCGAGCGCTTCGCCGCGTTTTTGGGCAGCCCGTGCAACAAGGAGCACGCAAGCGGGTTCTGCAAAACGGGTCGATCCCCGACGTAGCGGGGGATCGAGAGGGGGTCCGCCGCTACGCCCACGAAACCGCAGGTTGCAAAAACAGCTCATGATGTCACAAAAAGACAACGCGCCGCATCCGATCGATATCTATGTCGGGGGGCGCATGCGGCTACGCCGCATCCAGCTCGGCCTGAGCCAGGGGGCGCTCGCCAGCAAGATCGGCGTCTCCTTCCAGGCCGTGCAGAAATACGAATCCGGCGATATCCGGATATCGGCGAGCCGGCTCTACGACGTGGCGCAGGTGCTGCAGGTTTCACCGGCGTTCTTCTTCGAGGGCTACCCCGACGGTCTGGTGGCAAAGAACCTGGCGCAAGAGGCCGCGCCCGAGGTCAGCGAGACCTTCGACCGCCGCGAGATCATGTCGCTGATCCGCGGCTATTACGGCATCAAGGACCCGCAGCTGCAGGCGGACATCCTGCGGCTCATCGCCAAGCTCGGCAATCGCGAAGCCGAGTTGCGCTAGCAGCGACAAGCGCCACCGCGGGCGCCGCTGAACTTGCGGCGCCCCCATCCTGTGCGTCCGCAATCCCTCAACTCGGCCCGCCGCGCATCGAAGCGGGATGGCCGGGCAGCTTCATCGTGCCGACCTTGACCAGGCGATTGCCTTCGAGCTTCAGGATCGTCATGTCGGCGTCCATGAAGTTTCCGGCATAGACGTACTGCCCGTCGGGGCTGAAGACGATGCCTTCGGCCAAGCCGCCGACCGGCGTCTCCGACACCTTGCGCACCTTCTTGCCCTCGATCTTGAGCAGCGAGATATAGGCATGCGGGTGATAGTAGAACTTGTCATGCGAGAGGTTTGAGCCGTTCAGGATCTGCTCGACGGCAAAGCCGCCGGTCGGGCTGATGGCGAGACCCTCGGGCCCGTCGCCGACGACCACCTGGTCGACGACCCGCGGCGGATCGAGCTGCATATCGATGATTGCCGCCGTGTCGATCTGCCCGTCCGATGAGCCGGCGCCGCCATTGTTGCCGACGATGGCGAGGGCGCCGTTCGGGGTGATGGCGACGTTGTAGGGCCAGAGGCCGGTGGCCATGTCGTATTTGGTGTAGGTCACCTTCTGCCCGTCGACGGTCAGCAGCGCCACTTTGTTGGCGGCGAATTTGGCCACGAGCGCGCGCTTGCCGTCGGGCGTAAAGGCGACCGCCGAGGGTTGCTCTTTCGTCGGACCACCGCTGCTCACCGAGACGTTGTCGACGAGCTTCACCTCCTTGCCGTCGATGCTGAGCACGCTCACCGTATCGTCGGCGCGGTTGGCAACGAGCGCCAGCGTGCCGGCGCGGTTGATCGCCATGCCCGAAGGCTGCTTGCCGATCTCGACGGTGGCGATCTGCTTCGGCGGCGAGGCGGTGAGATCGATGACATAGAGCTTGTTGTCGGGTGCGCCCTTCCAGCTGTCGCCATCCTTGACCCAGTCGAGCGAATTGGCGACCAGAGCCAGTTTCTGGTCGGGGGTGATGGCGAGGTTGACCGGCGGTCCCACCACCGTGTTCATCAGCGGCAGGCTGCCGACGATCTTCGGTTTGGTGCGGTTGCTGATGTCGACGATGAGGACGGTATCCTTGCCCGGCGGATGCATCACCGGCTTGCCGTTCTCGAAGCCCTGCTTCTCGTCATTGCCGATGATGATGAGCTGCGCCTGGGCGCCGGCGGCAAAGGCCAGGACGGGCGCTGCCGCGGCGGCGGCAAGCGCCAGGCGCCAGAATGCCTTCATGCGTTCCTCCCGCTTTTATCAAGCTTATCGCCGGCAGTGTGCCATGCCGCGGCGCGCTGCGCTACCGCCGGGCGAAAGGCGCTAAGCGCCGATAAAATGCCCGATCGGCGCCAGCGGGCCGACGCGGTCGCAGACGATCTTGATCACCGCCAGCATGGGAACGGCGAGAAGCGCGCCGGGAATGCCCCACATCCAATCCCAGAAGATCAGCGAGCCGATCACCAGCACCGGATTCAAGGTGAAGCGACGCGCCACCAGCATCGGCGTCACCCATTCGCCCTCGACGAGATGGATCGCGAGATAGGCCGCCGGCGGCAGCAGCGCCTGCCACAACGTGTCGAAGGTGAGCAGGCCGACGAGGAAGAACAGGCAGATGCCGGTGAGCGGCCCGAGGATCAGCACATAGTTGAGCACGAAGGCGAGCGCGCCCCACAGCAGCGGGTCGGGAAGGCCGATCGCCCACATCGACAGCGTCACCGCGGTGCCGACCAGGAGATTCATGATGGTGATGGTGACGAGATAGCCTGAGATGTTGCTCTCGACCTCGTGCGAAATCGCCACCGCCTGCTTCTTGTCGCGAAAGCTCGGCAGGATCTCGACGAGCCGGCGCATGAAAAGATCGCCCGACGCGAGCAGGAAGAACAGCAGCAGCACGGTGAGGCCCAGGCCGCTGAGCAGCCGGCGCGTGCCGGAAAAGAGATAATCGGCGAGGCTCGGCCCTTGCAGCGTCACCGCCGGTGGCGCGCCCGGCGCTTGCGCGAGCTTCTCCACCTGCTGCATCGACTGCCGCAGCCGGTCGATCGGCTGCTTCAGCAGGCTCAAGCGCTGCTCGAGCCGCGGCAGGCTCTGCGGCGCCTTCTGCGCCCAGCTCGCCGCAGGCCCGGCCAGCATATAGGCGCCGCCGCCGGCGAGACCGAAGAGCAGCGCGATCAACAGCAGCGCCGAGAGCGCCTGCGGCAGGCCCAGCCTGCCGAGCAGCCGCATCCCCGGCTGCAGCAGCAGCTTCAGCAGCAGGGCGAAGATCAGCGGGATGGCGATCTCGGCGGTGACGTAGAGCGTGTAGAGCACCAGCAGCACGAAGATGCCGGTGAGCATGATCGATCGCATGGCGGGAAGCGGCGGCGCGAGCCGAGTCTCCGGCACATCTTCGGCCGCAGCAGCGGCGCCTTCCGGCCCGATGTCATCGTTCATCCAGGGGTTCCGCGCGCGGGGGCTATCTCGCTAACAGCGGCGGGAAGGCCGAAGTTCGCTGCGGTTTGACGCCGCCCGCCGGCGCGCGCTTAGATGGGCGGATGGCGCCCAAAAAGAATCCACTCAACCTCAACCCGCTGCAGCTCAGGACTTTGACCCTGCTTCAGGAACTCGCCCGGCTTCCCGGCCACGCCCGGCCGGCCGATGACGAGCCGGGCGCGATCCTGGTCGCCAACCTGCCGCAGCCGCATGGCGATCATTTCCATCTCGGCGACGCCGTGGTGCTGACGCGCGATGCGACCGGGCTCGCCAACGAGGCGGCCTGGATCGCGCTCCAGCGCAAGGGCCTCATCAAATCGCTGTTCCCGCGCGCGGCGGTGGTGACGCCGGCCGGGCTCGCTTACGACACCGGCCTCGGCGGCGCTCTCCTCCATCGCGGCGATCACTGAGCGCCGCTACCAGCGGAAATGGGCGATGACCGCGTCGGGCTTGTGTCCGCTGGCGGCGACGGCCTCGATCAGCCGGTCGAGATCCGGTTGGCCGCCGGCAAGGCCGAATTCCTCGGCATGGATGCCGCCCGTCACCAGCACGCTGTCGATGCCGGCGGCATTGGCGCCGGCGATGTCGGTGCGCAGGCTGTCGCCGACGGCGATGATGCGCCGCCGGTCGCTGATGCCGAGCGCGGCAAAGCAGGTCTCGTAGACCGGGCGAAAGGGCTTGCCGTGCCAGCGCACGCGGCCGCCCAGCGCTTCATAGCGCTGCGCCACCGCGCCGGCGCAGATCGCGCGGCGTCCCTGATGAACGACGACGAGATCGGGATTGGCGCAGACCATCGGCAGGTCGCGCGCCCGCGCCGCGCGCAGCAGCGGCTCGTGCTGCGCCACCGTTTCGTCCCAGTCTGACGGCCCGGTGTTGAGGATGAACGCCGCGTCGTCGATGTCGGCGACGCGCTCGAGGCCGATGCCTTCCAGCATGTTGTCGTCGCGCGCGGGACCCAGGTGATAGCAGCGCTGCCCGAGCGCGGCGTAGAACGGGTCGTCGCGCCTGAGCAGATGCTGCCAGGTCTCCTCGCCCGAGGAATGGACGTGGTCGTAGAGCCCGCGCTTGAGGCCGATCTCGTTCATCCGCGCCTCGACCAGCGCGGCGCGGCGCGGCGCATTCGACAGCACGGCAAGCCGCTTGCCGGCCGCCTTCAATTGGCCGAGCGCGTCGATCACGCCGGGAAAGGGCGCGGTGCCGTCATGCAGCACCCCCCAGAGATCGAGGATGAAGCCGTCATAACCCCCGGCGATCTCGCCAAGGCCTTGCAGCAGGCTGAGGCTCATCGCCCGGCGCGGCGCCTATCGGCCATGCGCCGGGGCGCGCGGCGAGTGCGCGGCGCTGCCCACGGCTTCGGCGAGCCGGGTGAAGCCGTCGCGCGCCAGCAGCGCCTCCAGCTCGCGCTTGATGCGCAGCACCAGCCCCGGCCCGTGATAGACGAGCGCGGTGTAGAGCTGCACCAGGCTGGCGCCGGCGCGGATCTTCTCATAAGCGTCGGCGCCCGACGCGATGCCGCCGACGCCGATGATCGGCAATCTCCCCTGGGTCAGGCGATACATCTCGCCCAGAAGCGTGGTTGCGGGCGCGCGCAGCGGCTTGCCGCTGAGCCCGCCGGGCTCGTGCGCCTCGGGGCTGCGCAGGCTCGCCGGACGCGCGACGGTCGTGTTGGCGATGACGAGACCGTCGACATGCGAGGCGAGCGCCGCCTGGGCGAGGTCGACGCGGTCCTCCGGCGCGAGATCGGGCGCGATCTTGAGCAGCAGCGGCGGCGGGTTTTCCGGCACCACGGCGGCGCGCGCCGCCATCAGCCGCTCGATCAGCGCCGTCACCGCGCTCTTGCGCTGCAGCTCCCGCAACCCCGGCGTGTTGGGCGAGGAGACGTTGACGACGAGATAATCGGCGAGCGGCGCCAGCACCGTGACGCCTTGCACGTAATCGGCGATATCGTCCGCCGTATCGCGGTTCTTGCCGATATTGGCGCCGACGATGCCATCCGATCGCCGGCGCGCCGCGAGCCGGACGGCGCCGGCGGCGATGCCGTCATTGTTGAAGCCGAGCCGGTTGATCAGCGCCTCATCCTCTTCGAGGCGGAAGAGCCGCGGCCGCGGATTGCCGGCTTGCGGCCGCGGCGTCATCGTCCCGCATTCGACGAAACCGAAGCCGAAGCGCAGCATCTGCTCCGGCACCTCGGCGTTCTTGTCGAACCCCGCCGCGAGCCCGACCGGGTTGGGAAACTGCCGCCCCCACAAGGTGATGGCGAGACAGGGGGGATCGGGCCGTGCACGGCGCGGCGCCAAGCCGCTGCGCAGGGCGCGAATCGTCAGCCGATGCGCCGTCTCCGGCGGCAGCCGGCGCAGCAGCGGCAATGCGAGATCGAGCAGCATGGCCGCATTCTACTCCAGCGCCGGGAAGAGGTGGCGGCCTGAATCGCCAAGCGGCAGCTCCCGCGCCCAGCGCACGCTGGCGAGCGGCAGCGCGCCGTAAAGATGCGGGAAGAGCACGCCGCCGCGCGCTGCTTCCCATTTGAGCGCGTCGCCCAGCGTCGCCGCCTCGACGGCGATCAGCATGAGATCACGCTGTCCGGCGCGATGCTTTGCGGCCGAGGCTTCGATCTCGGCCGCCGTGGAGAAATGGATGAAGCCGTCGGCCGCGTCCTGCGACGAGCCGCGATAAGCGCCGTCGCGCTCCGCCGCCTGCCATTCCTCGCGCCGGCACATGTGATAGATCAGCTTCGCCATCCCCGAACGCTAGCGCAGCCGCGGTTGCCGCGACAAGAGCGGCACCAATGCAGCCGGCGAGAGAATGTTAGAGAAGGGGGATAAGGGGATTAGTGGGGATGAGGGGGATTTTTAAGAATCATGGCGCCGGAGGCGCCCTCCTTTTCAATCCCCCCGATCCCCCCTCATCCCCTTATCCGCTTTCTCTTCCTAAGAAGGCCGCGGGGCGCCTTGCAAATTTGTAACTTGCCGGCCCGGGCGTCCCGGCGGTCAATCGCCACGCCATGGGACGGAAACTGTTGCTCGCCGCTATCCTTGCCGCGCTGCCGCCGGGCGCCTGGGCGGCGCCCGTGGTGCCGGCAGTGCCGTCCGCGACGACCGCGGCGGCTGCCAACGACGTCAAGCTCGAGATCTGCCGGCTGCCGGGATCGCTCTCCGAGTATTCCGGCAAGGCGATCGTCGTGGCCGCCGGCGCGGTCTTCACGACGGACGCCTTCGATGACGATATCGGCGCCACCTCCGACCTGCTTCAGGACGCGCCGCTGAACGTGGTCACCACGGCGCCCGTCTCGATTTCGGCCGACAAATTCTGCGTCGATGCGCCGATCAAGCCGCTGGGCGGCGTCAGTGAAAGCGCCCTTCACGCCGCTCTTGGCCGCATGTTCGTCGCCAGCAGCGCCGGCGTGCAGCAGGTCGATTCCGGCGCCCTCGACCGCATCTACGGATTGCTGCAGCAGACCGGGCCATAGTGCTGCACAGCCGCCGTCGTGCGTGACCTCTGCCGGCCGGCGGTCTATATCGGGGCGTGCCCTCATCCCCGATGACGCCCCCTTCCGTTTCGGCCGTCGTGCTGCCGCCGGCGCCGGCGCTGGTGGCCGGCGTGAAGCAAGCGGCCTGGCTATCGCCGGACGGCGAGATCGAGCTCCTCGGCTTCGCCGAGGCGGCGCGGCGCGCGCGGACGGCGCCGCCCTTGCTGTGCCATGCCCGCGCCACGGCGCGGCGCATGGGCGTTCTGCCCTTTCCGGCATTCGACCTGCTCGAGCTTTATGCCTTCGTCAGGCCGGCGCGCTTCTGCCTGCCGACGCCGCGCGGCCTCGCTGCAGCGCTGGGCCTGCCGCTGCCGCGCCATGGCGCCGGCGATGAGGCGCTGTCGCTGCTGCGCTCGGCCGCGGCGCTGCTGAGCGAGCTTGCTTCCGGCGCCGCCGATGCCGAGGCGCGTGCCGTGGCGCTTGCCATGGAGCGCAGCGGCTGGTCCTGGGCCGGGGCGGTCCTGGCCGCGCTCGGCGACGCCGCGGGCGGGGCGGCGCCGGCGGGTCTCGCGGCCTGGCGCAAGCTGCCGGAATGGGCCGAGCAGGCGCCGCCGCCGCCGCCCGGCAACATCCCGGTCGAAGAGAGCGAGGCGCGCCAGCGGCTCGCGGCGCTGCTGGGCGCGGGCGCCGAGGCGCGGCCGCAACAGGCCGATTACGCCGCCGCGGCGAGCGCCGCCTTCCGCCCACGCGAGGCTGCCGACGAGCCGCAGCTGGTGCTTGCCGAAGCCGGCACCGGCGTCGGCAAGACCTTGGGCTACATCGCGCCCGCGAGCCTCTGGGCCGAGAAGAACCAGGGCGCGGTGTGGCTTTCGACCTATACCCGCAACCTGCAGCACCAGATCACCGGCGAGCTCGATCGCCTCTATCCCGACGCCACCGAGAAGAATCGCCGCGTCGTCCTGCGCAAGGGCCGTGAGAACTATCTTTGCCTGCTCAATTTCGAAGAGAGCGTCGCGGCTTTGCCGATGCGGCCTTACGACGCCGCGGCGCTCGGGCTGATGGCGCGCTGGATCGCCGCGACCCGCGACGGCGACATGGTCGGCGGCGACTTCCCCGGCTGGCTGCCTGACGTCATCGGCCGCGCGCGCAGCCTCGGCCTCGCCGATCGCCGCGGCGAATGCATCCACAGCGCCTGCCTGCATTGCCATCGCTGCTTCATCGAGAAGAGCGTCCGCCGCGCGCGGCGCGCGCGCATCGTCGTCGCCAACCACGCCTTGGTCATGGTGCAGGCGGCGCTGGGCGGGCTCGACGACGGCGGTTTGCCGACGCGCTATGTCTTCGACGAGGGGCATCACGTCTTCGACGCCGCCGACAGCACCTTCTCGCTGGCGCTCACCGGTCAGGAGGCGGCGGAGCTGAGGCGCTGGATCCTCGGCGCCGAGGAAGGCGCGCGCGGCCGGGCACGCGGGCTGCGCCGCCGGCTCGAGGATCTCGTCGCCGGCGATGATGCTGCCGAGCGCGCGCTGGCCGCGGTTCTCGTCGGCGCGCGCTCTCTTCCCGGCGAAGGCTGGGCGCAGCGCCTCGCCGCAGCGCGGCCGCACCAGGCAACCGAAGCCTTTCTCGCCTTGGTGCGCCAGCAGGTGCATGCCCGCGCGCAGCAGCGCGATCGGGGCTACAGCCTCGAGACCGAGCTCAGGCCGGCGATCGAGGGGCTCGTCGCGGCGGGCGAGGCGCTCGCGCTCGCGCTCGAGAAGATCTCGATTCCGATGCGCCTTCTCGCCGAGCGCCTCAAAGGCCGGCTCGACGACGAGGCGGCCGAGCTCGATCAGGGCACGCGCTTTCGCATCGAGGCGGCGGTGCTCGGCCTCGAGCGGCGCGCCATCGTCGAGCTCGGCGGCTGGCAGCGGGCGCTGCGCGAGATCGCCGCCGAGCAGCCGGAAGCGTTCGTCGACTGGCTCTCGATCGAGCGCGGCGACGGGCATGAGCTCGATGTCGGGCTGCATCGCCACTGGATCGATCCGACGCGGCCCTTCGTCGAGTTCGTCGCCAAGCCGGCGCATGGGCTGCTCGTCACCTCGGCGACGCTCACCGATGGCAGCGGCGATGCGCTGCGCGACTGGGAGGCCGCCGAGGCGCGCAGCGGCGCCCGGCATCTCGCGGCTCCGGCGCTGCGCGTGCGCGTGCCGTCGCCTTTCGACTATGCGGCGCAGACGCGGGTCTTCGTCGTGACCGATATCCGCCGCGACGAGCCGGCGCAGGTGGCGGCGGCCTATCGCGAGCTGTTCCTGGCGTCGGGCGGCGGCGCGCTCGGGCTCTTCACCGCCATCGCGCGGTTGCGCGCGGTGCATCAGCGCATCGCCGCGCCGCTCGAGGAAGCCGGCATCCCCTTGCTGGCGCAGCATGTCGACGGCATGGACACCTCGACCCTCGTCGACATCTTCCGCGCCGAGGAGGATGCCTCGCTGCTCGGCACCGATGCCGTCCGCGACGGCGTCGACGTGCCGGGGCGCTCGCTGCGCCTCATCGTCTTCGACCGTGTGCCCTGGCCGCGGCCGGACATCCTGCACAAGGCGCGCCGCGCCCATTTCGGCGGGGCGCGCTACGACGACATGATCACCCGGCTCCGCCTCAAGCAGGCCTTCGGCCGTCTCGTGCGCCGCGCCGATGATTGCGGCGTTTTCGTGCTGCTCGATGCGCAGATGCCGTCGCGGCTCACCGGCGCCTTCCCGGAAGGCGTCGCGGTCGAGCGGCTCGGCCTCAAAGACGCGATTGCCCGGACCGCGGAATTTCTCGCGCGCCGCGCGCCTTCCGTGACGACACGTTGACCCGCCGCCCGGCGCCCTGCATGGTGGCCGCCGCACATCCCAGAGGTCGCCATGATGGATCCCCATTCCGCGCTCATCTACACCATGATGCTGGTCTCCGCCGCGGACACCGAGATGACCGACGCCGAGTTGCAGATCATCGGCGACATCGTCAATCACCTGCCGGCGTTTCGCGGCTATGAGCGCAAGCGCTTCACCCAGGACCTCAAGGAATGCGCCCAGCTCCTCGCCAAGGACGACGGGCTCGAGCAGGCGCTGAAGGGCATCAAGAGCGCCTTGCCGCAAAAGCTGCGCGAGACCGCCTATGCCGTCGCCTGCGATGTCGCCGCCGCCGATGGCGAGGCGAGCCAGGAGGAGCTGCGCGTGCTCGAGCTGCTGCGCCATCGCCTCGGCATCGACCGGCTGATCGCGGCCGCGATCGAACGCGCCGCGCGCGCCCGCTTCGCCGTCGCCTGAGTCGGCCGCGGCTTGGCAGCACTCCCCCTGGCATGCTGCTAACTATTTGACGCAATTAATTTTTTCTTGAGCGGTGCAGGCGTAGGATGGACATTTGTTGACGGTGTGAATGCCACTTTCGTGGGAGACACTGCCGATGAGTGACCTCCGACTGCGGCTGCAGGGCTACCGCATGACGACCGCGGAAATCCTGTATCACATGCCCGACCATCCGCATGTGCTGCAGAGCTTCGTTTGGCAGCATCTCGATGTGGCGCCGGAATACCCGGTGCTGCGCCGGTTCCTCGACTTCTGGACGCACAACATCGACGGCAAGCTGCATTCCGTGAAGGTCGCGCGCGCCTCGATCATCGCTCCCGGCGAGCTGCGCTACGCCGGCGTTTCGCTGCAGCTGCATTGACCGCGGCACCCCGCCTCTTGCCAAGGGGCGGGTCGATGCGCAGGTTCTAGCCGGTTTCAACCCGGCGGACAGATCAGCCTTTGTCCACGCTTGCTCTCAGTGACGCCACACCGCGCGCCGCGCGCGGTGAGCGGGCGATCGGCCTCTGGCTTCTCGCCTGCTGTGTCATGATTTTCCTCATGGTGCTGATCGGCGGCGTGACGCGTCTGACCGAATCCGGCCTGTCGATCACCGAATGGCAGCCGGTGACAGGCGTGGTGCCGCCGCTCGACATGGCGCAGTGGCAGGAAGAGTTCGATCGCTACAAGGCGATCCCGCAATACCGCGCCATCCACGCGGATATGACGCTGGCGCAGTTCAAGCAGATCTTTTTCTGGGAATATCTCCACCGCCTCTGGGGCCGGCTCATCGGCGTCGTCTTCGCCGTGCCGTTCGTCTATTTCCTGCTGCGCGGCCGCATTCCGCGCCGGCTCGCGCCGCGCCTCGCCGGGCTGTTCGTGCTCGGCGGGCTGCAAGGCGCGCTCGGCTGGTACATGGTCGAAAGCGGCCTCAGCCAGCGCATCGAGGTGAGCCAATACCGGCTTGCGGCGCATCTCCTGGCCGCGGTGGTCATCTACATCGCCATGCTGTGGGTGGCGCTCGACCTGCTCGCGCCTGAGGCCCGAGCGCCTGCGGATCGGCGCGCGGCGCGGCTCCGCCGCGGCCTCAGCGCGCTGGTTCTGCTTCTCCTCGTGACCTTGGGCGCCGGAGCTTTCGTCGCGGGGCTGCGCGCCGGCTACATCTACAACACCTTCCCGCTGATGGCAGGCGGCTTCGCCCCGGCGGAGTACTGGCACCTCGCCCCGTGGTGGCGCAACTGGTTCGAGAATGCGGCCGCGGTGCAGTTCGACCATCGCCTCCTCGCCGAGACGACGTGGTTCGCGATCGTCGGCCTCTGGCTTTACGGCCTGCGCCTCGGGCTACCGCCGCGTACGCGGGTGCTGCTGCATGCGCTGTTCGCCGCCGCCTGCCTGCAGTTCGCCCTCGGCATCACCACGCTGCTCCTGGTCGTGCCGCTGCCGGTCGCGGTCGCGCATCAGGCCGGGGCGCTGCTGCTGGTGACCGCGGCGGTAACGGCGCGGCACGCGCTGCGGCCTCGGTTGGACGGGTCAGCGGCGGCGGCGTTATAGTCGGCGCGGAGGCGCGCGATGGCGGAATTTCCGGAGAAAACCCTGGCGGAGTGGCGGGCGCTAGCCGAAAAGGAGCTCGGCGGCGGGCTTGACCGGCTCACCTGGCAGACGCCTGAGGGCATCGCGGTGAAGCCGCTCTACACCGCTGAGGATCTGGAAAAGCTTGATATGCTCGGCACCTTGCCGGGCTTTCCACCCTATCTGCGCGGGCCGCGCGCGACGATGTATGCGAACCGGCCTTGGACCATCCGGCAATATGCCGGCTTCTCCACCGCCGAGGAGTCGAACAAATTCTACCGCGAGAATTTGAAGGCGGGGCAGATGGGCCTCTCCGTCGCCTTCGACCTCGCCACCCATCGCGGTTATGACAGCGACCATCCCCGCGTCGTCGGCGATGTCGGCAAGGCCGGTGTCGCCATCGACAGCGTCGAGGACATGAAGATCCTGTTCGACGGCATTCCGCTCGACCGGATGAGCGTGTCGATGACCATGAACGGCGCCGTGCTGCCGGTGCTTGCCGGCTACATCGTCGCCGCCGAGGAGCAGGGCGTGCCGGCCGAGAAGCTGAGCGGCACGATCCAGAACGACATCCTCAAAGAGTTCATGGTCCGCAACACCTATATCTACCCGCCGGCGCCGTCGATGCGCATCGTCGCCGACATCATCGAGTACACGGCACAGCACATGCCGAAATTCAACTCGATCTCGATCTCCGGCTATCACATGCAGGAGGCGGGCGCGACCGCGGTGCAGGAGCTTGCTTTTACCCTCGCCGACGGGCTCGACTATGTGCGCGCGGCGTTGTCCAAGGGCCTCAAGATCGACGAATTCGCACCGCGGCTCTCTTTCTTCTTCTGCATCGGCATGAATTTCTTCATGGAGATCGCGAAGCTACGCGCCGCGCGACTGCTCTGGGCGCGCCTCATGAAGCGCTTCGATCCCAAGAATCCGGCGAGCCTCGCGCTGCGCACGCATTGCCAGACCTCGGGGGTGAGCCTCACCGAGCAGGACCCCTACAACAACATCATGCGCACGACGATCGAAGCGCTGGCGGCGGTGCTCGGCGGCACGCAATCGCTGCACACCAACTCCTTCGACGAGGCGCTGGCGCTGCCGACGCCGTTCTCGGCCAAGATCGCGCGCAACACGCAGCTCGTCATCGCCGAGGAGAGCGGCGTCAGCCATGTCGTCGATCCCCTGGGCGGCAGCTATTACGTCGAGAGCCTCACGCATGCGGTGGCGGAAGCCGCCTGGGCGCTGATCGAGGAGGTCGAGGCGCTCGGCGGCATGACCAAAGCCGTCGAAAGCGGCATGCCGAAGCTGCGCATCGAGGAATCGGCGGCGCGGCGCCAGGCGCGCATCGACCGCGGCGAAGAGGCCATCGTCGGCGTCAACAAATACCGCGCCGAGACCCCCGACCAGGTCGAGCTGCTCGACATCGACAACACCAAGGTGCGCGAGCAGCAGGTGGCACGGCTCCAACGTATCCGCGCGAGCCGCGACGGCAAGCGCGTCGAGGCGGCGCTCGCGGCGCTCGGCGAGGCGGCGCGGAGCGGCACAGGCAATCTGCTGGCGCTTGCCGTCGAGGCGACGCGAGCGCGCGCCACCGTGGGCGAGATCTCGGCTGCGCTCGAACAGGTGTTCACGCGCCATCGCGCGACGATCCGCTCGGTCTCGGGCGTCTACGGCGCGCTCTATGAGGGCGATGAGGGCTATCGCCGCATCCAGCGCGAGGTCGAAGCCTTCGCCCGCGCCGAAGGTCGCCGGCCGCGCATGCTGGTGGTGAAGCTCGGCCAGGACGGGCATGACCGCGGCGCCAAGGTGATCGCCACCGCTTTCGCCGATATCGGCTTCGACGTCGATGTCGGGCCGCTGTTCCAGACACCCGAGGAGGCGGCGCGGCAGGCGATCGAGAACGACGTCCATGTCGTCGGCGTCTCGAGCCAGGCGGCGGGTCACCGCACCCTGGTGCCGCAGCTCGTGGCGGCGCTGCGGCAACAGGGCGCCGACGAGATCCTCGTCGTCTGCGGCGGCGTCATTCCGCCGCAGGATTACGACTTCCTCAAAGAGGCCGGCGTCGCCGCGATCTACGGCCCCGGCACCAACATCCCGCTCGCCGCGAGCGAGATCCTGCGCCTGATCGAGAAAAAGCGGATCGCAGCCTGAAGCTGCCCTGCGTCCTTCGACAGGCTCAGGATGAGGAAGATGCGAGAATGGCATCTTCCATGGGGCCGCGGAGAAACGTCCTCATCCTGAGCCTGTCGAAGGACGCATAATCATCCTGCAGCGGAAGCAGGGCATAAAAAGAGCCGCCCGTGCGGGCGGCTCTTCGCGCGTCAATTTGTCCGGCTTCAGCCGCCCGAATTCGTCGTGGACGTCGGCGTGCTTGTCGCCGTGGTGTTGTCGGAGCCTGAGGCCTGATGGTCGGCGCCGCATTCAGCGAAAGCCGGCATCGCCAAGCCCATCAGCAGAATCGTCAGGATCAAGAGGCGCATCGATCTCTCCCCTGGGCCACGTCTACTGTGATTATCCTGATCCCGACCGGCCTTGGCGTCAACAGGCGTTGCGGTCGATCGCGCCGCCCCTCTGTTCGCGCGCGCCGAAGCTCGCTATCTATTGGGCGCGATGGGTATCCTTTTTCTGATCGTCTTCATCGACCTTGTCGGCTTCGGCGTCGTCATTCCGCTGTTGCCGTTTTATGGCCTCCACTTCGGCGCAAGCGCTGCCGAAATCACTTGGATGATGGCGTGCTATTCGCTGGCGCAGTTCTTCTGCTCGCCGCTGCTCGGTCGGCTGAGCGACCGTCTCGGCCGCCGCCCGGTGCTGTTGCTGAGCCTTTGCGCCTCGATCGCCTCCTACCTCTGGCTCGGCTTTGCCGATGCGCTCTGGATGCTGTTCGCGGCGCGGCTGCTGGCCGGCGCCGGCGCCGGTAACATTGCCGCGGCGCAAGCCTATATCAGCGACGTCACCACGCCGGAGAAGCGCGCCAAGGGCATGGGCATGATCGGCGCCGCCTTCGGCCTCGGCTTCACCATCGGCCCGGCGCTGGGCGGACTCGTCGCCGGCAGCAACCCCTCGGCGGCGGCGCTGGCGCGTCCCGCCTTCCTCGCCGCCGGCCTGTCCGCGCTCGCTTTTGTCATCGCGCTGATCCGGCTCAAGGAGAGCCTGCCGCAAAGCGCACGCAATGCCGCGGCGCGGCCGAGCCGCTGGCAGGTGGCGCGCGATGTGCTGACGCGTCCGCTGCTCGGCCGCCTCATCCTGCTGCTGTTCATCACCGTCACCGCCTTTGCCGGCATGGAGACGACCTTTGCCCTGTGGGCGAATCACGCGCTCGACTGGGGCCCGCGCGCCGTCGGCTACAATTTCCTTTATGTCGGCCTGGTGCTGGTCGCGGTGCAGGGCGGGCTGATCGGCAGGCTGTCGCGGCGCTTCGGCGAGGCGCGGCTCATTCTCGGCGGCGCCGGGCTCATCGCGCTCGGCCTGTTGGGGCTGCCTTTCGCGCTGCGGCTGTGGCGGCTCCTCCTCGTCGACACCTTCCTCGCCCTTGGCATGGGGCTGCTCAACCCGTCGATCACCAGCCTCGTCTCGCAGCAGGCCGGTATCGATGAGCGCGGCGGCATCCTCGGCGTCTCGCAATCCGCCAGCAGCCTGTCGCGCATCCTCGGCCCAGCGGTGGCCGGACCGCTGTTCCAGGGCTTCGGCCGCGACGCGCCCTATTACACCGGCGCCGTGGTGATGGCGCTGGTGGTGGCGCTTGCCTCGCGCCTGCCCTTCGCCCGGCTCGAGCCCGCGCCCGGCGTGTCGACGCCGCCATGAGAGGCGAGCGCGTCGCCGCGCCGAAGCTGGGCAAGGGCAGCGAGATGGGGCTGCGCCAGGAGCTGAAGGCGGTGCGCCGCCTCGCCCCTTATCTCTGGCCGCCGGATTGGGGCTTGCGCGGGCGCGTGCTGGTCTCGCTCGCCTTCCTCATCGGCGCCAAGGTCATCAATGTCTATGTGCCGCTGCTCTACAAGGGCGCGGTCGATGCGCTGTCGCCGGGGCACGCCGCCGTGATCACCGTGCCGGTGGCGCTCGTCATCGGCTATGGCATCGCCCGCGTCGGCGCCCAGCTCTTCGCCGAGCTGCGCGACGCGGTCTTCGCCAAGGTCGGGCAGCGCGCGGTGCGGCGCCTGGCGCTGGCGACCTTCCGGCATCTCCACGCGCTGTCGCTGCGCTTCCATCTCGAGCGTCAGACCGGCGGTCTCTCGCGCGCCATCGAGCGCGGCATCCGCGGCACCGAGTTCCTGCTCTCCTACATGCTCTTCAACGTGGTGCCGACCCTGTTCGAGATCCTGCTGGTCTGCGCCATCCTGTGGGGCTTCTACCGCGCCACCTTCGCGCTCGCCACGCTCGCGACGATCATCGCCTATATCACCTTCACCTTTTCCGTCACCGATTGGCGCATCAAGTTCCGCCGCGAGATGAACGAGCGCGACAGCGAGGCGAACACCAGGGCGATCGACAGCCTGCTCAATTTCGAGACGGTGAAGTATTTCGCCAACGAGGCGCACGAGGCGCAGCGCTTCGACCAGGCGCTGCGCGCCTATGAGCACGCCGCGGTGCGGAGCCAGACGACGCTCTCGGCGCTCAATATCGGGCAAGGCATCATCATCGCCACCGGGCTCGTGACCGTGATGCTGCTCGCCGGCTTCGGCGTCGCGGCGGGCCGCATGACCGTCGGCGATTTCGTGCTCGTCAACTCCTACCTCGTGCAGCTCTATTCGCCGCTCAACGTGCTCGGCATGGTCTATCGCAACATCAAGCAGTCGCTGACCGATCTCGAATCGATGTTCCGCCTGCTGTCGGTGAAGGCCGAGATCGAGGACCGGCCGGGCGCGCCGGCGCTCGCGGTGCCGCGCGGCGAGGTCGTCTTCGATCGCGTGTCGTTCCATTACGACCCGCGCCGCCCGATCCTCGCGGAAGTCTCCTTCCGCGTGCCGCCGGGCGGGACGGTCGCCATCGTCGGCCCGAGCGGCGCCGGCAAATCGACCATCGCGCGCTTGCTCTTCCGCTTCTACGACGTCCATGCGGGCGCCATCCGCATCGACGGGCAGGATCTGCGCGACGTGACGCAGGACAGCCTCCGCCGCGCGATCGGCGTCGTGCCGCAGGACACGGTGCTGTTCAACGACACCGTGCGCTACAACATCGCCTATGGCCGGCCGGGCGCCAGCGACGCGGAGATCGAAGAGGCGGCGCGGCATGCGCGCATCCACGATTTCATCGCATCGCTGCCCGACGGCTATCAGAGCCAGGTCGGCGAGCGCGGCCTGAAGCTCTCCGGCGGCGAGAAGCAGCGCGTCGCCATCGCGCGCGTCATCCTCAAAGCGCCGCGCATCCTCATCTTCGACGAAGCGACTTCGGCGCTCGACACCAAGACCGAGCACGAGATCCAGGCCAATCTCGATGAGGTTTCGGCCGGACGGACCACGCTCGTCATCGCCCATCGCCTGTCGACCGTGGTCAATGCCGACGAGATCCTGGTGCTCGACCAGGGCCGCATCGTCGAGCGCGGCGATCACGCGGCCCTGCTGGCCGAGGGCGGTGTCTACGCCGCCATGTGGGCGCGCCAGCAACAAGAGGCCGATGAGCGCGATGCGCTGGCCGAGGTGGTGGCGGAGTAGGGCGGCCGAGTCGGCGGTTGGGCGGATGGACGCTCTGCGCCGATAGGGGGTAGTCTCGACGCGATAACATCGGCCAGACAGGCATTGTCATGACGGCACCCGCCCGTAACCGGCACGAGGACATGGCGGAGACCGGCCGCCGCGTCATCAACCTCGCACTGCAAGGCGGCGGCGCGCATGGTGCCTTCACCTGGGGCGTGCTCGATCGGCTGCTCGAAGACGACAACATCGGCATCGAAGGGATCAGCGGCACCAGCGCCGGCGCGATCAATGCCGCGGTGCTGGCGCAGGGGCATTTGAAGGGCGGCGCCGCCGGCGCGCGCGCCGAGCTCGACCGCTTCTGGCACCGCATCAGCGAGATCGGGCTCATCAGCCCGATCCATCGCGGCTGGCTCGAGCGCGCCGTCGGCAGCTGGAACATCGACGAATCGCCGAGCGCGATCTGGGTCAATCAGCTGAGCCAACTGGTGTCGCCCTATCAGCTCAACCCGCTGAACCTGTCACCGCTGCGCGATCTGCTCGCCTCGATGCTCGACTGGACGTCGCTCACCGGCGCGGATGCCATCAAGCTCTTCATCGCCGCCACCAATGTACGCACGGGCAAGGTGCGCATCTTCGACCGGCACGAGCTCAATCTCGACGCGCTCCTCGCTTCGGCCTGCCTGCCGCAGGTGTTTCAGGCGGTGGTGATCGAGGGCGAGGCCTATTGGGATGGCGGCTACATGGGCAACCCGTCGCTTTGGCCGCTCATCTATCATTGCGCCTCACGCGATGTCGTCCTCGTCCAGATCAATCCGCTGACGCGCGACGGCGTGCCGCATACCGCGGCCGAGATCACCAACCGTCTCAACGAGATTACCTTCAACGCCTCGCTCATGAGCGAGATGCGTGCCATCGCCTTTGTCGCACGGCTGATCGCGGCCGACGGCAAGCATCCCGAGGTGGCGCGGCTGAAGCACATGCTGATCCACATGATCGAAGCCGAAGCCGCGATGGAGTCGCTCGGTGTTGCCAGCAAGATGAACACCGATCTCGATTTCCTGCTCTATCTGAAGGCGCTGGGCCGGCGCACGGCCGGCCGCTGGCTCGAGCAGAATTTCGCGGCACTCGACCGCTATTCGAGCATCGATGTCCGCAAAGTGTTTCTGTAGGGCTCACGACGGCAAATCCGTTGCGCGCCCCACCTCACCCCCGCGTAGCGGGAGGGTGAGGTGGGGCGGCGGCGATCAAGCGCCGTTTGAGGCGGCTAGTACCTTTGCCCTGGCGTTCCATGCTATTGACGGCGGATGGGGGCCGCTCCCGTCGATGTGAAGAAGCTCGCCGCAGCGCTGCGCGCCGGCGACCGCCGCGCTTTGGCGCGAGCGATCACGCTCGTCGAATCGACTCGCGCCGACCACCGCGAAGCGGCCGAGACGCTGCTGGCGGCGATCCTGCCCGCCACCGGCAATTCGGCGCGGCTCGGCATCTCCGGCGCGCCCGGCGTCGGCAAATCCACCTTCATCGAGGCCTTCGGCCTTGCCCTGATTGCGGCCGGGCATCGCGTCGCCGTGCTCGCCGTCGATCCCTCCTCGAAGCGCGGCGGCGGCTCGATCCTCGGCGACAAGACGCGCATGGCGGAGCTGGCGCGGCACGAGGCGGCCTTCATCCGCCCGTCGCCGGCCGGCAAGACGCTGGGCGGCGTCGCCCGGCGCACGCGCGAGGCGATCCTCATCGCCGAGGCGGCGGGGTTCGACGTGGTCCTGGTCGAGACCGTCGGCGTCGGCCAGTCCGAGACCGCGGTCGCCGACATGGTCGATCTCTTTCTGCTGCTGCTGGCGCCGGGGAGCGGCGATGATCTGCAAGGCATCAAGAAGGGTATCGTCGAGCTCGCCGATCTCCTCGTCGTCAACAAGGCCGATGGCGATCTGAAGCCGGCGGCGTTGCGCGCCGTCGCCGATTATCGCCACGCGGTGCGGCTGCTGCACCCGGCCGCCGGCGAAGCGCCCGAGGTGGTCGCGGTCTCGGCGCTCGCAGGCGAGGGGATCGAGGCGCTGTGGCAGAATGTCGAGCGCCGCCTCGCCGCGCGGCGATCGCGCGGCGCGATCGCCCGGCGCCGTGCCGAGCAGGCGCGCGCGCATCTCTGGAGCGAGATCGGCGAGGGGCTGATGGAGCTGTTTCGCGCCGATGCCAAGGTCGCGGCGAAGCTCTCCCGCCTCGAGGCCGAGGTGGCCGCCGGCGACATCACCCCCACCGCGGCCGCCCAGGCCGCGCTCAAGGCGTTCCGCGGGCGTCGCTCTCCGGCTTGACGCGCCGCACGCTTTGCCCTAGAAAATCCGCCTTTCGCGCGGCCCCTTGCCCCTCAAGGGGCCGTCATTGCTGTTCGAGGGCGGTCATGGCGAGACGTTGCATCATCACTGGCAAAGGCGTTCAGGTCGGCCACAATGTGAGCCACGCCAACAACAAGACCAAGCGGCGCTTCCTGCCCAATCTGCAACGCACCTCGCTGCTGTCCGACGCGCTCGGCGGCCCGGTGCGCGTCCGCCTCTCGACCCGCGGCATCCGCACGGTCGAGCATAATGGCGGCATCGACGCCTATCTCCTCGGCACGCCCGACAGCAAGCTGACCGCCGAGGCGCGCCGCTTGAAGCACCGCATCGCCGCGGCGGCCGCGCGCAAGGCCGAAACCGCCTCCGCCTGAGGCTTGGCCTAGCGGGTCGTCTCCGCTGGCGGATCCGCCTTCACCTGCTCGGCGCTCGGCAGGTCGCTCGCGCTCCAGCCGCCGCCCAGCGCCTCGATCAAGCTGACGCTGGCCAGCAGCCGCTCCTGCAGGATGGTGTTCGCCGTCACCTCGTTGTTGAGGCGCGTCGTCTGCGCGGTCAGCACCGAGGTATAGGGAACGGTGCCCCCCTCGTACTGGTTAAGAGTGAGGCGCTCGGCTTCCCGTGCGAGGCGCACGGTGTTCGCCTGCACCTCGGCCTGGCGGGCGAGGATGCCGAGTGCGGCGAGCTCGTCCTCGACCTGCTGGAAGGCGGTGAGGACGGTCTGACGGTAATTGGCGACGTCCCCGTTATAGGTGGCCTTGGCCGCCGCGACCTGCGCGCCGCGCAAGCCGGCATCGAAGACGGTCTCGGCGAGCGAGCCGCCCGCCGACCAGAGGCTGTTCGAGGCGCGCAGCAGCTTGGCCAATCCAGTGCTGGAGAAGCCGTAGGAGCCGGTGAGCGTCAGATCGGGATAGTAGGCGGCGATGGCGATGCCGATCTGCGCATTGGCGGACGCCATTATACGCTCGGCCGCGGCGACATCCGGGCGGCGCTCGAGCAGGGTTGACGGCACGCCCGGGGGCGCCACCGGCACGCTCGACGTGATCGGCGCCGTCGCAAGCGCGAAATCGGAGGCCGGCTTGCCGATCAAGGTGGCGATCGCATGCTCGAATTGGGCGCGCTGGACGCCGACCGCAATCGCCTGCGAGCGCGTCTGCTCGACTTGTGTTTCGGCGTTGACGACATCGGCTTGAGCGGCGACGCCGGCTGCGTACTGGTTGCGCGTGATCTGCAGCGATTGGGTGAAGGCCGTCACCGAGGCGTCGAGGAGGCGCACCTCCTCGTCGGTGGCGCGCAGCTCGAAATAGAGCGTCGCCACCTGCGCCTGGGCCGAAAGCCGCGCATTGGCGAGGTCGGCGGCGGTCGCCTGCGCATTCGCCACGTCGCTTTCGACGGTGCGGCGGATGCGGCCCCAGAGATCGACGCTCCAGCTCGCATCGGCGGTGAGATCGACGGCGCTGTTGCTGACGCTGCCGCCGCCAAAGCTGACGCTGCTGGGGCCACCATGTCCCGAGCGCGTGCCGGAGCCGGTCACCGACAGTGTCGGGAAATAGCCGGAGACGCCTTCGGCGACGACGGCGCGCGCCTGGACATAGGCGGCCTCGGCGGCTTTCAGATTCTGGTTCGAGATGTCGATCTGGCGCTCGAGCCCGTCGAGCACGGGGTCGTCATAGATCGACCACCACGGGCCGCGGCTGATCGCCTCCTGCGGCTCCGCGGTCTTCCATCCCGTTTCCTTGTAGGCGGCCGGAACCGGCGCGGGCGGACGCTTGTAATCGGGGCCGACGGTGCAGCCGGCCAGCAGCACCAGCGCCGACAGCGCCGGTGCCGAAAACGCCAAGGTTCGCTTCATTCGCCGGGCTCCGCGATGGCTCCGCCAGAGAGATCGGGATGGCTCTTCCGCCACAAGCCGCGGCTCCACAGGCGGAAGCGGTCGAGATAAAGATAGATCACGGGCGTCGTGTAAAGCGTCAGCAGCTGGCTGACGATCAGGCCGCCGACAATCGAAATGCCGAGCGGGCGGCGCAACTCGGCGCCGTCGCCGGTGCCGATGGCGAGCGGCAGCGCCCCAAACATCGCCGCCAAGGTCGTCATCATGATCGGGCGGAAGCGGCGCAAACAGGCCTGATAGATCGCCTCTTGCGGCGCAAGGTGCTCGCGGCGCTCCACATCGAGCGCGTAGTCGATCATCATGATCGCGTTCTTCTTGACGATGCCGATCAGCAGGATGACGCCGATCAGCGCGATGATGCTGAACTCGGTGTTGAGCGCCATCAGCGCCAGCACGGCACCGAGGCCCGCCGAAGGCAAGGTCGAGAGGATCGTGATGGGGTGGATGTAGCTCTCATAGAGGATGCCGAGCACGATGTAGACGGCGACGAGTGCCGCCGTCACCAGGATCGGCTCGCTGGCGAGCGATTGCTGGAAGACCTGCGCCGTGCCGGCGAAGCTGCCATGGATCGAGACGGGCACGTTGAGCTCGTTCATCACCCGGTCGACCGCCTCGGTCGCATCGCTCAGCGACTTACCCGGCGCCAGGTTGAAGGAGATCGTCGTCGCGACGAAGGGACCTTGATGATTGATGGCAAGCGGCGTCTTACCTGGGCCGTAATGGGTGAAAGCGGCGAGCGGCACCATGGTCTCGGGAGAGGTGGAGACGGCGGCGCCGGTCGAGGCGCCGGCGCTGCTGTGGCCGGTCGAGCCGATCTGGTTGGCGCGCAGGTTGCGCGCGGCGTTGGTGGTGATCTGGGCCGCGGTGCTCGTGCTCGCCTTCGAGCTGACCGTGCCGATGGTGGCGTTGGTCGAGGCCGAGCCGCTGACCGAGCCGCCGGCGGTGCTGACGTAAAGCTCCTTCAGCGTCTCGGGGCTCTGCCAGTATTGCGGCGCCACTTCCATCACCACGTGGTACTGGTTCATCGGCGCATAGATGGTCGACACCTGACGCTGGCCGAAGGCGTCGTAGAGGGTGTTGTCGATCTGGCTCGCGGTGAGGCCGAGGCGCGAAGCGGTATCGCGGTCGATGACGAGGTCCGTCTCGAGCCCGTTCTGCTGCTGGTCGGAGTTGACGTCGGTGAGCGCCGGCTCGTGCTGCAGCGCTGCGGCGATCTTCGGCGCCCACTCATAGATCTCGTCGAGGCTGTCGCCCTGCAGCGTGTACTGGTACTCCGCATTGGCGGCGCGGCCGCCGGCGCGGATGTCCTGGCCGGCTTGCAGGAACAGCGTCGCGCCCGCCACCGGCGCAAGCTTGCGCCTCAGTCGGGTGATGACCTGGTCGGCGGAGAGCGTGCGCTCGGAGAGCGGCTTCAGCGTGATGAAGACGAAGCCCCCATTGGTCTGCCGCCCGCCGGTAAAGCCGGTGACCGTGTTGACATCGGGGTCGCTCTTGATGATCGAGATGAACTGAACGAGCTTCTGGCGCATGCGCTGGAAGGAGATGCTCTGGTCCGCCTGGATGCCGCCGAACAACAGTCCCGTGTCCTGCTGCGGGAAGAAGCCCTTGGGGACGACGGCGAAGAGATAAAGGTTGAGCACGAGCACGCCAATCAGGATCAGCATGGTCACCCGCGCATGCCGGAGCGCCCAGCGCAGCGAGCGGTCATAGAGCGCCAGCGTCGCATCGAAGGTGTGCTCGCTCCAGCGATAGAGCCGGCCGTGCCCGGTCTTCTCCTCCTGACGGATGAGATAGGCGCACATCATCGGCGTCGTCGTCAGCGAGACCACCAGCGACACCGCGATCGCAATCGACAGCGTCATGGCGAACTCGCGGAAATACCGTCCGACGATGCCGCCCATGAGCAGGATGGGGAGGAACACCGCGACGAGCGAGGTGCTCATCGACAGCACGGTGAAGCCCACTTCGCGCGCCCCGAGCAGCGCCGCCTGGAAGCGCGGCATGCCGGCCTCGATGTGCCGGGTTATGTTCTCGAGCACGACGATGGCGTCGTCGACGACGAATCCGGTCGCCACGGTGAGCGCCATCAGCGACAGATTGTCGAGGCTGTAGCCGAGCAGATACATGGTGCCCATGGTGCCGAGCAGCGATACCGGCACGGCGACGCTGGGCACCAGCGCCGAGCGCGGATTGCGCAGGAAGGCGAAGACGACGCCGACGACGAGTACGATCGCCACGGTCAGCGTGCGCTCGACGTCGCGCAGCGAGCCGCGGATGGTGGTGGTGCGGTCGAGGACCGGCGTGATGTCGATATCGGCGGGGATGGAGGCCTTGAGCTGCGGCAGCACCGCGCGGACGCCGTCCACCGTGTCGATGATGTTCGCGCCGGGCTGGCGGTAGAGGATCAGCAGCACCGCCGGCTTGCCGCCGGAAATGCCGGTGTTGCGCACATTCTCCACCGAATCCTCGACGTCGCCCACATCCGACAGCCGCACCGGGGCGCCGTCGCGATAGGCGATGATGAGGGAGCGGTACTGGCTCGCTTGCGACGCCTGGTCGTTGGTGTAGATCTGCCAGCGGTGCTGACCGTCCTCGATGATGCCCTTGGGGCTGTGGGCGTTGGCCGCGTTGAGCGCGGCGCGCACATCCTCGAGGCCGATGCGGTAGTGGAAAAGCGCCTTCGGATTGAGCTCGACGCGCACCGCCGGCAGCGAGCTGCCGCCGATCGTCACCTGGCCGATGCCGTCGAGCTGCGACAGCTTCTGCTGCAGCACGGTGGCGGCGCTGTCGTAGAGCTGGCCCGGGTTCAGCGTATCCGAGGTCAGCGCCAGGATCATCACCGGCGAGTCGGACGGATTGAACTTCTTGTAGGTAGGGTTGCTGCGCAGCGCCACCGGCAGGTCGACGCGCGCGGCGTTGATCGCCGCCTGCACGTCGCGCGCCGCGCCGTTGATGTCGCGGTCGAGGCCGAATTGCAGCGTGATCTGCGTCTGGCCGACCGAGCTCGATGAGGTCATCTCGGTGACGTCGGCGATCTGTCCGAGATGGCGCTCGAGCGGCGTTGCGACACTGGTGGCGACAGTTTCGGGGCTGGCGCCGGGAAGCGTCGCCTGGACCTGGATGGTCGGGAAGTCGACCTGCGGCAGCGGCGCGACCGGCAGCAGGAAGAAGGCGATGGCGCCGGCGAGCGCCACCCCGAGCGTCAGCAAGGTCGTGGCGACCGGCCGGCGAATGAAGATCTCGGAGAAAGTCATTCGGCCGGGCTCTCGACCGGCTGCGGGCCGCGGAAGCGCCGCGCCAGCCGATCGAAGGCGAGATAGATGACCGGCGTGGTGAACAGCGTCAGCATCTGGCTCACGATGAGGCCGCCGACGATGGTAACGCCGAGCGGATGGCGCAGCTCGGAGCCGGTCCCGGTGCCGAGCATCAGCGGCAGCGCGCCGAACAGAGCAGCAAGCGTCGTCATCATGATCGGGCGAAAGCGCAGCAGCGACGCCTGGTAGATCGCTTCGCGCGGCGACTTGCCGTGCTCGCGCTCGGCCTCGAGCGCGAAATCGATCATCATGATGGCGTTCTTCTTGACGATGCCGATCAGCAGCACGATGCCGATGATGCCGATGACGCCGAGATCGCTGCCGTCGATGAGCAGCGCCAGCAGCGCGCCGATGCCGGCGGAAGGCAGGGTCGAGAGAATGGTGACGGGGTGGATGTAGCTCTCGTAGAGCACGCCCAGAACGATGTAGACGGCGACGATCGCCGCCAAAATCAGCAGCAGCTCGTTCTTGAGCGAGGCCTGGAAGGCGAGTGCCGCGCCCTCGAAGGTGGAGAAGATGCTCTGCGGCAGGCCGATCGCTTTCTCCGTCGCCTTGATCGCGTCGACGGCCGCGCCCAGCGACGCGTTGGGCGCCAGGTTGAACGAGATCGTCGCCGAGGGGAATTGGCCGAGATGGTCGATCTCGAGCGGTGCCTCGCGCAGCTCGAGATGGGCGATCGCGGAGAGCTGGACCTGCCCGGAGGCGGAGAGAGAGGAGGGGAGGTAGATCGCGTTGAAGGTGTCGAGCGTGCGCTGCTGCGCGGCGCTCGCCTCCAGGATCACCCGGTACTGGTTCGACTGGGTGAAGATGGTGGAGACGATGCGCTGCGCGAAAGCGTCGTAGAGCGCGTTGTCGACGGTGGCCGGCGTGATGCCGAAGCGCGCGGCAGTGTCGCGGTCGATGACGATATCGGCGGCAAGCCCGTGCGCCTCGACATTGCTCGCGACCTCCTCGAGCTGAGGCAGCTGCTGCAGCTTGTCCGTGAGCTTCGGGACCCAGGTGGCGAGCTCGGTCGGGTTCGCATCCTCGAGCACGAACTGGTATTGGGTGCGGCTCACCGTGGTGTCGATGGTGAGGTCCTGGACCGGCTGCATGTAGAGCGCGATGCCCGCGACCCCCGCCGTCTCCCGCTTCAGGCGGCGGATGATGTCGCTGACGTTCGCCCTGCGCTGCTCGAGCGGCTTCAAGTTGATGAGGAAGCGGCCGCTGTTGAGCGTCGCATTCGTGCCGTCGACGCCGATGATGGAGGAGAGGCTTTGGACGTCGGGGTCCTTGAGGATGGCGGCGGCGAGCGCCTGTTGGCGCTCCGCCATGGCGTCGTAGGACACCGACTGGTCGGCCTCGGTGACGGCGGCGATGAGCCCCGTATCCTGCACCGGGAAGAAGCCTTTCGGCACCACCACATAGAGGAAGATGGTCAGCGCGAGCGTGCCGATGGCGACGAGCAGCACCAGCGGCTGATGATCGAGCACCCAGCTCAGCATGCGGCCATAGCGCTCGATGGTGGCGTCGAACCATTCCTGCGAGCGGCGGAAGAAGGCGCTTTCCTGCGATGGATGGCGCAACAGCTTGGCGCAGAGCATCGGCACCAGGGTCAGCGACACCACCGCCGAGATCAGAATCGTGACGGCGAGCGTCACCGCGAATTCGCGGAAGAGTCGGCCGACCACGTCGCCCATGAACAGCAGCGGGATCAGCACCGCGATCAGCGACACGGTGAGCGAGATGATGGTGAAGCCGATCTGCTCGGCGCCGAGCAGCGCCGCCTCGAGCCGCGAATGGCCCTCTTCGACGTAGCGCGCGATGTTCTCGATCATGACGATCGCGTCGTCGACGACGAAGCCGGTGGCGATGGTGAGCGCCATCAGCGACAAGTTGTTGAGGCTGAAGCCCAGCATGTACATCGCGGCGAAGGTGCCGACGATCGACAACGGCACCGAGAGGCTCGGAATGATCGTCGCCGGCACGTTGCGCAGGAAGACGAAGATCACCAGCACCACGAGCACGACGGCGAGCCCCAGCTCGAACTCGACATCCCGCACCGAGGCGCGGATCGTCGTCGTCCGGTCCGTCAGTACCGTCACATCGCTGGCCGTCGGCAGCGAATCCTTGAGCTCGGGCAGCAATGCCTGGATGCGGTCCACCACCTGGATGACGTTGGCGCCGGGCTGTCGCTGCACATTGACGATGATCGCCGGCTCCAGGTTCATCCATGAGCCGATCTTGGTGTTCTCCGGCCCGCTCAGCACTTTCGCCACGTCCGAGAGCAGCACCGGCGCGCCGTTGCGATAGGCGATGACGAGGTTCTTGTATTCGTCGGCGCTCTGGATCTGGTCGTTGGCGTTGATCGTGTAGGCACGCATCGGCCCGTCGAAATTGCCCTTGGGCGTATTGACGTTGGCGTTGGCGAGCGTGGTGCGCAGGTCGTCGATGTTGAGCCCGTAGGCGGCGAGCTTGCGCGTGTCGGCCTGGATACGCACGGCGGGCCGCTGCCCGGCATTGACGCTGACGAGCCCGACACCGGGGAGCTGCGAGATCTTCTGCGCCAGCCTCGTATCCGCAAGGTCCTGGAGCTGCGGCAGCGGAATGGTCTTCGACGTCACCGCCAGGGTCAGGATCGGCGCGTCGGCGGGGTTGACCTTGGCATAGATCGGCGGCGCCGGCAGGTCCGAGGGCAGCAGGTTCCCGGCCGCATTGATCGCCGCCTGCACTTCCTGCTCGGCGACGTCGAGGCTGAGATCGAGGCTGAACTGCAGCGTGATCACCGAGGCGCCGGCCGAGCTCTGCGAATACATCTGGTTGAGCCCTGGCATCTGCCCGAGCTGAACCTCGAGCGGCGCGGTCACGGACGAGGTCATCACGTCGGGGCTGGCGCCGGGATAGAAGGTCTGCACCTGGATGGTGGGGTAATCGACCTCCGGCAGCGCCGAGAGCGGCAGGAAATCGTAGCCGACGATGCCGACCAGCATGATCGCCGCCATCAGCAGCGAGGTAGCGACCGGACGCAGGATAAAGGGACGCGACGGACTCATGATCTAGCGATCGTGTGAAAGACGCGCGTGCACAGGAAAGCAACTTCGCTGCAAGTCGAGCGTGCGTCCTTCGACAAGCTCAGGATGAGGTAAGTTCTTTGTGGCACAAAGAAAATTTCCTCATCCTGAGCGCGAGCGGAGCGAGCAGTCGAAGGACGCACCTTGTTCATCCAGCGCTCGTTTCTTGCACACGCTAGTGCGGCTGCCCACCCGGCGGCGGATCGGTCGCCGGCGCCGACGCCGGCGGCGCCGTTGCCGTGGCGGCAGGCCCGGGCGCCACGGTCCTCACCTTGGCGCCTTCGCGTAGCTTGTCGGCGCCGTCGACCACCACTTCCGCGCCCGGCTCGAGGCCGGCGGTGACGGCGACGTCCTGATTGTCGCTCGGTCCCAGCGTCACCTTCTGGACGGCGACCGTATTGTCCGGCTTCACCACATAGACGAAGGTGCCCGGCGCCCCGCGCTCGATCGCGGCGGTCGGGATCACCGTGGCGCCGCTCATGGTGTCGAGCAGGAGCTGAACGTTGACGAACTGATTGGGGAACAGCATCTCGTCGCTGTTGTCGAAAACCGCGCGGTACTTCAGCGTGCCGGTCGTCGGGTCGATCTGATTGTCGAGCGTCTCCAGCTGGCCCGTGGCGAGTTTCGTCTGACCGCTGCGGTCGAACACCGTCACCTGCAGCTTGGCGCCGGCGGCGATGCGCTTCAGCACTGCGGGCAGGTTGTCCTCCGGCAGGGTGAAGATCACCGACATCGGCTTCATCTGGGTGATGACGGCGATGCCGGTGGCCGTGCCGATGCTGGTGCTGTTGCCGGTCGCGCTGGCGGTCGCGTTTCCTACCTGCACGTAGTTGCCGGGATCGACCAGGCGCAAGCCGACGCGGCCGGTGATCGGTGCGACGATATGGCAGTAATTGAGGTTCAGCTTGGCATTGTCGACCTGCGCCTCGTCCGACGTCACCGTCCCCTCGTATTGGTGCACAAGGTAGAGCTGATCATCCGCCTGCTGCTGGGCGATCGAGTTCTGCTTTGCCAGCTTCTGGTAGCGGGCCAGGTCGACCTCGGCGCCGCGCAGCAACGCCTGGTCCTTGAGCAACTGCCCCTGCAGCTGCTCGAGTACCGCTTGGTAGGGTCTGGGATCGATCTGCGCGAGGAAGTCGCCCTTGTTGACTTCCTGGCCCTCCTTGAAGGCGACCTGCACGAGTTGGCCGGCGATCTGGGTCTGCACCGTCACGGTCGCCAGCGGCGTCACCGTTCCAAGTGCGTTGAGCGTCACCGGCATGTCGCCCTTTTTCGCGGTCGCCGTGACCACCGGCATGGCGCCCGACAGCGCAAAGCGGCCAGTGCGCGTCGGCTGCGGATGGGGCCGCAGCACGACCCAGGCGAGCGCCGCCAGCACCAGCAGCCCGACCAGCGGCCAGAGCGCGCGTCGCCACAGCGGTCGTTTCACCGCCGGCGGCGCGGTCCGCGGTTCCGGCGCTCTGAGACTACTCGGCCGATCATCCATGGCGATTTGCTTGCAACACGACTGCTCCGTTTCCTCCGCCGCCTCGGCCTCATCGGAATGCACCGATCACCGCGCGGTCGGGCGCGCCCGTCATGCCATCCATTGTCCTTGGCACGCCGCTCGCGGCGGCGCAACGGCTGGCATCGCTCTCCGGCATCGCGCGCCCGATCGCAGAGGGTGCAGCGCGTCGCCGAGAGTGCCACGGTGCCTCTATTTAGGCCACAAGCACCGCAATCATCCCCTGCGGTGGTTCGGCGCGGCGCCGTTGTTCACTGAATGTTCCGAAAGGGCGCGGCTCAGGCCGCGGTTCCCGGACGGCCCTCGAGCGACCCCGCGGCGCGCGAGTCGCGGTAGACGAGGCCAGCCATCAGCATGGTGACCGTGAGGCCGTTCTCGCCGAGCGGCAGCCACACCGCCTCATAGCCATAGAGCTGCCTGCCAAGGGGGCGCTTGTCGGCGATCCGCACCGGTCGGCGCGTCTCGACCAGGGCGCGGCAGCGCTCGATCAGCGTGGCGCGGTTCGTCGGGTTGGGCAGCTCGTCGATCATCTTGCCTGTCATGTCGTAGCCGGCGCGCCGCACGAGGTCGGTGCCGTGCAGACGAAAGCGGAAGCGCAACGGATCGTAGAGCACGTCGATGAGGAGGATGTGGCCGAGCGCCGAGCGGAAATCAAGCGGATCGAGGTCGCGCCGCGCCGGGAAGCTGTGCTCGCCGCGCTGCTGCTCCCAGTAGACGTAGAGCTGCCGGAGACAGGGCGTCTCGATGCAATCGGGAAGCGCCGCCATCCCGTTATCCGAGGACTGGCTCATGCGCGGGCATGCTCGGTCCAACTGGTGAAGAGGTTGTGAAAATTAGCCGGGTGAATGCGCCGTCTTTTCCTCGAATGCCGCGCATCGTCGCGCCCCGGCCCTGATGCGCCGAAGTTTGAGGCAGATCAACGCCGTGCCCGGGCGGCGGCGGTAGCGTTGCCACATCCTGCGCTGGTCGCCGCAGACAATATCGCGCGCTCGAGGGGAATCCTCATCATGGACGATGTCGCGACAGAGCTTGGCGCAACGGCCGCTTCGGGCCGGGTCGTTGCCGTCCACGGCTCGGTCGTCGATGTCCGCTTCCCCGCGGGCTCGCTTCCGGCGATCGACGAGGCGCTCGTCATCGAGATGGATCAGGGACGCCGCCTCGTCGCCGAGGTCGAGCTGCACCTCGGGCCCAGTCTGGCGCGCGCGGTCGCCCTCGATACCACGACCGGGCTGAGGCGCGGCGCGCCGGTTTCCGCTACAGGCGCGCCGCTCCGCGCCCCGGTCGGCGAGCCGGTTCTCGGCCGTCTGCTCAACGCGCTCGGCGAGCCGGCCGATCGCGGCCCCGACCTGCCCGCCGACATCGAGCGCCGGCCGATCCACGCGGCCGCGCCCAGGATCGCGAGCCAGGCCGGCGCGATCGAGATGTTTCGCACCGGCATCAAGGTCATCGACCTGCTGGCGCCGCTCGTCAAAGGCGGCAAAGCGGCGATGTTCGGCGGCGCCGGCGTCGGCAAGACCGTGCTGATCATGGAGCTGATCCGCACCACGGTCGAGCGCCATGCCGGGATCTCGGTCTTCGCCGGCATCGGCGAGCGCTCGCGCGAAGGTCACGAGCTGCTGCTCGAGCTGAAGCGCTCCGGCGTGATGCAGCGGACCGCGCTGATCTTCGGACAGATGAACGAGCCGCCCGGCGCGCGCTGGCGGGCGGGGCTCACGGCGCTCGCCATCGCCGAGCATTTCCGCGACGCGCTCCACGAGAATGTTCTGTTGCTCATCGACAATGTCTACCGCCTGGTGCAAGCGGGCGGCGAAGTGTCGGGTCTGCTCGGCAGGCTGCCCTCGCGCGTCGGCTATCAGCCGACATTGGCCAGCGAGATCGCCGAGCTCGAGGAGCGCATCGCCTCGGTCGCGGGTGCGGCGATCACCTCGATCCAGGCGGTCTATGTCCCCGCCGACGACTTCACCGATCCGGCCGTGGCCGAGATCTTCAGCCATCTCGATTCCTCGATCGTGCTGTCGCGCGACATGGCGAGCGAGGGCATGTACCCCGCGGTCGATCCGCTCGGCTCGACCTCGAACCTGCTCGATCCGCGGCTGGTCGGCGAGGCGCATTACCGCACGGCGCAAGATGTGCGTAAGACCATCGCGCATTATCGCGAGCTGCAGGAGATCATCGCGCTTCTCGGCATCGAGGAGCTGAGCACGGTCGATCGCACCGCGGTGAAGCGGGCGCGGCGCCTCATGCGCTTCCTCACTCAGCCCTTCCTCGTCACCGAAGCCTTCACCGGCAAGCCCGGGCGCTCGGTCGAGCCTGCGGCGACGCTCGCGGGATGCCGCGCCATCCTTGAGGGCGAGAGCGATGATTGGGCCGAAAGCTCGCTCTACATGGTGGGCGATTTCGACGAGGCGCGCGCCAAGGAAGCGGCGGCGGCGAAGGTGGCGCGATGAGACTCACCGTCACCACGCCGCTCGCGATCGTCGTCGAGACCGGCGATGTGGCGCATCTGCGCGCCGAGGACGAAACCGGGGCGTTCGGCATCCTGCCGGGACATGCCGATTTCCTCACGGCGCTCGCCGTCTCGGTGGTGAGCTGGCGCAACGCCGAAGGCGCGCAGCATCACATCGCTGTGCGCGGCGGCATGCTTGAAATGACCGGCGGGGACAGGATCGCGATCGCGACCCGCGAGGCGATCGCCGGCGATGATCTGCATCGGCTCGAAACCGATGTGCTCGCGGCCTTCCGCCACGGCCGCGAGGAAGAGCGCACCGCCCGTGTCGATGCTCAGCGGCTCTATCTCGCCGCGATCCGCCGCATCTGCCGCGTCCTGCGCTCGGAACGTGATGGCAGCTACGGCGACGGCGATGGCGGCGGGCTCTCCGAGGAGTTCCAGCCGTGACGCGCGAACCCGACTCGCCCGAGCGGCTCGACGAAGCGGTAAGGACGCGCCGCGAGCGGTCGGCGCGCTGGCAGCGCGAAGGCGAGCGCTCGCTCGGGCGGAACCTGGCAATGATCGGCGCGCTCGGCTGGACGATCGTCGTGCCGACGCTCGCCGGCATCTTTCTCGGGCGCTGGCTCGACCGCGAATTCGACTCGGGAATCTTCTGGACGCTGGGTCTTCTCGTGCTTGGCCTCGCCGCCGGCTGCACGCTCGCCTGGAAGAGGATTGGACGCGAATGACGCTCGATGTTGCCGCCTCCGCCATCGCCGCGCTGCTTCTCGGGACCGGTCTCGGGCTCGGCTATTTCTGGGCGCTCGGCCGCACCGCGCGTCTTTACGCCGCCGGCGGCGGAATGCTGGCGCCGGCGCTGCTCACGGTTGGCCGCATGGCCGGCGCGGTGCTCGTGCTCGGTGCGGCCGCGAAGGCGGGCGCGATGCCGCTCCTCGCCATGGCGCTGGGGTTTCTCGTGGCGCGCGCCCTGGCGCTTCGCGCCGTGCGAGGGGGCGGCTGATGCAACCCTCGCCGCTCGCCACCACCGTTCTCTTCCATCTCGGCCCGCTCGCGGTGACGCGGCCGGTCGTTACCACCTGGGGCCTCATGGCGGCGCTGACGCTGGCATCCTGGCTCGCGACGCGGCGGCTCGACGCCCATCCCGACCGGCGTCAGGCGGCGGTCGAGCTGGTCGTGACCGGCCTCGCACGGCAGATCGAAGACGTCATGCGCAAGGACGCGCAGCCGTTCCTGCCGCTCCTCGGCACGCTTTTCATCTTCCTGGTCGCGGCCAATCTCTCAGGGCTGCTTCCCGGCGTCGAGGCGCCGACGAGCAAGCTCGAAACGCCGGCGGCCCTGGCGCTCATCGTCTTCGTCTCGGTGCATTATTTCGGCTTCCGTGCTCAGGGGCCGCTCGGCTACCTCAAGAGCTTCGCCGAGCCCAAGCTCATCATGCTGCCGCTCAATCTCGTCTCCGAGGTGACGCGCACCTTCTCGCTGATGGTGCGCCTCTTCGGCAACGTGATGAGCGGCGAGTTCGTCATCGCGCTGGTGATCGGGCTCGCCGGTCTGTTCGTACCGATTCCGCTCATGGCGCTCGAGATCCTGGTCGGGCTGGTGCAGGCCTACATCTTCACCGTGCTGGCGACCGTCTTCATCGCCGCGGCGCTGGGCGGCGAGCACGGGTAAAGGAGGGGTGATGGACGCAAAGCTCATCAGCATCATCGGCGCGGCACTCGCGGTCTCGATCGGCTCGATCGGTCCGGCGCTGGCCGAAGGCCGCTCGATTGCCGCCGCCATGGACGCGATCGCGCGCCAGCCGGAAGCCGCAGGCACGCTGTCGCGCACCCTCTTCGTCGGCCTCGCCATGATCGAGACGATGGCGATCTATTGCCTCGTCGTGGCGCTGCTGCTGCTCTTCGCCAACCCTTACGCCGGCTGACGATGCATTTCGATTGGTGGACACTGGGACTGCAGACGGTCAATTTCGCCGTCCTCGTCTGGCTGCTGAACCGGTTCCTGTACAAGCCGGTGCTGCGCACCGTCGATGCGCGCCGGGCCGAGATCGATGCGCGCTATGCCGCGCTCGCCAAGGCCGATGGCGAGACGAGCGCGCGCCGCGCTGCGATCGAGGGCGAGCGCACCGGGATTGCGGCCGAGCGCGAAGCGCTGCTCAAAGCCGCGGCCAGCGAAGCCGAGGCGGCGGCTGCTGCGCGCCGTGCCGAGGCGGAGCGCAAAGCGGCGGCGCTCCTCGAGGATGCACGCAAGACGCTCGCGGTCGAACGCGAGGCGGCGCTCGGCGAGGCACGGCGGGTCGCGCTCGATCTCGGTGCGGAGCTGGCGCGCCGGCTGCTCGCCGAGCTCCCCGCGAAGCAGCGCGCCGAGGCCTGGCTCGAACGGGTCGACCAGGAGCTGGCCGAGCTGCCGGAGTCCGAGCGCGACGCGCTCCGCGCCTCCTTGGCCGAGGCGGGCGCCGTCGTCACGGTCGTCACGGCATCGCCCTTGCCGGACGGCGTGGCGGAGATTTGGCGTGCAAGGCTCGGTCAGCGGCTCGGCGACGGCATCGCCGTCGCCTTCGCGGTCGAGCCCGTGCTGGTCGCCGGCGCCGAGCTGCATTTTCCCACCGCTGTTCTGCGTGCTTCCTGGCGCACCGCCATCGCGGCGCTGCGCGCCGAGGTCGAAACCCATGGCGACGCTCGCTGAGGATCTCGTCGCCTGGGGCGGCCGCAGCCGCGAGCGCATCCGCGCCGCCGCGCTCGAGCCCCGCTTCGAGCATGTCGGGCGTGTCGTCCGCGTCGGCGATGGCGTTGCCACGGTGGCGGGCCTGCCGGAGACGCGGCTCGACGAGCTGCTGGTCTTCGCGGGCGGCGTGCGCGGCCTGGTGGTGGATCTCGGCGAGACGACGATCGGCTGCGTTCTGCTCGGCGATTCCGGCGCCATCATCGCCGGCAGCAGCGTGCACGGTACCGGCGAAGTGGCGCGGGTGCCGGTGGGCGAGGCGCTGTTGGGCCGGGTCGTGGACGCGCTCGGCGTGCCCCTTGATGGCGGCGATCCGCTTGCGGCCGAGGCGCTGCTGCCCGTCGAGCAGCCGGCGCCGGCCATCGTCGACCGCGCGCTGGTGACGCGGCCGCTGGCGACCGGGCTGCTCGTCGTCGATGCGATGATCCCGCTCGGCCGCGGGCAGCGCGAGCTGATCATCGGTGATCGCGGCACCGGAAAGACCGCGATCGCCGTCGATGCCATCATCAACCAGCGTACGAGCGACGTGATCTGCGTCTACGCGGCGATTGGCCAGAAGGCGTCCTCGGTGGCGCAGGTGATCGATGCCGTGCGCCGCTACGGCGCGGCGGAACGCTGCGTTTTCGTCGTCGGCGAGGCGGACGCGGCGCCCGGCCTGCAATGGCTTACGCCTTATGCCGCCTGCACCATGGCCGAGCATTTCATGCTGCAGGGGCGCGACGTGCTGCTGGTGATCGACGATTTGACCAAGCATGCCGCGGTCTATCGCCAGGTGTCGCTGCTGCTGCGCCGGCCGCCCGGGCGGGAAGCCTATCCCGGCGACATCTTCTACATCCATTCGCGTCTCCTCGAACGCGCGGCGAAGGTCGCGCCCGAGCGCGGCGGCGGTTCGCTGACCGCGCTGCCGATCGCCGAGACCCAGGCCGGCAATATCAGCGCCTACATTCCAACTAATCTCATCTCCATCACCGACGGGCAGGTCTATCTCGATCCGCGGCTCTTCTACGACGACCAGAAGCCCGCCATCGATGTCGGCAAGAGCGTCTCGCGCGTCGGCGGCCAGGCGCAGGCGCCCGTGCTAAAAGCGCTTTCCGAGAGCCTCAGGCTCGAATACGCGCAATTCCTCGAGCTCGAAGTCTTCACCCGTTTCGGCACCATGGTCGACGAGCGCACGCGCAAGGTCATCGAGCATGGCCGCCGCATTCGCGCCGTGCTGGGTCAGCGGCAATACGCCCCGCTCTCGCTCGGTCAGCAGGTGGCGCTGCTGTCGGCGGTGGCCGAAGGCGTGCTCGACGTGGTGCCGCTCGACCGGGTCGATGCGTTCCGCGCGGCGCTCGGCGCCTGGATCGCCGAACGTTGCCCGGAGGTCGCGGCGCTCGACGACCGCTCGCCAGCGCTGTCGGCCGAGCTGCGCGCCCGTCTCACCGCGGCGCTGCAGGCGCTCGCGCGCAGCCTTGCCGAGACGGGCGCGGCGCCATGACTCGCCTCGCCCAGATCCAGTCGCAGATCGCCGGCATCGACGAGCTGCTCGACATCGTCGGTGCGATGCGCTCGCTCGCCGGCATGCGGATCCAGGAAGCGCAGCGATCGCTTCCGGCGATCCGCCGCTATGCCGAGGCGATGGCGGGCGCGATCGGCGCCGCGCTGCGGCTGATCCCGGAGCCGCCGCCGGAGGCGCGCGCGCCAAGCGCCCGGCGAGCGCTGGTGCTGTGCACGGCGGAACACGGCTTTGTCGGCGGGTTCAACGAGCGCCTCGCCGAGGCGGCGGGCCCGCTGTCGCCGGCGGACTCGCTGTTCG
>DATIYL010000147.1:0-8653 GCA_035517635.1 Allostellaceae bacterium | reverse complement strand
GGCCCAGTGCCGCCACGCCGCCGACAAGACGTCTCTGAGGCGATCCGTTTGGACGCCGATCTACATGCCGGGTCCGCCTTCGGTGATCACGGCGCGCCGATTGCGTGCCTCTTTGACGCCATCGGCGGTCGGAACGGCGAGCTCCGTTTTGCCGACGCCTCTCGTGGTGATCTGGTCCGCCGATATGCCGTCAGCGATAAGCTCTTTGCGCACCGCGTCCGCACGCCGCTCGGAGAGAGCCTGATTGAACTTCGCTGACCCGACCGTGTCGGTATGGCCCGTCACGTCGATATGGCCCATCTGCCCTTGCCTCGCCGCGGCGGCCGCCTGCTGCACCACGGAACGCGCTTCGGGCTTCAGCTTCGAGCTGTTGAAGTCGAAATACGCCGTGAACTCGCGTGCGGCGGGCGGCGGGGCCGCCGCCGGGGGCGGTGCGGTAGTGCCGACACTCGGCGGGACGGTCGCCGGGACGAGCGGGCCGCCTGCCTGGCCGCCGGTATTGAGTGTAGATTGTGCAGCTCCCGGCTGCGCCGCAGCGCTCGTCGGCGTCGGGCCAGGCATGGGCTCCGACAGCTTGTTGCCGCAGCCGGCGGTCACCAGCGCAAGCACAGCGATGGCTGGCAGCGTTAGGGTATATCTCATCGTCGTCGCCCCCGTTTCGGTGGTTGCGGAAGAGAAAGGTTACGCCACCGGGGGCGGGAGCCGTATCAGGTGTTCACTGTAGTTCTCTCGTTCCTGGCTCGTAGGTCTGTCACCGGCTGCAAGGCCGTCGTGCGGCGAGTTCCGCGAGGAGGCCGATGCTCCCATCTCAAACCGCGATCGGACGCGGCTCACCTCTGCACGACGCTGCCGCTGAACGCCCGGGCGAACGCATCCGCGTCCGCGGCGGACAGGAATTCGACGACGACGAGCCGTTCGTCGCGGCTGCCCGTCGAGGTCAGCTTCCGCGCGCATTCGCGGTTGCGCAACCAGCGTCGCACCTCGTCCATGCGGCTGGAAACCTGCCCCGCGGCGATCCTGATTTCGACGGCCGGCATCCTTCGCTTCTCCGGGCCGGCGAACGTTGCGGGTGGGTTTTCGTTGCCCGTCAATCGCCTTCTAGGGGAGTTGTTTTCCCCACGATCCTTTTCGGTGGAAAACCATGACTGAATTATTGCAGTGCGACAGCACCGCCACTACGCTTCCCTCAAAAGGGGCGGCGGCTTCCGCTAGCGGCCCAGTGGAGGGGACAGGGTCATGGAGGCAGAGACGTTCCGCTCACAAGCGGATAGGTGCCGGCGTTTAGCTAATTCTATTTATAATATCGAGGTCGCCTCCGATCTGGAGGCCTATGCGCAACATCTCGATCGCTGTGCGGCCGACCTGGAGGCCGGTCCGCGGCGCCTGCTGAGCGACAGGGGGGCGCGGCACAGCGGGGTGCGCTGATGCTCCACTTCCGCTACACCTGCGCGCTTCACCAGCGGATGTTCATCGACGCCGTCAAGCGCGGCGGTTGCCATGATCCTGGAAAGATGGACGAGGTCAGGCGCAAGACGCTCGCCTGGCTTTCGCTCCGATTTCCGCGCATGGTGCTGGACCATTTCAACGAGGCAAGCTGCCTCGGCTGCAAGCTCGAACGGAATGGCGTTGGCCTGGAAGAGCTGGGTCGCGTCATCACCAGGCTGGCGGCGAGCGTCGCCGCCACGGAAGACGTCCAGCGATGACCATCGCCCGCGCGCGAATTTAGGGGAAGGGCCTCAGCCATGGCGAGCTATCGTTGCTACTTCCTGGATCAGGAGTTGCGCATTGCCGCCGTGGAAACGTTTGAATGCTGCGACGACGAAGAGGCCCGCCGCGCGGCGCTCGCCCTGACCGAAGCGCGCCAGTATCGCCGGTCGGAAGTGTGGGACAGACATCGGCTCGTAGCGCGGGTCGAGCGCGTCCCATCGAGTTAGCCCGCTTGCGCGGGGTCAATTCCTCGCCGTATCCAACACAGCCGTTTCGCGCGCGTGACTGCGGTCACAACGCCCGGGCGTGGTTGCTCCTATCTTTACTTCAAAGAGCTTGCAGAGATGTTGGAGGACCACGATGCGGTACATGCTTGAAACCCCCTGGGGACGGTTCAGCGAAGATGGCAGCCAGTTCGAGTTCGATTACGAGAAGCTCGCCGAGGAAACCGGCTACAGCGCGGATGAGCTGCGGTCGATGGGCGTGCTCTACTGCTATCACCATCCGCGAGAGGATATGGGACGGATGAGCGAGGCGACCGCCGTGCTCGTCGATGCCGCAATGCGCCAGGCCGCGTAATAAGTGGATCGGGCTCCGTCGCCGGCTGCCGCAATCGAACCGACCTTTCTCCGCGTCCGCCGAAAGAGATCGCACCCCCGTCGACAGACATACCAAAATATAATTTGTGCATCGCACAATCGGCATTGGACGCGTCAAATTCGCTTTAAGTATTGATTAAGCTCCAGCGACTTAGGATCGAGGGTGACGTCGCAGGAGTAATTCCATGTTCTCGCGGTCGTCAACTTCGTCTTCCGACCTCGCCAAGCAGCGCGAGCTTGAGAAGAAGCAGCTCGAGCAGGCCCAGGCGGAATGCCGCAGGCTCGTCGAGTCCATGCGCGACCTGTCGCCGGCCGCCGCCGAACGCACCCGGCAGCGGCTCGATGCCTATTTGAAGGACCACCCCAAGATCCCGCTCGATGTCAAGCGCCGGGTCACAGCGGAGGCGCGCACGCATGAATGCGCTGCCTCGATGCGGGCCGCCGATGCGGCGCTGAAGCAGGCGCTTGCCAAGGCGCGGCACGATGACCGCAAGGAGCTGAACCGGCTCGTCGGCGAGGCGCGCACCCACGCCGCCAAAGCTGCCTCGCTCGGCGCCGACGAGGAGTTCCAGACCGCCGTGCGGCGCAAGATCGAGATCATCATGCTGACCGGCGGCGTCGAGCATGACGGCCCGACCGCGGCCAAGCCGCTCTCAACCGCGCCGGCAAACCCGCATCACGCGAAAGAGTGACAGGAAAACCGGCGCGGGCTGCAAAGGCCCGCGCCGGTCCTTCGGGACTGTGCAACCGCGTCCCGCCCCTACCAGCCGGAGGGGCGGCTCCCCGGCTGATAGATCTGGTCGGCGAAGGCGTCTTGCGGCCCGTGGCCGCCCACCAGATCCGGTTTGCCGCCCACCATCGGCGCGTTGGATGCAAGCGGCGAGCGGTCGTCGGGCCGCTGCGCCGTCAGCGCGGGCCCGGTGACGCCCGGCGTGAAGGCGTTTTCCTCGCCGCGCTGATACTCGCTCTGGAGCGCCGCACGCTCAGCCGGGGTCGGCGTCTCGGCCGAGACCGAACGCGCGGCAGAGATCGACAAATCGTGCTGTGCGCCGAAATCGTCGTTCTGGCCGGTGTGGTACATCTGCTGGAGCGCAGCCGTGCTCTGCTGCGCGATAGCGGCCGACGCGGCGGGCACCACCAAAGCTAGCGCCAGCGCGACGCGGGAAGTGACGGTCCGAAGTGGAAGAAGGCTCGACATTGGCTCATCCCTCGTTGCTTCCGAGCGCCGCCGATCGACATGACCCGGCGCTCTCCGGCCGATAGATGAGCCTTCAAATTTGGAAGATAATCAGGGACTTCCTGAAGGAACTATTCACGAAACCTGAACAGTCTATCCCAGCATCGCGCGGCCGAGCGCCGGCGCGGCCGGCGCGCTGCCGCGCCTCTCGCCCATCACCGCCGCGATCAGCGCCTTGAGCCGCTCCAGGCGATAGGGCTTGTCGATCCGCGTGATGGTCGCATCGCGGCTCGCGGGAACATCGGCATAGCCGGTGGCGAGAATGATCGGTAGGCTCGGCTTCATGTCGCGGATGCGCTCGGCGAGCTCCATGCCGTCCATCCCGGGCATGGCGTGATCGGTGATGACCAGATCGATCTTGGGCTCGAGGCGCAGCACGTCGAGGGCGAGCGCGCCCGAGGGCGCCGCCAGCACACGATGGCCGAGCTGCTCCAGCATCGCGACGGTGGAGCTCGACACCATCGGGTCGTCATCGACGAAGAGGACGCTGCAGGGGGCTGCCGCCTCGGCGCTTGCGACCGGCGCCGCGCGCGGCGGCCGCGCTTCGCTGGTGCTCGCGACGGGAAACCACAGCTCGATCGTCGTGCCGTTGCCGGGATGGCTCGAGAGGCGCGCGCCGCCGCCGGATTGCGCCGCCAGCCCGTAGACCATGGAGAGGCCGAGCCCGGTGCCCTTGCCGACGCCCTTGGTGGTGAAGAAGGGCTCCGGGGCGCGCTTCAGCGTCGCCTCGTCCATGCCAAGGCCGGTATCGCCGACGCTGAGCCGCACATAATCGCCGGCGTCGAGATTGGCGATGTCGTTCCCCGCGACGTTCTGGCGGTCCGCGGCGATGGTGAGGCGGCCGCCCTGGGGCATTGCGTCGCGGGCGTTGAGCGCGAGGTTGAGGATGGCGAGCTCGAGCTGGTTCGGGTCGACGCGGATCAGCGAGAGCATCTCCTCGAACTCGACGCGGATCTCGATGCTGGGCCCGATCGAGCGGCGCAGCATGTCCACCATGCTATTGATGTGGCGGACGACATCGACCGCTTCGGGGCGGAGCTCCTGACGGCGGGCGAAGGCCAGCATGCGGCGCGTCAAAGTGGCGCCGCGCTCCGCCGCTTGGATCGCGCCGTCCGCGAGGCGCTTCACCATCAGCGGATCCGCGGTGTTCTGCCCGATCAGATCGAGATTGCCCAGGACCGCCATCAGCACATTGTTGAAATCATGCGCGACGCCGCCGGTGAGCTGGCCGAGGCTCTCCATCTTCTGCATCTCGTGCACCTGGGCCAGCGCCATCTCGCGCTCGCGCGTGCGCTCCTCGACGCGCCGTTCCAGCTCGGCATTGGCCTGCGCCAGCTCGGCGGTGCGCTGCTCGACCCGGCTTTCGAGCTCGACGTTGAGCAGCTCGAGCTGCCGCGTCTTGCGGTAAAGCTCGGCGAAGACCTTGACCTTGGCGCGCAGCAGCTCCGGCACCACCGGCACCGGCACGTAATCCACCGCGCCGTATTCATAGCCCTTGAGGCGGTCGAGATCGGTCAGGGCGATGGCGGAGACGAAGATCATCGCCGTCGTCTGGAAGCGCGGATGGTTGCGGATCATCGCCGCGAGCTCGAAGCCGTCGAGATCGGGCATGATGACGTCGATGAGAACGACGGCAATGTCCTTCTTCAGGAGATGTTCGAGCGCCTCCCGGCCCGATCCCGCCATGATCAGGGTTTCGCCCAGGTCGCGCAGGATCGCCTCGTAGGTCAACAGCTTTGCCGGCTGGTCATCGACCAGCAGGATATTGACCGGCTCGTTGCCGCCCATGCCGTCGGTTCCCTAGCGGTGTAGCCACATGCGCAGCGCGGAGAGAAGCTGCTCGGTATTGACCGGCTTGGCGAGATAGTCCGAGGCGCCGGCCTCGAGACATTTCTCGCGGTCGCCCTTCATCGCCTTGGCCGTCAGCGCGATGATCGGCAGGCGGCGGAAGGTGCCCTTGGCGCGGATCACCTGGATCGTCTCGTAGCCGTCCATCTCCGGCATCATGATGTCCATGAGCACGATCGCGACGTTCGCCGTCGTCTCGAGCAGCCCGATCGCCTCCTTGCCGGTGGTCGCCGAGAGCACCCGCATGCCGCGCCGCTCCAGCACGCTCGACAGCGCGAAGATGTTGCGCGCGTCGTCGTCGACCAGCAGCACCGTCCTGCCGAGGAGATCCTCGTCGGAGCTGTGCAGCCGCTCGAGCATGGTCTGCTTCTCCGCCGGCAGATCGGAGACGACGCGGTGCAGGAAGAGCGCGGTTTCGTCGAGCAGCCGCTCGGGCGATTCCACCCCTTTGACGACGACGCTCCGTGCCATGGTGTGAAGCTGCGCGTCCTCCTCCGGCGAGAGCTCGCGCCCGGTGAAGACGACGACCGGCAGGTCCGCGAGCTCCTCATCATCGCGGATCACCTCGAGCAGCTGGAAGCCGGACATGTCCGGCAGCCGCAGATCGAGCACGACGCAATCGATCGGCTGTTCGCGCAGCAGGCCGAGCGCGGCTCGCCCGGTCTCCACCGAGACGATGTCGATGTCGTCATGGCCGAGAAGCTCGGTGATGCTGAGCCGTTCCGACGGATTGTCCTCGACGACGAGCAGGCGCTTGCGCCGCGGCTGGGTGTATTCCTTGATCTTCGCCAGCGCGCTTTCGAGCCCTTGGGTGGTGGCCGGCTTGGTGATGAAGGAGAAGGCGCCGCGCGCGAGGCCGTGCTGGCGATCCTCGTCCAAGGTCAGGATCTGCACGGGGATGTGCCGCGTCGCGGGGTTCTGCTTCAACTGGCTCAGTACCGTCCAGCCGAGCATGTCGGGCAGGAAGACGTCGAGCGACACCGCGCTCGGCTGGTATTCCCGCGCCAGCGCGAGCGCCTCGGCGCCGCGCGTCGCCACCAGCGCCTTGAGGCCCGAATCATGCGCCAGGTCGAGCACGACGCGCGCGTAATGCGGGTCGTCCTCGACGATGAGCAGCACCGGATCGCCCGGCGCGAGGCTGGCGCGGTCGTCGGGCACCTGCTCGACCGGCAGCTCGGCGAGGCGGACGCCGACCAGCGCATCGCCCTGCGGCGCCGGCGCGCTTGGCGCCGGCACGCTGCGCTGCGCCGCCGCCGGCCCGACATATTTGAGCGGCAGGTAGAGCGTGAAGGTGCTGCCCTTGCCCGGCGTGCTGCGCAGCTGGATCTCGCCGCCGAGCAGGTTCGCGAGCTCGCGGCTGATGGCGAGGCCGAGGCCGGTGCCGCCATATTTGCGGCTGGTGCTGGCATCGGCCTGCTGGAACGCCTCGAAGATGATCTTCTGCTTCTCGGGCGGGATGCCGATGCCGGTATCCGACACCTCGAAGGCGACGACCGAGGGCGCATTGGGCAGGGTCGGGTGGTCGGGCGTCCAGCCGCCGACCGCCGGGGTGACAGCGAGCCGCACGCCGCCCTGCTCGGTGAACTTGAAGGCGTTGGAGAGCAGATTCTTCAGCACCTGCTGCATGCGCTTCGAATCGGTGATCATGCTGCGCAGGTTCGGATCGATATGGACGTCGAAGGAGAGATGCCGGCTTTCCGCCTCGTGGCGGAAGGGCCGCACGACGACGTCCTGCAGATTGGTGAAGAAGATCTCCTCGGCATCGACCGACACGGTGCCGGATTCGATCTTGGAGAGATCGAGGATGTCGCTGATGAGGTTGAGCAGGTCGGTGCCGGCGCCGTGGATGGTGCGCGCCCATTCCACCTGCTTGGGCGAAAGGTTGCCGTCGGGGTTGTCGACGAGCTGCTGCCCGAGGATGAGGATGCTGTTGAGCGGCGTGCGCAGCTCGTGCGACATGTTGGCGAGGAACTCGGATTTGTACTTCGAAGTCTGCGCCAGCTCCGTCGCCTTCTCTTCGAGCGCGCGGCGGGCCTGCTCGATCTCCTGGTTCTTGCGCTCCACCTCGACATTGCGCTCGGCGAGCTGCTGCGCCTTCTGCTCGAGCTGCTCGTTGGTCTGCTGCAGCTCGCGCTGCTGGCTCTGCAGCTCGGTGGCGAGCTGCTGCGACTGCTTCAGCAGGCCCTCCGTCTGCATCGTCGCCTCGATGCTGTTGAGCACGATGCCGATGCCGGCGGTGAGCTGATCGAGGAAGGCGACCTGGAGATCGGTGAAGCTGGCGACCGAAGCGAGCTCGATCACCGCCTTGACCTGTCCCTCGAACAGGACCGGCAGCACGATGACGTTGGCCGGCACCACCTTGAAGAGGCCGGAGCGGATCGGCACGACATTCTCCGGCACTTCGCTGATCAGCATGCGCCTGCCGTCGGCCGCGCATTGGCCGATGAGGCCTTCGCCGATCTGCAGCCGCTCGAGATGGCCGCTGCTGTCGCCGTCGCCATCGGCGAAGGCGGAGAGCAGCTTCAAATTCGGCGTCTCGTCGGCGTGGACGAGATAGATGACGCCGTTCTGCCCGTTGATCAGCGGTGCCAGCTCGGAGAGCAGCATGCGGCCGACGGTGGCGAGATCGCGCTGCCCCTGCAGCATGTTGGTGAAGCGCGCCAGGTTGGTCTTGAGCCAATCCTGCTCGGTGTTGCGCTCCGTCGTCAGACGGAGGTTGTCGATCATCGTGTTGATGTTGTCCTTGAGCTCGGCCACCTCGCCGCGCGCGTCGACCTGGATCGAGCGGGTGAGGTCGCCCTTGGTCACCGCGGTCGCGACCTCGGCGATGGCGCGGACCTGCGTGGTCAGATTCGCCGCCAGCAGGTTGACGTTGCCGGTCAGGTCCTTCCAGGTGCCGGCGGCGCCGGGCACGTTGGCCTGGCCGCCGAGACGCCCTTCGACGCCGACCTCGCGCGCCACGGTGGTCACCTGATCGGCGAAGGTGGCAAGCGTATTGGTCATGTTGTTGATGGTCTCGGCCAGCGCCGCGACCTCGCCCTTGGATTTGACGGCGAGGTTCTGCTTCAAATCGCCGTTGGCGACGGCGGTCACCACCTTGACGATGCCGCGCACCTGCTCCGTGAGGTTGGCCGCCATGACGTTGACGGTATCGGTCAAGTCCTTCCAGGTGCCGGCGACGCCCGGCACCACCGCCTGGCCGCCCAGCTTGCCCTCGGTGCCGACCTCGCGGGCGACGCGCGTCACCTCGCCGGCGAAGGCG
>DATIYL010000146.1:0-3160 GCA_035517635.1 Allostellaceae bacterium | reverse complement strand
CTGGCGCTGGGTGAAGCACTACCTGCTGAGCGAAGCGGAGGAGCGCGAGCATATCCGCCGCGCCATCGCCTCGCTCCAGAAGACCGTGGGCGAGCGGCCGCTCGGCTGGTATTGCCGCTACGGCCCCAGCACCAACACGCGGCGCCTCGTCGTCGAGGAAGGCGGCTTCCTCTACGACAGCGACGCCTATGACGACGAGCTCCCGTATTGGAAGGCGGTTGGCGGCCGGCCGCATCTCGTCGTCCCCTATTCCCTGGTCAACAACGACGGCAAGTTCGCCAGCGGCGCTTTCGGCACCGCCGCCGATTACTTCCAGTTCCACAAGGACGCCTTCGACCTGCTCTACCGCGAGGGCCGGACGCAGCCGAAGATGATGTCGGTGGGCCTGCACATGCGGCTCATCGGGCATCCGGCGCGGGCGGCCGGGCTCGAGCGTTTCCTCGATTACATCCAGGGCTTCGACGGCGTCTGGATCACGCGCCGTCTCGACATCGCGCGCCACTGGGCGAAGACGCATCCGTTCCGGGAGGCGCCATGAGGCTTGCCGGCGGCGACAGAGCTTCGGGCGACGATCGCTGGGCGCGGGACTTCCGCGGCTATGGCGGCGCGCCGCCCGATGTGCGCTGGCCCGGCGACGCGCGGGTCGCGGTCTCTCTGGTGGTCAACATCGAGGAGGGCGCCGAGCTCGCGGTGAGCCAGGGCGATCCGCGCAACGAGCGCCTCTACGACATCACCGAGGAGGTGGTGGGCACGCCCGATCCCTGCATGGAATCCCATTTCGAGTATGGGACGCGCGCCGGCTGGTGGCGGGTCATGGAGGTGCTGGAGCAGTTCGGCGCCGCCGCCACCATGAACGCCTGCGGCCGCGCCATCGAGCTCTCGCCGTGGCTGGCGCAGGACGCGGTCCGGCGCGGCCACGAGATCGCCTGCCACGGCTGGCGCTGGGAGCGCCACGCCGGGATGACGCCGGCGCGCGAGCGTGACTTGATCCGCCGCGCCGTCCGCGCCATCGAGGCCGCCTGCGGCGAGCGGCCGGTGGGTTTCCACACCCGCTCGGCGCCCTCGGCGAACACCCGGCGCCTCCTCGTCGAGGACGGCGGCTTCCTCTACGACAGCAACGGCTACAACGACGACATTCCCTATGCGGTCGAGGTCGAGGGACGCAGCCACCTGGTGCTGCCCTATGCTTTCGACACCAACGACATGCGCTTCCAGAACAATGGCGGCTTCGTCTTCGGCGAGGATTTCGCCCGCTACTGCATCGCCGCCTATGACCGGCTCTGGGAGGAAGGCGCGCAGTCGCCGCGGATGATGACCGTCGGCCTCCACCTCCGCATCATCGGCCGCCCCGGCCGCATCGGCGGCCTGATCGCGTTCCTCGAGCATGTGCACAAGAAGGGCGGCGCCTGGCTCGCGCGCCGCGACGAGATCGCGCGTCACTGGCGCCGCGCGACGGGACTGGCGGAGTGGCGGCCGGCGGCCGCTGCTCCGGCGCTGCAGCGCTAGGCGGAATCGACATTCATCGGAGCCAGAGCATTGCGGCGGCGAGATGGATGAAGGCGAGGAAGTGAGTGGCGCGGCGGTCGTAGCGGGTTGCGAAGCGTCGGAAGTGCTTGAGCCTGTTGAAGCAGCGTTCAATGCGGTTGCGCAGCTTGTAGATGGTGGGATCGTGGGCGAAGGGGTGCTTGCGGGTCGGGTTGGTCGGGATGACGGGCTGGGCGCCGAGACCGGTGATGAGGTCGCGCAAGGCCCGGCTGTCGTAGGCGGTGTCGGCGATGACATAGCCGGCAGCCTGGCCTTCGAGCAGGGCGGGCGCTTGGGTGATATCACCGGCCTGGCCGGGGGTGAGGATGAAGCGCAGCGGACGCCCGATGGCGTCGGCGAGCATGTGAACCTTGGTGGTCAATCCTCCTCGGGAACGCCCCAGAGCCTGGTTTTGGCCCCCCCTTTTCCGGTCGCGGCCTGCTGGTGGGCGCGAACGAGCGTGGTGTCGAGCATGAGGTATTCGTTGTCGCGATCTTTGATCAAGGCGGTGAACACGCGCTCCCACACGCCGGCCTTGGCCCAGCGCGAGAAGCGCTTGTGCAGGCTCTTCCACTTGCCGTACCGCTCGGGCAGATCGCGCCAGTGCGCACCCGAGCGCAGAACCCACAATACCCCGTTCACGAACAGACGGTTGTCGGCCGCGCTACGGCCGGGATCGCCGGCCTTGCCGGGCAGCAAGTCGCGGATGCGCAGCCACTGCGCCTGCGACAGTTCGTATCGCTTGACCATCCAAGGAGCTCCAGATCGACGAATCTGGCACTCCATGAATCACACATTCAGGATCAAAGGAATCCTGAATGTCGATTGGTCCTAGGCCCGACCGCCGAGCTCTTCTCCGCAGTCAGACTCCGTCGTAGGCGCGTCTGAGCTCGGCGAGGTCGAGCTTCACCATCTCCAGCATCGCCTGCATGGTGCGGTTGGCGCGGGCGCGATCGCTGTCCTGCAGCATCTCGAGGAGCTGCCTCGGCACGATCTGCCAGCAGAGACCGTATCTGTCCTCGATCCAGCCGCATTGGATCGGCTTGCCGCCGGCGCCGAGCTTCTCCCAGTAGGCGTCCACCTCGGCCTGCGTCTCGCAATTGACGAAGAGCGAGATCGCCGGCGTGAAGTGGTAATGCGGACCGCCATTGAGGGCGATGAACTCCTGTCCCTCGAGCTCGAAGCTCACGGTCATCACCGAGCCCTCGGGGCGCGGCGCGCCGGCGCCGTAGCGCGCGACGTTGGTGATCCGCGACCTCGCGAAGATCGAGGTGTAGAACGTTGCGGCTTCCTCGGCCTTGTCGTCGAACCAGAGAAAGGTGGTGATCTTCTGCATGGATGCTCTCCTCCTGCCTCGGATCAGGCGCGCTTCGGACCGTTGAGCGCCCAGAGGACGCCGGCGGGATCGCGGAGCTGAGCATAGCGGTCGCCCCAGAACATGTCCTGCGGCGGCAGCACCGGCTCGGCGCCGGCTTCGACCGCGCGCCGGAACGCCGCATCGACGTCCGGCGCCATGATCGTCAAGTTGAAGGCCTGCGGCGTCTGCAGCGGATGGCCGTGCTCGGGAAAGGGATCGCTCAGCATCACCGAGCTGCCGTTGATGTAGAGATGGACGTGCATGATGCGGCCCTTGTCG
>DATIYL010000145.1:0-2393 GCA_035517635.1 Allostellaceae bacterium | reverse complement strand
AGCACGACGAGCTTGCCTTCCGCCTGCTTCGCCGACAGCGCGGATTTGAGCGCCAGACGGCGCACCTTTTTCTGCAGTCCGAATTCATGCGAGCGCACGACGGGTCCGAAAATCACCGCGCCGCCGCGGAATTGCGGCGAGCGCAGGCTGCCTTGGCGGGCGCGGCCGGTGCCTTTCTGCCGCCATGGCTTCTTGGTCGTGCCGGAAATGTCACTGATGCCCTTGGCCTTGTGCGTGCCGGCGCGGCGCTTGGCGAGCTGCCAATTGACCATGCGCGCGAGAATGTCGCGCCGGACGGGGGCGCCGAACACATCGTCGGACAGCTCGATGCTGCCGACTTCCATGTTGTCGAGATTCCTGACGGCGAGTTTCATCTCACTCCGCTCCCGACGGGGCCGCCGCGCCTTTGAGCGCCGCGGGGAAAGGCAGATCTTTTGCGTGCTTGCGCTTGGCGGCATCCTTCACCAGCACGTAGCCGCCATTGGCGCCGGGCACCGAGCCCTCGATCATGAGGAGACCGCGCGCATCATCCGCCGCCGCGACGCGGAGATTCTGCGTGGTGATGCGCTTGTCGCCGTAATGGCCGGCCATTTTCTTGTTCTTGAAGACCTTGCCGGGATCCTGGCGCTGACCGGTCGAGCCATGGCTGCGATGCGAGACGGAAACGCCATGCGTCGCCCGCAAGCCGCCGAAATTATGCCGGCGCATGACGCCGGAAAAACCGCGGCCGATCGAGGTGCCGGTGACATCGACCATCTGTCCGGCAACGAAATGCGCCGCCGACAATTCGGCGCCGACTTCGAGGAGCGCATCGGCCGGGACGCGAAACTCGACGAGCTTCTCCTTGGGCTCGATCTTGGCCTTGGCGTAATGGCCGCGCATTGGCTGGCTGACGTTCTTCACCTTGGCCTTGCCGATGCCGAGCTGAAGCGCGGTATAGCCGTCCTTCTCCTCGGTGCGAACCGCCACCACCTGGCAATTCTCCACGTGCAGAACGGTCACCGGCACATGATCGCCCGTCTCGGTGAAGAGACGCGTCATGCCCAGTTTCTTGGCAACGAGGCCGGTCCGCATATCAGGCTCCTCAGAGCTTGATCTCGACATCGACGCCGGCAGCGAGGTCGAGCTTCATCAGCGCATCGACGGTCTGCGGTGTCGGGTCGACGATGTCGAGCACCCGCTTGTGGGTGCGGATCTCGAATTGCTCGCGCGACTTCTTGTCGATATGGGGCGAGCGCAGCACGGTGTATTTCTCGATCTTGGTCGGCAGCGGGATCGGTCCCCGGACCCGCGCGCCGGTCCGCTTCGCCGTATTGACGATCTCGCTCGTCGACTGATCGAGGACGCGATGGTCATACGCCCTGAGCCGGATGCGGATATTATTTTGATTCTCAGCCATGGCTCTGGTCCCGTGCTCCCTTCGTCCGGCAATGCCGGCCCTACTTTATGATCTTCGCCACGACGCCGGCGCCGACGGTGCGGCCGCCTTCGCGGATGGCGAAGCGCAGGCCCTCATCCATCGCGATCGGCGAGATGAGTTCGACTTCCATCGAGATGTTGTCGCCCGGCATCACCATCTCGGTGCCCTCCGGCAGCTTCACCGTGCCGGTGACGTCCGTCGTCCGGAAATAAAACTGCGGCCGATAGTTGGTGAAGAACGGCGTGTGACGCCCGCCCTCCTCCTTGGTCAGAATATACGCCTCGGCCTGGAAGTTCGTATGCGGCGTGATCGAGCCCGGCGCCGCCAGGACCTGGCCGCGCTCCACTTCCTCGCGCTTGGTGCCGCGCAAGAGCGCCCCGATATTGTCGCCCGCCTCGCCCGAGTCCAGCAGCTTGCGGAACATCTCCACGCCGGTGACCACCGTCTTCAGCGTCGGACGCAAACCCACGATCTCGACCTCGTCGCCCACCTTGACGATGCCGCGCTCCACACGCCCCGTCACCACCGTGCCGCGGCCCGAGATCGAGAACACGTCCTCGATCGGCATCAGGAACGGACGGTCCTTCGCCCGCTCCGGCTGCGGGATATAGCTGTCGATCGCCTCCATCAGCCGCAGGATCGAATCATGCCCGAGCTCCGGCTGCTTGCCTTCCAGCGCCATCAAGGCCGAGCCCCGCACCACCGGGATCTTGTCGCCCGGGAACTGGTAGGACGACAAAAGCTCGCGCACCTCGAGCTCCACCAGATCCAGAAGCTCGGGATCGTCCACCATGTCCACCTTGTTGAGATAGACCACGATCGCCGGCACGCCGACTTGGCGGGCCAAAAGGATATGCTCGCGCGTCTGCGGCATCGGGCCGTCGGCGGCGGAGACGACGAGAATGGCGCCGTCCATCTGCGCCGCGCCGGTGATCATGTTCTTGATGTAGTCGGCATGGCCCGGGCAGTCGAC
>DATIYL010000144.1:0-2957 GCA_035517635.1 Allostellaceae bacterium | reverse complement strand
TGCCGCCGGCGCGCTCGCGGCGACACCCGCCCTGGCACAGCAGCAACCGCAGACACCACCGCGTGCCAAGGGTCCCATCGTCTTCCTCGATTACGACCAGGCCGAGCTCGATGCCGCCTACGACCAGGCGGCCTATGCGCCGAACGAACAGCAGATCCTCAGGCGCTACGCCTCCAACAGCGACCTCACCCGCGGGCGGCTGGGCCAACCGGAGCGGCTCGCCTATGGCCCGACGGAGATCGAGAAGCTTGACGTCTTCCGCAGCAAGCGCCCGCACGCCCCGATCCATATCTTCGTCCACGGCGGCGCCTGGCGCGGCGGTGCCGCCCGGGATTATGCTTTCCCCGCCGACAGTTTCGCGGCCGCGGGCGCCGTCTATGTGGTGCCGGACTTCGTGGCGGTGCAGAATGCTTACGGCAACCTCATGCCGATGGCCGAACAGGTGCAGCGCGCCATCGCCTGGACCTATCGCAACGCCATCCGCTTCGGCGGCGACCGCGACCGTATCTACGTCTCCGGGCATTCTTCCGGCGGCCACCTCTGCGCAGTGGCGCTCACCACCGACTGGAACAATCACGGTGTCCCGCCCGATATCATCAAGGGAGCGGCCTGCATCAGCGGCCTCTATGACCTGAAACCGGTGCGGCTCTCGACGCGAAGCTCCTACGTCAAGCTCAACGATATGACCGAGGGGGAGCTGAGCCCGATCCGCCACCTCGACAAGATCCGGACACCGCTCGCCGTCTTCTACGGCACCGACGAGACGCCGGAGTTCCAGCGCCAGAACCGCGACTTCGCCGCCGCGCTACAGGCTGCCGGCAAACCCGTGCAGCTCATCCAGGCTGAGAACTACAACCACTTCGAGCTGGTGGAGACACTGGCCAATCCCCAGGGGATCGTCGGGCGCGTGGCCCTGACGCAGATGAAGCTGGGGCCGGGCTAGGGTCCGGACTCAATTGAGCCAGCAGGCGAAGATGGCGGCGAGATAAGCGCCGCTGAGGTAGTTACGCGCGAGCTTGTCATAGCGGGTAGCGATGCGCCTCCAGTCCTTGATCCGGCACCACATGCGCTCGATGCGGTTGCGCGCCTTATAGGCCCGTTTGTTATAGGGGATGGGTTTGCGGCGGGATGTGGTGGAAGGGATAATCGCCTCGGCGCACTGCTCGGCGAGGCGGCGGCGCAGGTGGTCGGCATCATAGGCGCGGTCCGCAACGAGGCGGCGGACTGGGCCGGCGCGCTCGAGCAGGCTAGCTGCGACCGTGATGTCGTTGATGTTGCCGGCGGTCAGGATGAGGACGCGCGGCCTGCCTTTGGCGTCCGTGAGCGCGTGGAGCTTGCTCGTGCAGCCACCGCGCGATTTGCCGAGAGCCTGCTCGAAGGCCCCCCTTTTCCGCCCGTCGCGGAGCGGTGCGCCTTGATGTGGGTGCTGTCGATCGCCGCCAGGCCATAGATCCCGCTATGGCCGGTGAGCGCCTCGAAGAGGGCGAACCACAGGCCTTGCCGGCTCCAGCGGTTGAAGCGGTTGTAGACCGTCGTGTAGGGCCCGTAGGCCGCCGGGCAATCGCGCCAGCGGGCGCCGGAGCGCAGCATGTGCACGATGCCGCTGATCACCCGCCGGTCGTCAACACGATGAGCACCGCGTCGGCCCCGCGGCAGCAGGGGTTCAATCCGCGCCCATTCTGCATCGCTCAGCCAGGTAAGGCCCTTCATCTCTCAAGCTCCCCTTCAATAGAGAGCTTGAATCACATCCATAGACCCAGCGGAATCCCTAATTGAGTACAGACCCTAGCCGGCGCCCGGCGTCCCGTCACATGAACAGCTTCTCACCCTTGATGCCGGAATAGAGCGCGGCGACCTGGTCGCCGTAGCCGTTCCAGATCTGCGTCGGCACCCGCTCGTCGGTGCCGAGCGCGCGCTCGCTGGCCTGGCTCCAGCGCGGATGCGGCACCTCGGGGTTGACGTTGGCCCAGAAGCCGTACTCGCTGTCCTGCAGCGCCTCCCAGAACGAGCGCGGCCGCTTGTCGGTGAAGGTGAACTTGACGATCGACTTCGCCGACTTGAAGCCGTACTTCCACGGCAGCTCCATGCGGAGCGGCGCGCCGTTCTGCGCCGGCAGCGGCTTGCCGTAGACGCCGGTGACCATGAAAGGCAGCTCGTTCGCCGCCTCCTCCATGGTGACGCCCTCGATATAGGGCCAGGGATACCAGAACTGCTTCTGGCCGGGCGCGATCTTGGAATTGGCGAAGGTCTCGGTGCGGACGTATTTCGCCGAGCCGAGCGGCTTGGCGAATTCCACCAGCGCCTTCATCGGAAACCCGGTCCAGGGCGCGACGAAGGACCAGGCCTCGACGCAGCGGTGGCGGTAGATACGCTCCTCCAGCGGCATCTTCTTCAGGAGATCGTCGATCTCGATGGTGAAGGGCTTCTCCACCATGCCGTCGAACGCCACCGTCCAGGGCCGGATCGGCAGCGCCTGCGCCCCGTCGGCGATGTCCTTCGACGTGCCGAACTCATAGAAATTGTTGTAGTGCTCGACGATCTTCTCGTCGGTGACGGGACGGCCGCCGGTGAAGGCGTCGTTGTGCTTCGCAGGATAGAGCGCGGCGGAGGGATCGGGCTCCGGCGCGCCGGCCGCGAGCGCGCCGCGGAGCGGTCCCGCTCCCAAGGCCGCGCCGATGGCGCCGAGGCCCATCGCCTTCACCAGGTTGCGCCGCGCATGGAACACCGCTTCCGGCGTCGCCTCGCGCTCGGGAATCTCCCAGCCGCGCTTCGTCCTGATCAGCATCGACCACTCCGTTCTGCCCTGAAGCCGCCGCTCAAATCGCGGCGCCTGTTCTTCCCGTTCGCCGACGCGGGGAGAAGGTTACATCTCCGCCCCCGGCGGCACCACGCCCGCCATATGGCCCGCCCCCCCGCCGCGGCGCAACTCAATCCGGCGAGAGACCTCCCCCGAAATC
>DATIYL010000143.1:0-13362 GCA_035517635.1 Allostellaceae bacterium | reverse complement strand
GCCGCACCAGGCCCAGCGCCTCGAGCCGGCTCGCCAGCCCCACGGCGCTGTGCGGCCGGACCTGAAGCTGCTCGGCGAGGCCGCCGACGCCGAGCCGGCCGGCGCTGCCGGCGCCGCGGATGGCGAGCAGCGCCTGGTGCTGCTGCGGCGTCAGCCCCTGCTCCGCGGCGGCCGCCTCGCTGAAGCGTAGGAAACGGCGGAGCGCATGGCGGAACCCTGCCAGCAGCCGGTATTCAGCATCGCTCAAGCCCGGCTCAGCGCCAGCCATGCGCGTCGCGCGGGGGCGCAAGCCGCCGCGGCCTATTGACAGTTATATCGCAATACGACATATGCTGCAGTGCACCACGGACGTTGCGCGGCGATCGCTTCTGCCCGCCCCTCGCCGCCGCATGCCTTCCCGTCCCCCCTATCGCCAGCGCGGCCAACCCGCCCTCGGAGCGCCATGGAGCACGAGCGAACCGACTATCTCCGCGATTTTTCCACCGATGCAAGGGTCCTCTTCCTTGTTGGTCTCGCCCTCGTCATCGGCGCCGCCGGCGCCGGCGCCGCGGCCGTGCTGCTCTGGCTCATCGAGCTCATCACCAATGTCGCCTACACCGGCCAGCTCGACGGCGGCCTCGCCACCCCGGCAGGCAATCACCTCGGCGCGTTCGCGCTTTTCGTGCCGGCCGCGGGCGGGCTCATCATCGGCTTCATGGCGCGGTTCGGTTCGGAGAAAATCCGCGGCCACGGTATTCCCGAGGCAATCGAAGCGATCCTGATCGGCGGCAGCCGCATCCAGCCGAAGGTGGCGCTGTTGAAGCCGATCTCCTCGGCCATTTCGATCGGCACCGGCGGCCCGTTCGGCGCCGAGGGCCCGATCATCATGACCGGCGGCGCGCTCGGCTCGCTCATCGCGCAGTTCTTCGAGCTGTCCTCGGCGGAGCGCAAGACGCTGCTGGTGGCGGGCGCCGCCGCCGGCATGTCGGCCACCTTCGCCACGCCGGTCGCGGCGGTGCTGATCGCGGTCGAGCTGCTGCTCTTCGAATGGAAGCCGCGCAGCTTCATTCCGGTCGCCGCCGCATCGACGGTCGCGGCGGCGCTGCGCCCTTTCCTCATCGGCGCGGGTCCGCTCTTTCCGGTCACGGCTCATCTGGCGCTGCCCTGGTGGGGGCTGTTGGCCTGCGTGGCGTCCGGCATTGTTGCCGGGCTCGCCTCGGGCCTCCTCACCGCGCTCGTCTACGGCAGCGAGGATCTGTTCCAGCGCCTCCCCATCCACTGGATGTGGTGGCCCGTGCTCGGCGGCCTCATTGTCGGGCTCGGCGGTCTCATCGAGCCGCGTGCGCTCGGTGTCGGCTACGACATCATCCGCGAGATGCTGCAGCACGGCATCGTGCTCAAAGCGCTATTGGTGCTGCTCGTGGTCAAGGCGGTGATCTGGGCGGTGGCGCTCGGCTCCGGCACATCGGGCGGCGTGCTGGCGCCGCTGCTGATCATCGGCGGCGCGCTCGGCGCGCTCGAGGCACCGCTGATGCCGGTGGGCGACAGCCGTTTCTGGGCGATGCTCGGCATGGCGGCGATGATGGGAGGAACGATGCGCTCGCCGCTGACGGCGCTCGTCTTCACGCTCGAGCTCACCCACGACACCGGCGCCCTGCTGCCGCTGCTGATCGCCTGCAGCTCGGCCTTCGCCGTAACCGTATTGCTGCTCAAGCGCTCGATCCTGACCGAGAAGCTGGCACGCCGCGGTCAGCATGTGAATCGCGAATACGTCGTCGACCCCTTCGAGATCGCCCGGGTCGGCGACGTCATGGTGCGCAAGGTCGACACCCTCCCCGCGCGCATGCGTATCGAAGATGCGGTGCGCACCTTCACCGAAGAGGCCAAGCGCCACAAGAGCTATCCCATCCTCACGGAAGATGGCCGGGTGCTCGGCATGGCATCGCGCGCCGACGCGCTGCGCTGGCTGATGCGCGGCTGGGAGCCGGGCACGACGCTGGCCGATGTCGCACGCGACAGCGCGCCGCTCGTCGGCCATGCCGACGAGCTGGTCGGCCAGCTCGCCGATCGGATGGCGGCGCAGGACATCGGCCGCGTGCCGATCGTCGATCGGCAGCGCGGGACTCTCGTCGGCATCGTCTCGCGCAAGGATCTGCTGCAGGTGCGCGCTCATATGCGCGCGCAGGAGCGCGAACGCCAGCCGCTGCTGCGCTTGGCGCGGAGCGGCGAGCGCCCGGCGCGGCGGGACTAGCGACGAGACTGGGAGCGGCGACGCCGGGATCAGACCCGGCCGTGGCAGTGCTTGAACTTCTTGCCGGAACCGCAAGGACAGGGCGCGTTGCGCGGCGTCTTAGCCCACGGCGCCGCGACGGCCGCGGCCGCCGCCATGGCCGCGACATTGCCGTCGCCCTCGGCCAAGGCGGGATCGCCGCGGCGCTCGACCATGGCGCGAGGCCGCGGTGGCGGGAAGGGTTGCGCCTCTTCCGGCGGCGGCTCGTCGCCGCGCTGCACGCGCAGCTCGACATGCGCCAGCACGCGCGTCACCGCCTCGCGCAATTCCACCAGCATGCCGCTGAACAGCTCGAACGCCTCGCGCTTGTACTCGTTGACGGGATCGCGCTGCGCATAGGCGCGGAGATTGATGCCCTGGCGCAGGTGATCGAGCTGGACGAGATGCTCCTTCCAGTTCTGGTCGAGAATCTGCAGCAGCAGGCTCTTCTCCGCCATGCGCATGATGTCGGCGCCGTAATTGGCCGCCTTCTGCGCCGCTTTGGCATCGGCCGCCTGGGTGATGCGCTCCTTGATCTCGGCGTCGCCGATGCCCTCCTCCTGGGCCCAGTCCTTGACCGGCAGGTCGAGGTTGAAGATGCGCAGGCACTCCTCGCGCAGCGTGTCGACCTCCCACTGATCGGGCAGCGCGTTCTCCGGAATGGAGCGCGCTACCATTGCGTCCACCGTCTCATGGCGCATGTCGGTGATGGTCTGCGCCACGTCCTTGGCCGCCATGATTTCCTTGCGCTGCTCGTAGACCACTTTGCGCTGATCGTTCATGACGTCGTCGAATTTGAGGACGTATTTGCGCGCCTCGTAGTTGCGCGCCTCGACCTTTTGCTGTGCTTTCTCCAGCGCCTTGTTGATCCAGGGATGGATAATCGCCTCGCCCTCCTTGAGGCCGAGGCGCTGCAGCATGCCGTCCATGCGCTCCGAGCCGAAGATGCGCATGAGGTCGTCCTCGAGCGAGACGAAGAATTTCGACGCGCCGGGATCGCCCTGCCGGCCGGAGCGGCCGCGTAGCTGGTTGTCGATGCGCCGACTCTCATGGCGCTCCGAGCCGATGACGAAGAGGCCGCCGGCCTGGCGCACCTCTTCGCGCGCCGCCTCGATCTCGGCACGGATCTCGCCCTTGCGCCCCTCGCGCGCCGCCTCATCGGCGATGGCGGGCAGCTCCTGCTTGAGCAGCATGTCGAGATTGCCGCCGAGCTGGATGTCGGTGCCGCGGCCGGCCATGTTGGTGGCGATGGTGACGGCGCCCGTGCGGCCGGCCTGCGCGATGATATAGGCCTCCTGCTCGTGATAGCGCGCGTTCAGCACCTGGTGCGGGATCTTGCGCTTCTTGAGGAGGGCGGAGAGCGCTTCTGATTTCTCGATGCTGACCGTGCCGACCAGCACCGGCTGCTTGCGTTGCTGGCATTCGAGCACCTGCGCGATGATCGCTTCGTACTTCTCGCGCGCGGTGCGGTAAACCTCGTCGTCATTGTCGATGCGCTGCATCGGCACGTTGGTCGGCATCTCCACCGAGTCGAGCTTGTAGATTTCGGAGAATTCCTCCGCTTCGGTCATCGCCGTGCCGGTCATGCCGGCGAGCTTCGGATAGAGACGGAAATAATTCTGGAAAGTGATCGAGGCGAGCGTCTGGTTCTCCGCCTGGATCTCGACGGTCTCCTTGGCCTCGAGTGCCTGGTGCAGACCTTCGGAGTAGCGGCGCCCCTCCATCATGCGGCCGGTGAACTCGTCGATGATGACGACCTTGCCGTCCTTGACGATGTAGTCGGTGTCGCGGGCGAAGAGCTTGTGCGCGCGCAGCGCCTGGTTGGCGTGATGGACGAGCGCCACGTTGTGGATGTCGTAGAGCGTGCCGGCCTTGAGCAGCTCCGCCTCGCGCAGCATCGCCTCGATCTTCTCGACGCCGCTATCGGTGAGCACGACTTGGCGCTGCTTCTCGTCCTTCTCAAAATCTTCGGCGGCGAGGTGCGGGATCAAGCGGTCGACGGTCCGGTACATCTCCGAGGAGTCCTCGGCCGGCCCGGAGATGATGAGCGGCGTGCGCGCCTCGTCGATGAGGATCGAATCGACCTCGTCGACGATGGCGAAGTGGAACGGCCGCTGCACCATGTCCTCGAGCCGGAATTTCATGTTGTCGCGGAGATAGTCGAAGCCGAACTCGTTGTTGGTGCCGTAGGTGACGTCGGCCGCGTATTGCGCGCGCCGCTCTTCGTCGTCGAGACCGTGCACGATGCAGCCGACGGAAAGGCCGAGGAAGCGATAGATCTGACCCATCCACTCGCTGTCGCGCCGGGCGAGATAGTCGTTGACGGTGACGACGTGGACACCCTTCCCGGTGAGCGCGTTGAGGTAGACCGGCAAGGTCGCTACCAGCGTCTTGCCTTCGCCGGTCTTCATCTCGGAGATCATGCCGCGATGAAGGACGACGCCGCCCATGAGCTGCACGTCGAAATGGCGCTGCCCGAGCGTGCGCTTCGCCCCCTCGCGCACCGTGGCGAACGCATCGGACAGGATGTCGTCGAGCGTCTCGCCCGCGGCGAGGCGCTGCTTCAGCGCCGCGGTGCGGGCCTGCAGTGCTTCGTCCGAAAGCCCGGCAACCTCGGCCTCGGCCGCATTGACCTCGTCGACGAGCGGCTGCAGGCTTCTGACGTATCGATCGTTCGCTGAGCCGAACAGTCGCCGAGCAAGGGCGCCGATCATCCAAACCTCGAAACGGTGCAAGCGGGAGGGGTCAGGGCCGCGCGAATCCCGCCTGACAGATAGGCGGATCGGCCGGGAGTGTCAATTGCGCGGCGATTTCTCGCAGGAAGCGCGCCGGTCTCCCGGCTCGCGACGCGGCGCGTGCCGGAAAGATTGCCTCGCGCCCGGCAATATGCTTTATGGGCGCCCGAAAGCGCCCTCCGCCCGATCTGGGGTGGCGCCTTCCGGCGCGCGGATGGGCTGCGCCCCTGGTCACAAGGACTCTCGCATGACGCTTCGCGCGCTCCTGACGCTCGCCCTGATGCTGCTTGTCGCACCGGCTTGGGCGCAAGCGGCCAAGCCGGCCGCGCCGGCTGATCCGGTGGTGGCGCGCATCAACGGCTTCGAGATCCACCGCTCCGATATCGAGGAAGCGGCGCAGAACTTGCCGCCGCAGGCGCGCCAGCAGCCGGCCGACAAAATCTACGAGGCGCTTCTCAACCAGATGGTGGGAACGACGCTTGTTGCCCAAGCGGCGCGGCGCGCCAAATTCCAGGACCAGCCCGAGATGAAGCGCAAGCTGGCGCTGATCCAGGATCAGGTTCTGGCGCAGCTCTACATCGACCAGTTGATCCAGAAGGACATCACCGAGGCGAAGCTCAAGGCGGCATATGACAAGTATTTGAAGACGGCGCCGCCGCGCGAAGAGGTGAATGCGCGCCACATCCTGCTCCCCACCGAAGCGGACGCCAAGGCGGTGATCGAGCAGCTCAAGAAGGGTGCGGATTTCGCGACGCTGGCCAAGGAGAAGACGACCGATCCCGCGGGCAAGACCTCGGGCGGCGATCTCGGCTGGTTCACCAAGGACCAGATGGTGCCGGATTTCGCCGATGCCGCCTTCAAGCTGAAGAAGGGCGAGTTCACCCAGACACCGGTGAAGACGCAGTTCGGCTGGCACGTGATCAAGGTCGAAGATCGCCGCGTGGCGAAGCCGCCCAGCTTCGAGGAGTTGAAGCCGCAGCTCAACAATGAGCTGGCGCGCGAGTTCGTGGCGCAGAAGATGAACGAGCTGAAAACCGCAGCCAAGATCGAGCTCTACAACGGCGACGGCTCGAAGCCCGGAGCGCCCGGGGCGGCCGCCGCGCCCTCGGCAAAGGCCGCGCCCTCGGCGAAGGCCGCACCGCCGGCGCCCAATCTCGAAGGCGAAGCCGCGCCCGGCCAACCCGGCATCCCCGTGCTCTCGCCCGCAACCAAGCCCAAGGATTAGCGCGAGCCGCACCGGCCGCGCTCGCGATCCCGCCATGGCTACACCTTCGCCGCTCGCTCCCGATCGGCCGCCCGATCTGCCGGTCATCGGCGGCGTCCGGCTCGCTGCCGCCGGTTGCGGCATCCGCTACCAGGGGCGAAACGACGTGATGGTGGCGCTGATCGAGCCGGGCGCAACCGTCGCCGGGGTCTTCACGCGCTCGCTCATGCCGGGCGCGCCGGTCGATTGGTGCCGGCAATGCCTGCCGCGCGGCAAGGCGCGGGCGATCGTGGTCAATTCCGGCAATGCGAATGTCTTCACCGGACGCGCCGGAAAAGCGGCGGTGCAGCAGACGGCGGCGGCGATGGCGAAAATCGCGGGTTGTCAGCCGCGCGAAGTCTATATCGCGTCGACCGGCGTCATCGGCCAGCCGATGCCCGTCGAGAAGCTCGTCGCCGGCCTCGCCCCCGCGGCAAGCGGCGCCGCCGAAACGGCCTGGCTCGCGGCGGCGCAAGCGATCATGACCACCGACACTTTCCCGAAGCTCGCCACGGCGAGCGTGGAGATCGACGGCGTCAAGGTCACCCTCAACGGCTTCGCCAAGGGTTCGGGCATGCTCGCACCGGATATGGCGACCATGCTCGCCTTCATCTTCACCGACGCGGCAATTCCGGCCGCGGCGCTGCAGCTTCTGCTGAAGGCGAGCACCGAGCGCTCCTTCAACTCCATCACCGTCGACAGCGACACCTCGACCAGCGACACGGTGCTGCTGGTCGCGACCGGCAAAGCGAAGCACAAGCGCGTCACACGCGCCGGTGATCCCAGGCTCAAGAGCTTCCGCCAAGCGCTCGACCGCGTGATGATCGATCTCGCGCAGCAGATCGTCCGCGACGGCGAGGGGGCGGAGAAATTCGTCACCATCGAGGTCAGCGGCGCCGCCTCGGCGCGCGCGGCGCGGCGCGTCGGGCTCGCCATCGGCAATTCGCCGCTGGTCAAGACCGCCCTCTCCGCCGGCGATGCCAATTGGGGCCGTATCGTCATGGCCGTGGGCAAGGCCGGCGAGAAGGCCGACCGCGACCGGCTCGTCGTCACTGTCGGCGGCATACGCATCGCCGAGAAGGGCGGACCGGTGCCGGGCTATGACGAGACGCCCGTGGCAAAGCATATGGCGGGCCGCTATGTCCAGATCGGCGTCGATCTCGGCATCGGCAAGGGCCGCTGGACGGTGTGGACCTGCGATCTGACGCATCGCTACATCGACATCAATGCCAGCTACCGGAGCTGAAGGCGGCGAACTCCCCGTCGTTCTCGTCGTCGCCGTCGCGCTGATCGACACCGACGGGCGCGTGCTGCTGGCGCAGCGCCCGGAGGGCAAAGCGATGGCCGGGCTTTGGGAGTTTCCGGGCGGCAAGGTGCTGCCGGGCGAGCCGCCGGAAGCGGCGCTCATCCGCGAGCTCAAAGAAGAGCTCGGCATCGACGTCGCCGAAGCCTGCCTCGCGCCGCTCACCTTCGCCTCGCATCGTTACGAGAGCTTCCACCTGCTGATGCCGCTCTATGTCTGTCGCCGCTGGAGCGGCATCGTGGCGGCGCAGGAAGGGCAGGCGCTCGCCTGGGTCAGGCCGCAGAAGCTCGACCAATACGCCATGCCGCCGGCGGACAAGCCGCTCGTGGCGATGCTGCGGGATCTCCTCTGAGCGGCGCCTCGCCCCCAGCACCCGTCAGGCAGGATCGCTCGGACAGGACAGCAGCTCCGGATTCGGCTTGATGTGCAGCGCGCGCGTGGCGCCGTCACCAGCGCCACAGCGACGCGCCAGCTCCTCGCGCTGGAGGCAAGCCGCAAATTGCGGTGTCCCAGCCTGAAACCCGTGGCGCGTGCAGATCGCTTCGTCCTCTTGGCGCGGGGCTTGCGATGCCGCGCAGCCCGCGAGCGCGAGGACGGTCAAGCCGCAGCTCAGGGCGCCCGCAAGCCTGAACGGCATTCCATTCCCTCGTCGGGACCGCCGATGGCATCGATATAGCCGGGATCGCTGCGGGGGACGAGGCGGCGCTGCCCCGAAAATCACCGCCCCATTTGCGAATGCCTCGCATTTTCCTTGCAACTGAGACTGACTCGCATTAGCGTCAGCGCCGAATTGGACGTTCGGGGTTACGGTTCATGCCAACGGTGCAGCGCCTTTTGGTTTCAGAGCGTGGCTCAGCGTCAGGGGTGGCACGCCTCGCACCGGTGGTCTTTGGTGTGCTGGCCGCGTGGACCTATGCCTCTTTGAGCAGCGATCCGGCCGTGGCCGCGCCGCCCCCCGTCTCGGTCCCGATCGAACCGGAAAGCTTCGAGCCGACCCAGCCCACGACCGGACCGTTCGGGTTTCTGACCGGGCTCTCGCGGAGCAACTATCTGCTGGGCGATATGTGGGGCCTGCGCACGCTGTTGAGCCAATACGGCATTTCCTTCGCGTTGCAGGAGACGAGCGAGGTCTTTGGCAATGTGACCGGCGGGGTGCGGCAGGGTGCCGAGTATGACGGCCTCACCCAGGCAGTCGTTCAAATGGACACCCAGCGCGCCTTCGGATGGTATGGCGGAACCTTCAACGCGAGCGCTCTCCAGATTCACGGCCGCAATCTGAGCGCCGACAATCTCCTCACCTTGCAGACCGCGAGCGGGATCGAAGCCGATCGCGCCACGCGCCTGTGGGAGCTCTGGTATCAGCAGAAATTCGGCAGCCAGGATCGGTTCAACGTCCGGATCGGGCAGCAGAGTCTCGATCAGGAGTTCATGGTCAGCCAGAACGCGTCGTACTTCATCAATACGATGTTCGGCTGGCCGATGCTCCCCTCCGCCAATCTGCCCGGCGGCGGCCCGGCCTACCCGCTGTCCGCGCCCGGCGTCCGTTTCCGCGCGCGCCCGACGCAATCGCTGACCGTCCTTGCCGGCGTGTTCAGCGGCAGCCCGCTGAGCACCGACGCTCCCGGCGACCCGCAACAGCTGAACCCGTCAGGCACGACCTTTCCGTGGAACGGAACACTCGCGATCACCGAGTTGCAATACTCCTACCCTTCGCTGGGCACGATGCTTTATCCGAACGAGTCAGAGCCGCTCGGACGTACCTATAAGCTCGGTTTCTGGTACGACACGAAGCAGTTTGCCGATCAGCAGTTCGACAATACCGGCCTCTCGCTCGCCAACCCCGCCAGCACCGGGGTCCCGGAAATGCATCGCGGCGATTGGGCCGTCTACGCCGTCGCCGATCAAGCCGTCTGGGTCGATGCGGAAGAGCCCGACCGGACCCTCAACGTCTTCATCCGCCCGATGGGGACGCCGCTCGCCGACCGCAACCTCATCACTTTCAGCTTGAATGCCGGGATCGTTTTCCACGAGCCGATCCTGCATCGCGACGATGACACCTTCGGCATCGGCATGGGCTACGCCCATGTGAGCGGCCGCGCCGCCGCCCTCGACCGCGATACCGCCGAGTTCACGGGTTCCTTCACCCCGGTGCGCAGCGGCGAGACCTTTGTGGAAGTCACCTATCAGTATCAGGCCACACCCTGGTGGCAGCTCCAGCCCGATTTCCAATACGTCTTCAATCCCGGTGCGGGTGTCGCCAATCCGAACGCCCCGACCCAGCCGGTCAAGGACGAGGCGGTGTTCGGACTGCGCACCAACATCCTCTTCTGAACGGAGCATGGGCCGATGACGACCGGGTTCACGACCATGAAGCGCGCGCGGGGGCGATGCCTCTCGGCGATCGTTGCGACCTTGGCCGGGCTGATCGCGGCGCCGCTGTTGCCGACCTCGAGCGCCGAGGCCGCGGATCAGGGGTTCCTGGAAACGATTCACCGGCACATCACCTGGACCTCGACGGTGACGGACAATGGCGACCTCAACCCCTATGCCGTCGTCGTCGCGCCGGTCTCTGCCGGCAAGGTGCAAAAGGGCGACGTGCTGGTGACCAATTTCAACAACGTGTCGAACCTGCAAGGCACCGGCGGCACGATCGTCGACTACGCCCCCGCCACCAAGAAGACGACGCTGTTCACCAGCCTGCCGCAGCACCTGCCGCAATGTCCCGGCGGCGTCGGCTTGGGCACGGCGATGACCATGCTCAAGACCGGCTGGGTGATCGTTGGCAGCACGCCGAGCACCGATGGCACGACGCGCACCAAGGGCGATGGCTGCCTCCTGGTCCTCGATCCCAATGGACAGCTCGTGACCGCTTGGGCGGGCCCGAACATCAACGACCCCTGGGGCAATATGGCGGTGATCGACAACGGGACGACGGCGATCCTGTTCATCAGCATGGCCGGGTTCGATGTTCCCGGCTATCAGGTCCGCGACCCGCAGACGGGCTACCCCGTCACCGTCAACAAAGCGACGGTCCTGCGTCTCGAGCTGTCGATCCCGCAAGGCAAGCCGCCGACGATCACGAGCCAGACCGTCGTCGCCAACGGCTTCGGGCAACGCGCCGATCGCGACGCCTTCCTCGTCGGCCCGACAGGCCTGGCGCTGGGCGCCGATGACACGCTCTATGTGTCGGACGCGCTCGGCAATCAGATCGTCGCGATTCCCCAAGCGATAACACGCACGAGCAGCGGGGGGACCGGTCGGACGGTCACGAAAGACGGGCTTTTGCGGCGGCCGCTCGCGATGTGCGTCGCCCCCAACGGTGACCTCATCGTGACCAACGCCAAAAACGGTCAGGTGGTGGAAGTCGATCCGCGAACCGGCAAGCAGCTCTATGCCCAGTGGATCGACACGAACCAGGCGCAGTCTCCGCCCGGCAACGGCGACCTCTTCGGCATCGCGATGACGCCGGACGGCAAGGGCTTCTATTACGTCGAGGACGACGTCAACACGTTGATGGAGGCGACGCGATGAGCCGGCCGGACGGCGAGCGCCGAGCGTCGCGTCGCGGCTTTCTGACGGGGGCGGCGGGCCTGGCTGCCGTCGCGGGCGCGGGTGTTCCTGCCGGCGCCGCCATCGCGGGCGCGGCTGCCCCGAGCCAGCAACTGACCGAGCCGTTTTGGGGCATGCATCAGGGCGGCATCGTCACCCCCACGCAAAGCCATGGCTACTTCGCGGCCTTCGATCTCGTTGTGACCAAGCGCGCTGATGTCGCCAGCCTGCTGCGGGTCTGGACCGCCGCCGCCGCCAGGATGGCGAGCGGTCAGACGGCGCAGCCGCTCGACAGCGGGCTCAAGCCGGCGGTCGCCCCGCGCTCCGGCGACGCTCAAACCAAAGGCGGCGATGCATACGAGGCGCCGGAGCCGGGCACCATGGCCGCCGATACCGGCGAAGCCCTCGGTCTCTCGCCGGCGCGGCTGACGGTGACGTTTGGTTTCGGAGCTGGCCTCTTCAGCAAGGACGGTAAGGACCGCTACGGCCTCGCCTCGCTGCGGCCCGCGGCACTCGTCGATCTGCCGAAATTCGTCGGCGATCAGCTCGTCGACGGACAGAGCGGCGGCGACCTCTCCGTCCAGGCTTGTGCCGACGATCCGCAAGTCGCGTTCCATGCGATTCGCCAGCTCGCGCGGCTCGCCGACGGCGTCGCGCAGATCCGCTGGGTGCAGTCGGGCTTCATGCCGAATTTCGGCAGCAAAGAAACGCCGCGCAATTTGATGGGCTTCAGGGACGGCACGAACAATCCACGGATCAGCGACCCCGACATGATGGCGAAGGTCGTCTGGGTCGGCGAGGAAGGGCCGGACTGGATGCGCGGCGGCAGCTATGTCGTCGCCCGCCGCATCCGCATCGCGCTCGAGCATTGGGATCGCATGCAAATCGCCTTCCAGGAACAGACCGTCGGCCGGCACAAATATTCCGGCGCGCCGATCGGCAGGAAAAACGAGTTCGATGCGCTGGATCTCGACACGACCGACAAGGACGGCAACCCGGTCATTGCGCAAAACGCTCATGTCCGGCTCGCCGCGGCGGCGAGCAATGATGGTGCGCAGATTCTCCGCCGGCCCTACTCCTACAATGACGGCGTCGATTTCACCGCCGAGCGCTGGCCGCCCTGGCGGCAAGGTCTGGAATACGATGCCGGCCTCTTCTTCATCTGCTACCAGCGCGATCCGCGGGCCGGCTTCATCAAGATTTTCGAGCGGATGGCGAAGTTCGACATGATGAACCAATTCGTCACCCATGTCGGCGGCGGACTCTTCGCCTGCCCCGGCGGGACAGCAGCAGGACAATTCGTCGGTCAGCGCCTGTTCGAGACCGCAGGATGACCGCCGAGCAACACGCCCTTGATCACGACAGCGCGAGGCTTTCTCCCATGCGATACCGCCTGCCGCTCCTCATGCTTGTGCTCGCGCTCGCGACGAGCGGACAGGGTCGCGCGGAAGACCTCATGAACATCGACCTGTCGATCAGGGATCATCGGTTCACGCCCGCCGAAATCCACGTCCCGGCAGGAAAGCCCGTCACGCTCACCATCAAGAACGAGGACTCGACGGTCGAGGAGTTCGATTCCTTGGCGCTCAAGGTCGAAAAGGTGATCGTCGGCGGCCGCGCAGCGACGCTGCGGCTGCGACCGCTCGGCGCGGGGCGCTATCCCTTCATGGGCGAATACCATTCCGACACCGCCCAAGGCGTCGTCATCGCTGAATGAACACTGTCCCTAAGGCAACGAACCATCGCGCCGGACCCCAGCAGGAACTTCCCCATGTATGTCTGTCTCTGTCACGGCTTCACCGACCGGCAGGTCCGCGCTATCGCCACGGGAACGGAAGGCTCGACGGCGCGCGTCTATCGCGCGCTCGGCGTTCGCCCGCAATGCGGCAAATGCGTGCCGATGGTGAGGGAGATTCTCCGCGGCGTCGCCGCCGCCGCTTCAACCGACGGACTGGCCGACCCCTCATCATCGGCTTAAGCTTTGTTGCCGAGCGATGTCAGTACCGGCGACCCCGATCCGATCGGCGGTCGCCTCGAACGATCAGCGGAGGCCGGTCATGCAGGGCGATCCCAAGGTGCTCCAACACCTCAACGCCGTGCTCAAGAACGAGCTCACGGCCATCAATCAGTATTTTCTGCATGCCCGGATGCTGCGGCACTGGGGTGTCACCAAGCTCGGGAAACATGAGTACGACGAGTCCATCGACGAGATGAAGCACGCCGACGGCTTGATCAACCGCATCCTGTTCCTCGAGGGCGTGCCGAACCTGCAGGATCTGGACAA
>DATIYL010000142.1:0-18275 GCA_035517635.1 Allostellaceae bacterium | reverse complement strand
GTTTCTCGAGAAGCCGGTTTCGGATGATGCGCTGCTCGCCACCATCCGCAGCGCGCTCGACGGCACAGGGCGCGGTTCATAGAAGCAGCGCACCGCTAGGTCTCGAGCAGCGTCGGGTCGGCAAGGCTGGTATCCTGACCGCGCACCGGATTGGCGATGGCGGCCTTGAGCGACGGCGCACCCTGCCATTCCGCCGCCGGCCGGACGATGCCATCGCTGCCGATCTGGTCGAGCCCCCAATAGATCTCGAGACGGTGCCCATCGGGATCGCGGAACTCGATCGCGATCTGGCAGCCGGCACGGCGGCGCCCCTCGAAATCGATGGCGACGCCCTGCCGGCGCAGATGTTCGCGCGCCCGCAGCACTTCGTCGAGGCTCGAGACCTCGAAGGCCATGTGATGGAGCTCGGCGCTGCGCGAGGCGCTGTCGAGCGCACCGACCAGCGCGACGCCGTGGTGATCCCCATTGCAGCGCAGGAACACCATCCCGCCCGGCATCATCGCTTCGGGATAGACGTCGGAGATGTGGAAACCGAGCACCTCCGTATAGAAGCGCACCGACCGCTCGAGATCGCTCACATTCAGCACGACATGCCCGATCTTGTTGATGCGGAAGGGCAGCCCGCGCGGCCGGCCGTGGCGCTTCAGCGCCTCTGGAGAGATGGTCATCGCTTCGCTCCCTCGGAGTTTTGTGCTGTGGCGCTCCTACACCGACCGCCCACACAGGTAAAGCGGCCGCCGGCCGCGGGACGCGCGGGGTCGAACCCGCCGTCATGCAGTCCTCGAATATCAGCTACCTCAATATACAGTTCTCCACATAATAAGGTTAATAATTGATCACCAAAAAACTCTACAATTCTATGCACTTAGAGTAAGCGCCAACAATCGTTTCGGATATTCAATAAAATTCTCGCGATATTTTACATTAAAGGCCTTGGCTTCGGTCGCGAGTTAACGTTCTGTTAATGGCAACAACAAGCCCGAAGGAGGTTCTTGTCATGGAACTCACGATCCCGAGCTATGCCAAAACGATCAGCGACGCGCTGAAGTCACGTCATCTCGGCCGCGCCGCGGCAACCCCCGCTGCTGCTGCGCCGCGCACCGTGCAGCCGGCGCGGCGCCCGCTCGGCGGCCTCTTCCAGCGTAAGGCACCCAGCACCTTCCATCGCTGCCTCGCCGTGCATATGCACCACGCGCAGCGCGCCAGCGCGCTCGACTGAGCCGCCGGCTCGGTACCCCCTCGAGCTGGCGCACGGCGCCCGCGGCAGAGCCCGCGGGCGCCGTCGCCTGTCCGGGGCCGCTTCTGCCGTCGCGCCCGCCGTGGCAGGATGCGGCGAGGCAAGGAAATCGGGCGCGAGATCAATGGCACGAGGGGATGGCGCGGCGGCAGGCACCGCCGCAGGCTGGCGGTTTTTTCTGCTGTGGCTGGCCGGCATCGATCTGCGCCTCACCATCCTTGCCGTGCCGCCGGTGCTGCCGCTGATCCATCGCGATCTCGGTCTCGACGAAACGTCCGTCGCGGCGCTCACCGGCCTGCCGGTGCTGCTCTTCGCGCTCGTCGCCGTGCCGGGCTCGCTGCTCATTGCCCGGCTGGGCGCGCGCCGCGCCTTGATCGCGGGCCTCGTCACCGTCGCTTTCGCCTCGGCGGGGCGCGGCCTCGGCGCCTCGGCGCCGATGCTCTTCGCCATGACCTTCGTCATGGGCGCCGGCGTCGCCACGATGCAGCCGGCGCTGCCGGCGCTGGTGAGCCATTGGCTCCAGAGCCGCGCGGCGCTCGCAACCGCGGTCTACGCCAACGGCCTGCTGGTCGGCGAGGTGCTCGCCGCCGGCCTCACCATTCCGCTGGTGCTGCCGCTCGTCGGCGGCAGCTGGGAATGGAGCTTCGCGTTCTGGGGCGTGCCGGTGCTCGCAACGGCGCTGCTGATCATGCTCGGCACGCCCCATGCGGCGCCGCACGCGGCAGCGCCGCGGCTCAAATGGTGGCCGGATTGGCGCGATCCGCGCACCTGGCAATTGGGATTGGTGCAAGGCGGCGGCTCGGCGCTCTACTTCGCCACCAACGCCTTCATTCCCGACTATCTCCACGCCACCGGCCAGCCGGCGCTGGTCAATGCCTGTCTCACGGCGCTCAATTCCGGCCAGGTGCCGGCCTCTTTCGTCCTGCTGCTGCTGGCGCGCTGGCTCGCCGGCCGCAAGGCACCCGTCATCCTTGCGGCGCTCGCCAGCCTTCTCTCGCTCGGTGGCCTGCTCGTCGCCGTGCCGGCCGTGATGATCGCGAGCGCCGTCATCATCGGCTTCGCCGCCGCGTTCATCCTCATCCTGACGCTCGCCTTGCCGCCGCTGCTGGTGCCGCCCGAAGAGGTGCACCGGCTTTCCGCCGGCGTGCTCACCATCAGCTATGGGCTCGCCTTCTTCGTGCCGCTGCTCGGCGGCGCGGTGTGGGACGCGACCGGCTTCACCGCCACCGCTTTCCTGCCGAGCGCGATCGGCGCGGTGCTCGTGCTGGTGCTGGGCGCGACCTTGAAGCCGGTGCGCGTCGACGGCTAGGCGTTGCCTGGCGCGTCAGGAGACCGTGTCGCCGGGCGCGATGCAATGCGCGCTTCGGGCCGGCACATAGTCGATGAAGAGCTCGGAAGACTCCTCCGGCGTCACGGCGAGGGTATCGGGCGGCGGCGCCGATTGCCGCGATTTCAGCGCGTCGCGCACTTCGCCTTGCACGCTGTCGGGCGCCGCCGGGAAGGCGACGCGCTTTTCGATGAAGAGCTGCACGCGCAGATGCTGATGCGGCTGGTCGAGATCGATGACGGCGGAGCAATGCTGGCCGTAGCGCTCCACCAGCTGCTGCACGGCGTCGGGAGTGCTGAGCCCCGCGGCATGCGCGTCATCGAGCGTCTCCTGCGGCAGCACGAGAAGCACGCCCGCCGCGCCCAAGGTGATCGCCGGCGCGAGATTGGCTTCGACCGCTTGCGCGTCCCAGGCGCGATCCAGCCAATTGGCATGCGCCGGTCCCGCGATCAGCATTGCCGCGGCGACATAGTTCGCGATCCGCATGACGGCACCTCCATTCAACCCCACATGTGCAACACGGCGTCTGCAAGGCGCATGCCACTCTTGCATCTCGCCTCCCAGCCTAGTCCCGACAAACGGATGGCAGGCCGCGATGGGTTCCTCATGCCGGCTGGCAACCGGCGCCCTTCGGCTGTTAGGCTGGCGCGAGCGCCGAAAAGAAGGAGCCACGCGCCATGGCGGAGCCGGCATTGGCGGGGATTCGCGTCATCGATCTCACCTCGCACCTTTCAGGACCCTATTGCTCGATGCTCCTCGCCGATCACGGCGCCGACGTGATCAAGGTCGAGCGTCCCGGCGACGGCGACGATGCCCGGCACATGCCGCCCTTCATCGCCGGCGAGAGCTCGCCCTTCCTGCTGTGGAACCGCAACAAGCGCAGCGTCGCTCTCGACCTCAAGGAAGAGCGCGATCGCGCGCTCTGCCGCGAACTGGCGCGCAGCGCCGATGTCTTCCTCGAGAATTTCAAGCCGGGCACGGCAGCACGGCTCGGCCTCGGCTATGAGGAGCTCGCCGCGCTCAATCCGCGGCTCATCTACGCCTCGATCTCGGGCTATGGCCAGACCGGCCCTTATGCCGAGCGGCCCGGCTTCGATCTGATGATGCAGGCCCAGACCGGCATCATGTCGGTGAACGGTCCCGAGGACGGCCCGCCGCATCGCTTGCCGCTCGCCATCTGCGATATCGGCGCCGGCATGTTCGCGGCCTTCGGCATTCTCGCGGCGCTGCAAGCGCGCACGCGCACCGGACGGGGCCAGCATGTCGACACCTCGCTCTATGAGGCGGGCATCGCCTTCGGCGTTTACGAGGCGGCGCATGTCTTCGCCACCGGTGAGCGGCCGGCGCGGCTCGGCCAGCAGCATCGCGGCGGCGCGCCCTATCAGGTCTTCCGCAGCCGCGATGGCTGGGTCACGATCGGCCCGAACACACCGCGGCTCTGGCGCAAATTCTGCGAGGTGATCGGCCGGCCCGAGCTGGCGGAAGATCCGCGCTTCAAGGACAAGGCGGCGCGCGTCGCTAACCGCCAGGCGCTGGTGGCGCTGCTCGAAGCGGTGCTGGTCGCCGAGAGCACCCAGCATTGGGTCGATCTCCTCAACCGCGCCGGCATTCCTGTCGGCCCGGTCAAGACCTATGACGAGGTCTACGCCGATCCGCAGGCGAAGGCACGCGAGATGGTCGCCGAGATCGACCACCCCGTGGCCGGCCGCGTGCGCACGCTCGGCATCCCGGTCAAACTGTCGGCAACGCCGGGCCGCCTTCACCGCCCCGCGCCCGCCCTCGGCGAGCACACGGAGCAAATCCTGGAGGAGCTGCGGAAGAAGGCTTAGCGCAGAGCGGCGCTGCGCCCGCCTTCGCTAACCCAGCGCTTCGAATACCGCTTCGGCAACGGCGCCGGGCGCGTCGAGATCGGCGAGGTGGCCGGCGTTGGGGATGATGCGCGCCGCGCATTTGCCGGCAATCCCCGCGGCGAAGCGCTCGGCATAAGCCGGCGCGAGCACCTTGTCCTCGGCACCCCACAACACCAGCGTGGAACAGCGGATGCGATGCAGCCGCCGCACGAGCCGCGTATCGGCAAGCGGCCAGAGGAGCCGCGCCGCGGTCTCGGCCGCCCGGGTCATGATGATCGACCATTCGGCTTCGGCGACGCCTTCGGGCGGCGCCACGAGCTCCTTATAAGTCTCGGGCCGGACCGAGAGCAGCGTCGGCCAGGAGCCAGGCTTTTGCCCCCAGAGATCGGTCGGCGGAACGCTCTTGTCGTAAAGGCCGAACGGCGCGACCAGCACGAGGCGGCGCACCAGCCCCGGCGCCATCGCCGCCGCTTCGGCGGCGAGCGCGCCGCCGATCGAAGCGCCGATGAGATCGCCGCCGGCAAGCCCGGCGCCTTCGAGGAGATCGAGCACCGCCGCGACCCAATCGAGCGGCTGATCGAGCCGGTCATGCCCGGCCGCGCCGGGAAATCCCGGGATCGAGGGCGCGACCACGCGATGCCGCTCGGCGAGCCGGTCGAGGAAGGGCGTCCAGCGCGGCAGGCCGGCGAGCCCGGCGAGATAGAAGACGGGGCTGCCGCCGCCTTTCTCCCAGACGCGGCACGGCAGGCCGTTGACTTCGACCTGGTGCTCGGCGGGCGCGCTCATTCCGCCGCTTCCCGCGTTTCGATCGGCTGCGGCGCGACCCGCGCCGGCTTCGGCAGCGGCTTCGGCCACCAGCGATCCTCCCAGGCGTCGTCGAAGAGAGGGCTCACTTGCGGCATGACGCGCTCGGCGAAGAGCTTGGTGTTATAGTTGGCGAGCTCGCGGCTCATATTGCCGAATTGCAGCAGCAGCATGAGATGGCCGACATTGAGATCGGTTGCCACCGTCTTCAGCTGCTCCGCCACTTCGTCGGGCGAGCCGATGATGACGAAGCCCTTGGCGAGGATCTCGTCCCAGGTCGCACCGCCGCCGAAGGTCGCCGCGCGCTGCGAGGCGAGCGCTATCTGCGACGTGACCTTGGCACGCTGGGTTGCTTCGCTGTTGTAGCCGGGCGGATTGGCGTAGCGGGAATCGACATGGAGGCAGCGGCCGTAGAAATATTCGGCCGGCTCCTTGTAGAGGCGGAGCGCCTCCTCGCGGCTTTCGGCGACGCCGACGAATTGCAGGAAGCCGGCGCGGTAGGGGTTGCGGTCCTTGCCGAGCCGCTCCATCTCGCGCCAGAAGCCCATCATCGTCTCGCGCCCGGCCTTGTAGCCGAAATAGGAGAGGTAGCAGTAGACGTAGTCCATCTTCGCGCACCACTGCCAGGTCTCGACCGAGCCGCCGCCCGGGATCCAGATCGGCGGATGAGGTTTCTGCAGCGGATGCGGCCAGATATTGACGTAGCGGAGCTGGTTGAAGCGGCCGTTGAAGGCGAACGTCTCGGGCCGCGTCCAGGCTTCGACGATGAGGTCGTGCGCCTCGAGATAGCGCGCGCGCAGCATGCTCGGGTTCTGGCCATAGGCGTAGCAGGTGTCCATCGGCGTACCGACGGGAAATCCGGCGATCAGCCTTCCGCCGGAGATGCAGTCGATCATCGCCATCTCTTCCGCGACCCGCGTCGGCGGGTTGTAGAGGGCGAGCGAATTGCCGAGGACGCAGAGCATCGCATCGGAGGTGCGCCGCGCCAGCGCCGAAGCAATGAGGTTGGGCGACGGCATCAGCCCATAGCCATTGGCGTGATGCTCATTGACGCAGATCCCGTCGAAGCCAACGGCGGCAGCGAATTCGAGCTCGTCCATGAATTCGTTGTAGAGGCGGTGCGCGACGGCGGGATCGAAGAGGCGGCGGTCGATATCCACCCAGACCGAATTGTGACGCTCGCGGAAATCCTCCGGCAGGCGCGTATAGGGCATGAGGTGGAACCACAACAGCTTCATGACCGTCTCCTCCCTCGAAATTCCACGGAAATCAGCCCGTTACAGGCGTTTCGCGAGTTCATTTTTGTACAGGCCGACTGACTGATCTTGCCCGGTTTCGCCGCGATCGTCAGCAGCGAAATCATTGATGTACCTCAAGGCTCCCTCTTTTGGCCGGGCTCATCATTGCTCGCGCGAGAAGGGGCTCGTAGTTTGCCGACCTGCTCGGCAATGGCGCCTGATTGGCGGCTTCGGGGGGAAACGCGCTTGATCCGCATCCTTTTGGTCGAGGACGACGCCGATGTGCGTCCGTCGCTCGAACAGCTCCTGCTTGCCGCCGGATATGCCGTCGATGGCGCCGGCACCTTCGCCGGGGCAAGCGCCTTGCTTGCCTTAAGCACCTACGATCTTGTCATCACCGACGCGATGCTCGAAGACGGCAATGGGATCGACATCGCCAATGCCGCAAAATCGCGGGGGATCAAAGCGCTCGTGCTTACCGGCTACGCTGCGCAATTCCCCTTGGAGCTGTTGGAGCAACATCCCTGTCTGGGGAAGCCGGTGCGCGGCGAAGAGCTGCTGCGGGTCGTAGCACGGTATCTGGAGATCGACACGTCGTGAGCGGATGACGGGCCTGCCGCAACCCGTCATTGCTCCAGGGCCGACGCAGCTCCGGCGACGAAACCATCCATCAGGCGCAGCTCGCCGGCATCGGGGCTCCAGGCGATGTTTCGATGGGCCGAGATCACGCCGCGAACAGCTCCCCGAACGACCAGCGGCGTCGAGTAGGTCGACCGCAACCCGGCCCGCAACATCATCTCGCCCGACAATTTGCCCTGAAAGATAGGGCTTGTCGTGACATCATCGACGATCACGCGTTCCGCGCCTTCCGACGCGCAACCGCACGAGGTATCTCGACCGTTGACGACGGCGAAGAATTCGAGGAAGTCGCGGTCATGACCATAGTGCGCCGCAATACGGAGATTGCCGGCGGCGTCGTGGAGCTGGATGTTGCCGGTATGTGCGCCGGTGGCCGCGACAGCATGGCGTATCACGCGTTCCAGCAGCGCGTCAGGACGCTTCTTCTTCCAGGCTTCGAGCCGCGACAGCAGCAGCCTGCTGCGCGCCGCAGCCCAGCCGCTCTCCAGAACGGCTTCCGCGGCCGCGACGATTGAGTCTGGCACAAACGAGCAGGCTTTCCCTTCGCCCTGTCGTTGCGCCCTTTGCGGGCCTAGGACGACGCGTCCGCCTTCCCAGACCTCGAACGTGTCGCACACGTCGGAGGCAGCTTCCGCCAGCAATTCGGCGACCTCTTGCGCCCTTGTATCATCTTCGGCGGTGAACTCGTGACGGCAGGCGATCTCACCGAACCTGCGCAGATAGAGGCGATAAGACGCGTTCAACGAAGCCTCTCCCATAAAAACGGCGTGAAAGTAAAGCGGCGCCGTGGGTAGGGGTCAAGCGCGGGATCGGGGAGAGACGGAGCGCGCGGCCTTGGGCGCCCATGCCCATCCGATGCCACAAATCTACGCGCCGCCACAAACGGATCGTTAAGCATGGCCGGGTAGGCTTGGTCCGATCCGGCGTCGGGGGATCGCATGCATGCGCCTATACGCGAGAAGCGCCTCACGATGCGCGCTCTCGGCCATTGGCGAGACGCGCAAGGCGAGCGGCTGTTTCCGCGCTTGGCCGACATCGATCCGGTGAGGCTGGGCGACGACTGGCACAATTGCCTTCTCCTTCGGCTCGCGACGCCCGTCGAGCGCTCGCGCTTTTTGCATGTGGGACGTCAGCTCTGCGTAGCGGCGGGAGCGCCACTCGAAGGGCGGTGCCTGGAGGAATGCCCGCCGCAAACGGTCCTGGCGCAGGCGGCCTCCTATGTCGCGGCCGTGATCGACAGGCGCGTGCCCGTCAGCATCGGGGGCACCACGCTGCACGAGGGCGTGCAAGTTCTCTACCGCAGCATCCTCACGCCGCTCTCCGAGGACGGAACCACGATTGACGCGATCTTCGGCGCCGCGAACTACCGCGTCGCTCCCGCGAGCGACGAGGGCGTCCCGCCGTGATTCGCGATCAACTTGGCCGTGCGGTGACGTTCGAGCTGCGCAAATATGTCGGCGGCCGATGGCTCCTCGATTCCGTGTTCGACGACAAAGCCTACGCGATCGAGGAAGCGAAGGTGCTCAAGGAGCGCTTCAAATCGGTCCCTGCGGTTTGTGTCGTTGCGGTAACCGAGGAGCATGGCGAGTTCCGCGAGTCGACCGTTTTTCGACAGTCGATCGTTGACGAGGAGCCGGCCATCCGGAAAACGGTTCAGACTCGTCCCGAGACAGCCGCGACCCCGGCAAACCACGGGGCAGGCACAGCCGCATCAAAGCCACAGCGCAGAAGCGCGTGGGCCTGCTATCTGCAGATCGCCTTCGGCTTGATCGTCGTTTTCGCCGTCGGCATACTCGGCTTTGCCGCGCTCGGATTGCTGCGGTGAGCACGGCGCGCAAGTCCATCGTGCCCGACATCCTTCCCGACCCTCACCTCGACGCGCTCTACCGCTACTGGTCGAGCCAGCGGAACGGTCGTGCCATGCCGTCGCGCGCCGACATCGATCCGCTGGAAATTCCCGGCGAGATCTGGCCGCACACGATGCTGCTCGACGTGCTGTGGCGCGATGGGCGGCCGCGCTTCCGCTATCGGCGGGTCGGCGACGTGTTCTGGCGCGCCCTCGGGCAGGAGCCGACGGGCCGCCTCATCGACGAGGTCTTGCCCGAGACCGCCGGCTACCGCGACTACATCCTCGGCATCTATCGCGAGATGGCGACGCGCCGCTGCGCGATCTACACGGAGAACATCTTCACGCTCGATGGGCAGGCCGTTCCGATGCTGACCAGGCGCGTGAGCCTGCCGCTGTCGACGGATGGCAACGCGGTCGACATGGCGTTGGCGGGGCATGTCTTTGAGCACGACCGGCTTCCCCGAGACGATGCGCTGTCCCTGGTCAGCGGTCTCAAGGAGATCACGCGTCGCGTGCTCGAGGAGTAACGCGTCGACAGCGCGCCGTGGGCCGCACGACGTCGAGAATTGGTCGGCAAGCTCAAAACAGCTTGGGGTCACCAGAAGGGGGGGCTCGGCGGGGGCATTGATCGGGACTCCACCCGATTGACCGTTCTGCATGCACCGCCGGAGAATAGCGGCCGGGCCTCGGAGCCATCTGCACAGCGGCGAGATACCGAGGAGGCTCACGCTGCCGTCGAGGAGGACGCCATGACCGAAGCAGTTGCACGCGTCACCAAGATCACCGCGGCTTCGACAAAGAGCTTTCAAGACGCTGTCGATGCGGGGCTCAAGCGCGCGGCCAAGACGGTTCGCGGCATCACCGGCCTCGAGGTCATCGAGCAGAAAGCCAAGGTCGAGGACAACAGGATCTCGGAATACCGCGCCACCATCGAGATAACCTTTATTCTGGAGTAGAGGCGTCGGCAGGGACTCGCCTGCGGGCGCGCGGTTGTGTGAATAGGCCAGACCGCGATGGGATGACGCCGCGTCGCGCGCGCTCAGAACGGCAGCTTGGGAATGTTGAGCACCGCTTGGATGCGCTTGACGAGCTGCCGGTACTCTTCCTTCTGCCCTTCGTTGAGGCGCGATTGCTGGCTCGCCGTGTCCGGCCGCGACTGCATGCCGAGATTGTAGACCAGCACGAGGTCGCCCGACCTCACAACGACATAGGCGGCGGTGTAGCCATCGACGATGTTCTCGGCTCTGCCGCCGGAGAAGCGAGCATTGTCGGCGCCCTTGGGCAGCGGCCGCAGAAAGGTCAGCAGCAGCTTCACGCCCGGGGCCGCGCCCGGCAGATCGCGGATCTGGTAGAGCTGCGTGTTGCAGTACCAGCCGAGCACGGGGATGTGGCGGCATTTCTTCAAGAGATAGACCTTGCCGGGCTGCATTGCCGGCCGCGCCCCCGTCGTCCAGGAGCTATCGCTGCCCGTCAGCTCGGTCACCCCCCGCTTCGGATCCCGGGGATCGGTATATTCGTAGTAAGTGTCGTCAGGCTTGGGCGAGCGCTCGAACTGGCCAATGATCTCGATCACGCGGGCGGTCGGATCGGCCCCGGCCTGCGCCGCCGGCACGAACAGCACCTGGCGCATGACCGAAAGGCTGGGGCCGTTCCCCTCGAAGCTGCGCGAGGCGCCGTCGCGCGCGGTCTCCGGGCTCACGCGCCCGACCGCATCCCGCGTCGCCTTGATCTTGTCGGCCGGCGCGGCATTGGCGAAGGCCGAGGTCACCTGCTCGATCTCTTGCGTCATCCGCGCGATGACGGCGGCAGCGCGCGCCTCCGCGGGCGCTCCGGCATTGAGGCCGAGCGCCGGCGCCACGGCGGTCCCAAAGGCCGGGTCTTTTCCCTGCGCAATGGTCGTCAGCACTGGAGACAGCCGGTTCGCGGGCACCGGCGTCTGAGCACCGGCATCGGGTGACAGAGTGAGCAGCAGAAGCAGCAACGCGATCGCGCCGGACCGTCTCATCATCGCTTCCTCCGGATTGGTCGCGTCAAAGCTCGGGCTGCGCGCTGCATTCCGCCGCGACCGGCCGAGAAGAGCGCGAACGGCGCTCGGTCGTCAAGATACCCGGTGGCAGAATTGCCCCGGACAGCGCGTGAAGCCGTCGACGCCCCACCTCACCCTCCCGCTTGGCGGGTCCCTCCCTCTCCGCCCCTCAGGGGCGGAGAGGGTTGGGTGAGCTGGGGTGAATGCAAGGTTACACCAGCAGGACGAACGCGAACCAGGACAGGTTCCAGGGAGCCCGCTCGGGCTCGAGCGCATCGGAGCGGTCCTCGGTCATCAATTGGGCGACCACATCGCCGGCGCTGTCGCGCCGCACGAACTCGGCCAGGGCCGGGCATGGGAACATCGTCTGAGCCAGTGTTGACATGATCTGCATGACCGCCTCCCCCGTGATGCTTGAAGCATGGGGCCAACAGATCATGCGACGGGCGATGGGCCGTATGACGCGGCTCACAGGAGCCCTGTGACGCCGCTCACAGCGCGAGCGGCTTTCGTCGCCCGGCTTGACCCGAGCCGCCCTCCGGCCGCTTAATTGGGAAAACCGACCCGAGGGAGCGCCCATGCAGTACGACCTCAAGATCACCGGCGGCAGCATCGTCGACGGCAGCGGCAAGCCGCGTTATGCGGGCGATGTCGGCGTCAGCGGCGGCAAGGTGGTGGCGCTGGGCGCGGCGCCGGGCGAAGCGCGCGAGACGATCGACGCCACCGGCCGCGTCGTCTCTCCCGGCTTTGTCGACATCCATACCCATTACGACGCCCAGATCGCCTGGGACCGCATGTTGACGATCTCGCCCTGGCACGGCGTCACCACGGTGGTGATGGGGAATTGCGGCTTCAGCGTCGCGCCGACGCGCGCAGCGCATCGCGATCTCATGATCCGCACGCTCGAGAAGGTCGAGGGCATGAGCGTCGCCGCGCTGGAGGCAGGGCTCGGCCCGGATTGGGGCTTCGAGACTTTCCCCGAGTATCTCGATGCCGTGGAAAAGCGCGGCAGCGCCATCAATGTCGGCGCCATGATCGGCCACACGCCGCTCCGCCTCTTCGTCATGGGCGAGGACGCGACCGAGCGCGCCGCCACCACCGAGGAAGTGCAGCGCATGCGCGCCCTGGTGCGCGAAGCGCTCGAGGCCGGCGCGGTGGGCTTCGCCACGTCGAAATCGACGACCCATGTCGGCTATGCCGGCAAGCCCGTGCCGAGCCGCTTCGCCGATTTCGCCGAGATCCGCGCGCTGGCCGGCGCGCTCGGCGAGGCCAAACGCGGCGTCATGCAGGCGACCACCGGCAAAGGGCTGATGTTCGACGAGTTCGCCGAGCTGGCGCGCGAGACCGGCGCCGCGGTGAGCTGGACCGCCCTCCTCGCCGGGCGCATCCGCGTCGGCGTCGATCATCGCCAGCAGATCCAACGCTCGATGGAGCTGATCCGCCGCGGCCTCCGCGTCTATCCGCAGGTGAGCCCGCGGCCGCTCGTCTTCGAGTTCCAGCTGACGCAGCCTTTCATCTTCGAGAGCATGGCGATGTTCCGCCCGGTCGCCGCCGCGGACGCCGCCGGCAAGAAGCAGCTCTACGCCGATACCGAATTCCGCCGCGCCTTCCGCGACCAGATGGATCGCGCGCCGGACGACCTGCTGCTGGGCTTCCGCCAGATGGTCGTCTCGGAATACGCGCCGGAGCCGGCGCTCGAGGAGCGGCGCCTCATCGACGTCGCCGAAGAGCGCGGCCTCCATTGGGTCGATCTCATGCTCGATCTCGGCCTTGCCAGCGATCTCGAAGCGCGCTTTCGCATGCCGATCGCGAATGACAACGAAGCCGATGTGGCGGAGCTGCTGCTCAATCCCGATTTCGTCATCGGGTTGTCCGATGCCGGCGCGCATGCGAGCCAGCTCTGCGATGCCTGCCAGGCAACACATCTCCTTGGCCATTGGGTGCGCGAGAAGGGCACGCTCACCCTCGAGCAGGCGATCCGCATGATCACCTCGCGCCCGGCCGAGATTTTCGGCATCGCCGATCGCGGCCGGCTCGCCGAAGGCTGGCCTGCCGACATCGTCGTCTTCGATCCCGCCACCATCGCCGCCGGACCCTTGAAGCGCGTCTGGGATTTCCCCGGCGGCGCCAACCGCCTCATCTCGGAAGCCGCCGGCATCGACGCCGTCATCGTCAACGGCACGATCCTGCGCCGCAACGGCAAGGACGCGGTGGCGGCGGACGGCAAGCTGCCGGGACGGTTGCTGCGCGGCGGCAGGGCGAATTAGCCGCGGCGCCGCGCGCGCCGCGACCCCAGTCAAGCAAAAAGCGCCGGGAGGGGCCTACGCCTCCGGTGTACACCAGGGACATTTTTTGCGGCCATGCTCCCGGAGCAGACGGGTGTTACGCGTGAAACGTGAGTGCACGATGTCAAAGAGCGCGGTCGTGTGGAGATGGTAGCACGGCACCCCTTGCGCCGAGGGCGTTCCGCATATGTGGACACGGAGGAGATGGAATTTGTCGGGGCGCCTCGGAGCGGTTCGGTGTAGTGTACCGGCGCGTATCCGCTCCGAGGACCGGACGTGCTAGCTGTGAGCACCGAGGCGCTCTCGCGGCGGAGGCGAGCTTGCGACAGGTCATCACGCGGCCCAAGCGAACAAGCCGTCGTTGATCCGCGAGCCGCCAGCGAGGCCAGCCCCTTGGAAATGCACCAGATCCGCTACTTCTTGGCCGTTAGCGAGACGTTGAACTTGACCAAGGCGGCGGAGCGGTGCAACGTCGCGCAACCGTCGCTGACCCGTGCCATCAAGGCCCTCGAAACCGAACTCGGCGGCGAGTTGCTCCGGCGTGAACGTTCACTGTCGCACCTGACGGAGCTCGGGCAGCGCGTGCTTCCGATGCTGCGCCAGTGTTACGAAACAGCCCTTACGGCCAAGATCGTGGCCGCATCTATCAGAAAGGGCGAGACCGCGCCACTCTCTCTGGCGATCTCTCAGACGGTCGCGCTTAGGCCGTTCACGCCAAAACTACGGGAGCTGTCGCGGGCCTTGCCGGGCCTGCAGCTGAAGCTGCTGCGCGGCTCGGTAAGCGAGGTTGCTGAATACCTGAAATCGGGCGTAGCCGAGTTGGCGATCGCCGGCCCACTCGGTGAAGCCTGGTCGCGCTTCGATGCCTTTCCCCTGTTCGAGGAACGGTTTCATCTCGTCGTGAGCCGGACTCACAGGCTGGCGCGCCGGACCAGCGCCGAGTTCAAGGACCTTGCTGCCGAGACCCTACTGATCCACACCCGATGTGAGATGGTCGAAGCGCTTAAATCCCGTTTGGAGGCGAATGGCATCCTCGACACAGCCGCCCATCAGGTCGCAACGCAAGAAGACCTGCTGGCATTGCTCAAGGCGAATCTCGGAGTCGCGATCATCCCCGTCGGAGCGATGGAAACGAACGGGCTGCAGCGGATTCTGCTGAAATCGCTCAATCTCGCACGCAGAGTGTCGGTCTTCACCGTCGCCGGCCGGCCCCGCGCGATCGCTTGCGCGACTCTGCTCAATATGCTGCGGGCCGCTGATTGGGACTTCGACTCTGCGACGGAGCCACAGCGAGCTCATTGATGACGGAACGCGCGCTCAGCGATGTCCTGGAGGCGGTTTTCGTTCGCTGTCGCGATCTGGAAGCTCCGCTGGAGGACCGCCTCAAAGCCTTTACCGACGAGGTACGACGGTTGGACCCCGATTTCGCCGCAACCGTCGATGCGCTCGTCGGCCGTCTCGCCGAGATCGATGCCGGAGCGACGGCCCCTAAGGTGGGCGAGCCGATGCCTCGGTTCCTGCTGCCGGACGAGCAGGGACGGCTCGTCCGGCTTGACGATTTGCTTGGCGAGGGGCCGGTCGCCATAGCGTTTCATCGCGGGCACTGGTGTCCCTACTGTCGTATCAACATCGACGCTCTGGCTCGCGCCGAGGGGGAGGTCGCTGCCGAGCACCGCCACATCGCCGCTATCGTGCCCGACCGCCAACGCTTCGCGATCTGGCTCAAATCCGACGCCAAGGCACCGTTTCCGGTTCTTACGGACATGGACAATGGCTATGCGATGTCCATCGGACTCGCGATTTCCGTCGGAGACAAGATGAAGCACATGATGGTCAGTTCGAGATGGGATCCATCAGTGTCGCAAGGAAGCGACAATTGGATGCTGCCAATTCCCGCCACCTTCATCGTCGGCACAGATGGAATCGTCCGCGCGCGCTTTGTCGACCCGGACTACCGCATGCGTATGGCGATCGAGGACTTGCTGGCCGCGTTGCGGTCTGCGAATTAGCTGTGCGCGACGCGCAGCACGAGCGGGCGCGATCATAGCGGCAAACTATTGAATCTCTAGCCAATCAGCATTTCCCGTCGCGCGGACACCGCGATAGCCTGGGACTCTCGCAGACGGGCGGCCCGAGATGACGCTTGAGAATGAAACGTTTGAACTAGGGCGAATCGCGAAAGCGTTTCAGAACATCTCGAGAGAGTGTAGCTACGAAGGCTTGGCCCAAGCTCTTCTCAGGGCCGCGCTCGACTATTCCGGCACCGTCCGAGGCGCTGTGCTCCTGAGCGAAGGCGGTGAGCTGCTCGCCAGGGCCGATGCGAGCTTTCCTCGTGAAAGGGCGAAGGTCTTTGCCTCGCATCCGCCCGGCGCCGAATTGCGATTGCCAGAGCACCTCGGCGAAAGAGTGCTTAGCCGCCAAGAAATCGTCGCTAGCCATGATGGCGGGAACGGCTCTGCCCTGATCCATCCGTCAAAGTGCGCGCCGGGGCGAGACATTGCCCTCTTGTGTCTGCCTCTGATTCATCAAGAGCGCACAATCGGCGTTCTGTACCTCGAAGCGGAGCGCGACCAGGACCCCTTCACGCCGTGGTGTGTGTCGGTGATGTCGATGTTGGCTTCGCAAGCTGCCTGCTCCTTTGAAACTGCGCAACTCTTCGAAGCGCTCCGCGAAACCAATATGTGGATGATCAAAGGCCAGCAGATTGGACGCATGGGCAGCTATCGCTGGAACACCCGGACCCTCCTCTCACGAGCCACGCGCGAATGCTACCGCATCTTCGACATCGATCCTGCGGTGAATCCGGTGCCGTTCGAGGTATTCAGAAGTCGCATACACCCCGGCGACCTTCCGGCTTTGGAGCAGGCCCTCGCGAAGGCGGTCAGTACCAAATCCCCCTTCTACCACGGGTATAGGGTTGTCCATGAGGACGGCACACTCTTAGATGTCATCGCGGTAGGTGATTTCGACCTGAGCCCGTCCGGCGACGTCGAATTGGAAGGCATCATCACCGATGTCACCAGGCAAAAGGCCGCAGAACAAGCGCTCACAGACGCACGGGGCGCACTTGCGCGGGCCTCGCGCCTCGCGTCGCTCGGGGAGCTCGCAGGTTCGATCATTCACGAAGTCAACCAGCCATTGACCGGGATCATTGCCAGCGGCGAAGCGTGTCTTCGCTGGCTCGCTCGCGATCCCGCCGACCCCGGCGAAGCGCGCAACTCCGCGGCGCGTATCATCGAACAAGGGCGCCGGGCGAGCAGTATCATCGCCGGTCTCAGATCCATCGCGCGCGACGCGCGCCTCGAATTTGCCGATATTCAGATCAATGAGACCGTCGAGGAGGTTCTTGTCCTCTCGAAGCGGGAACTCGAACGCGCCGGTGTCACGCCCAGCACCGCCTTCGACGTGTCAATGCCGGAGTTCATGGCGGATCGCGTGCAGCTTCAACAAGTCGTCCTCAACCTCGTGCGCAATGCAATCGATTCGATGGCCGGCGCCAATGGAAGGGCGCGTATTCTGACCGCCTCCTCAAAGGTTGCCGACGGCCACGCCTCTGTAACGATTGCCGATACCGGGGTGGGCATCGATCCCGCAATCACGGAGCGCATGTTCGATCCACTGTTCACGACGAAGGACGAGGGTCTCGGTCTCGGGCTTTCGATCTGCCGCAAGATCATTTGTGCGCATGGCGGACGCCTGTGGCTGGAGAAGAACACGACTCACGGATCGGCTTTCACATTCGCTCTACCGCTTCGGCAGCGCTGCCCATCATCGGAGATCAAGTGAGCATGTCTTCGGCGCCTTTTGTTCATATTGTCGACGACGACAGGTGGGTTCGCGAGTCGATGGGAGACCTGCTCCGGTCGGTGAACTATCACGTGATGCTCTACGGATCTGCGGCAGAGTTCCTCAATGTCGAATTGCCTGAAACGTCCGCATGTCTTGTGCTCGACGTTCGGCTGCCGGGCACGAGCGGACTGGAGCTGCAAGAGTACCTGACACGTATCGACATCCGACTGCCAGTCATTTTGATGACCGGATTTGGCGACATTCCCATGTCCGTCAAGGGCATGAAGGCCGGTGCGGTCGACTTCCTCACGAAGCCGATACGGGGTCAGGACCTGCTTGATGCCGTTGATGTCGCGATTCGGCTAGACGAAAGCCGGCGCCACGAACTTGCGAAGATTACTGAATTGCGGCAGCGCTATGCGCTGCTGACGCCCCGCGAACGACAGGTGATGGCGCTGGTCGCATCTGGGCTGATGAACAAGCAAGTCGCAAGCGAGCTGTCGATCAGCGAGGCCACCGTCAAGATGCACCGCAGCAGCGTCATGCGAAAGCTGGAGACAAAATCCGTAACGAAGCTCGCCCGGATAGCGGAGATCCTCGATATCCGGAGGTGAGGCGCGCCGCCGTCACCCGGTCCGCGCAATTTCAGAAACAGCGCCGGATCGTCCATGGCCGCCATCGAGACCCCTACGAAGGTATGGGCGCAACCATCACATTCGAGAGATTGTGTCGGTGCACCGTCGAGAGCATCGTTCAGCTACGCCCTGCGCTGACACTTCATACCGCCTCTCTGACGCGTTCATCAATATTGCAGCCAGGAGGAGCGAGCAAATGCCGAACATCGTGCATCGATGGATAGCCGCGACGCCCACTTGCGCCAACATTCAACCTGCCGCCGCTTCAATCCCAACGCCTGATGCAGAGCCGGACTCAAACCGGTCGCTGATCGCGCAGAACCTTCCGGCGCTCGATCCATCGAGTCTCGGGGCAAAGCGATTGCAAATCGCCTACGGATACTGGCTTCGTAAACGGCAGGGGCGATTGATGCCGTCCCGCCTCGATATCGATCCAGCCGAAATCCCGAGGCTGCTGCCTTATGTCATGCTCATCGACGTCGTCGCCGAACCGCTCGATTTCCGCTATCGGCTGATCGGTGCCGCGGCTCGAAAACTCATGCGTCGCGACTTCACGGGCGGGCTTTTCTCCGAGATTGCCGGGAACGGCGAAGGCA
>DATIYL010000141.1:0-9795 GCA_035517635.1 Allostellaceae bacterium | reverse complement strand
GCCGGCGGCCAGACGCCCTCGTTGAGCCCGCCGAGAATGACGAGATCCGCCTGCTGCAGCCGCGCTTCGAGCAAGCCCCAGATGGCGAGGCGCGGGTGCTTGCCATAGCGCGGCCGCACCACCGGCCCCGCGATCAGCGCGTCGAACAGCGCGCGGTAATCGCGGCCGTCGAGCGGCGGCAGCGCCGCGGCGTGGCGCAGCAGCTCGGCGAGGAACTCGGCCGCGGCCTCGCCCGCCTCGCCGCGCCAGAGCCGCTCGGCGCCGCTTTCCTCATCGCTCGCCGCGAGCCCCTCCGCCGCGGCGATATGCGCCTCAGCCAGCGCTCCGGCGCTGCTCTCGCCCGCCGCCATCGCCGCGAGCAACGGCGCGAGCGCCGCCTCCAGCCCGGCGACGAAGCGCTCGAGCGCGCCCTCTTGCGGCAGCACCGCGCGCAAGCCGGCGAAGCCGGGCGCGGGCCGCGCGCCGCGCAGCGCCGCGATCTCGAGCCGCCGCACCAGCGCGCGAAAGGACTGGGGCGCGCGGCCGCCGGCAGCCAGCGGATGCTTCAGCGCCGCCAGCAGCGGCAGCGGCGCCAGCGCCTCGACGGCGAGATCAAGGATGAGGCGCAGAAACACGCCCGGCGGCGTCTTGTCGAGCGGCAGCCCCGCGGAATCATCGATCTCGATGTTCCAGCGCCGCAGCTCCGACGCGACGCGGCGCGCCAAGCCGCGATCCGGCGTCACCAGCGCCGCGGTGCGGCCTTCATGCTCCAGCGCTTCGCGCAGCAGCAACGCGATCGCTACAGCCTCTTCTTGCGGCCCGGCGCAATCGAGCCGCATCACCCCGTCCAGCGCGGCAGCGTCGATGCCGGCAATCTTGCGCCAGCGCTCGCTCTCCGTCGCCGGCCGCAGCGCCTCGGCGACGAGACGCTGCCGCGCGCGACGATCGCCGGCCGATGCCAGCGGCGATGGCCAGTCCCGCACCTGCGCCGGCTCGGCCTCGAGCCGCGCCAGCAGCCGCGCCAGAAGATGTTGGGGATGCGCGGCATCGGTCGCGATGCGCTCCCAGCTCTCGGCATCGAGCGCGCGGTCGAGGCCGGGCAGCACCACCCTGCCCTGCGGCAGGCGCGCGACGACGGCCAGCAGATCGGCGACGGCGGCGACGCCGCCGGTAAGGCCCGCGGCGATGATGGGATCTCGCGGCGGGTTGCGGCGCCAAGCCTCGGCTTGCGCCGCGAGCACCGCGTTACGCCGCGCCGCCGGATCGAGGCAGCCGGTCTCGGCGAGAATGCGCGGCCAGTGCTCGGTCACGATGGCGAGGAAGTCGAGCACTTGCTGCCAGTGTTCCGCATGATTGGCCGGCACCAGCTCAGCGAGGCGCGCGAAATCGCCGCCTTCGGTTTCGACCTCGTCGAGGAAGCGCGCCAGCGCCAGCGCCAGCGGCGCTGCCTGGCCGGGCGTGAGCGGACCGCTGCCACGCGCGCGGCCCCAAGCGAGCACCAGTTTCGTCAGCAACAGATGCCGCTGCAGCTCCGGTATCGCCGGCGGCAGCTCGACCGCACCGAGCGCCGCGCTCTCATCGGCGAGAAAGGCCAGCTCCTCGGCATCGACATCGCCCACCGGCGCGAGCCGCGGCAGCAACAACGCCTTGCCTTCGCTCTGCCGCAGAAACGCCTCCGACAGAGCGCGCGCCGCGCGCCGAGTCGGCAGCAGGATGGTGTAGCGCGCCAACGCCAGCGGATCGCCGCCGCTCTCCGCGCTCAGGCCCGCAACGAGCGCATCGAGAAAGGGGAGATGCGCGGCGATGGTGAAGAGGCGCATGGAGATCAAGTTCTCAGTCGTCAGTCATCAGTCAAGCTGACAGCTGTCAGCTGACAGCTATCAGCTGTTGCCTACCGCTCCGTGCGGTGCATCGCGAGGCGCGCCTCGGCGCGGGCGAGGCCTTTGGGGGTGCCGATGTGGTACCACTCGCCGTCATGGACGATGGCGATGAGCCGGTCGGCAGCGATCGCACGATCGTAGAGCGGATTGAGCGAGAACTTGCCGGGACTCGTCCCTTCGAACAGCCGCTTCGACAAAAGCTGCACGCCGGCAAAAAGATGCGGCGCGATCTCGCGCTCGCGCCGGCGGCGGACGCGGCCCAAGGGATCGATGATGAAATCGCCCGTCCCCTCATAGCCCAGCGCCGTCACCGTCCGCTGCAGCAGCAGCACCGCGTCGTGTCGCGCGGGATCGAAAGCGCGAGCCAGGCGAAGCAGCGCCGGCACCATGCCGTCGAGCCAGAAGATGTCGGAATTGACGACGTAGAAAAACTCGTCGAGCAGCGGCAGCGCGTTCAGCACGCCGCCGCCGGTCTCGAGCAGCGCATCCTCGCGCGACAGGGTGATCGCGGGCGAGCGCCGCGCCGCCAGATGTTGCGCGACCATATCGGCGAGGTAATGGGCGTTGACGACGATGCGCGCACAGCCCGCCGCTTCGAGCCGGTCGATGGCATGGTCGAGCAGCGCGCGTCCGGCGAGCGGGATCAGCGGCTTCGGCAGGCGGTCGGTGAGCGGCCGCATGCGCAGCCCCAGCCCCGCCGCCAGCACCATACCGCTTTGCGGCGTGGGGCTCATGCGGGCGAGAGTCCGGCGGGGACGCGGCGCTGCTCCGCCGGGATGTGACGATCGAGCCAGGCCGCGACCGGCGCCAGCGCGGGGTGGCGCAGATCCTGCTCGACCAGGCGCCAGACGCGCGGGATGTGCGGCAAGTAGTGCGCCTTGCCGTCGCGCACGCAGAGCCGGGTGAAGATGCCAATGATCTTGCAATTGCGCTGCGCCCCCAGCACGGCATAGGACGCGGCGAAAGCGTCGCGGTCGAGCGTCGGGAACTCGGCGAGATAGCGCGCCCGCATCGCCGCCGCGAGCTCCGCCGGCACGTCGCGGCGCGCATCCTCGAGCAGCGAGACCAGATCGTAGCTGACGGGGCCGAGCACCGCGTCCTGGAAATCGAGCAAGCCGCAGCGCGCGACCCCGCCGCGCGTTTCGAGCAGCACCAGATTGTCGACATGGTAGTCGCGCAGCACCAGGCTCGACGGCACGGCGCGCGCCACCGGCAGCAGCGCACGCCAGAGCACGAGATACTCCTCGCGCAGCGACGGATCCGTCGGCCGGCCGGTGATCGCCGGCAAGTACCAGTCGATGAGCAGCGCCGCCTCGGTCAGCAGCCGCTGATCATCATAGGGCGGCACTTCCGGCGCGGCGGCGGGATCGAAAGCGCGATGCAGGGCGACGAGCAGGTCGATGGCGAGCGCATAAAGCGCCGCCTCCTCCGCACCCTGCGCGAGGAGCCGCGTATAGGTCGCGTCGCCGAAATCCTCGAGCAGGAGCAGCCCCGCAGCGATGTCCTCGGCGAGGATCGCCGGCGCGCTGAGGCCGATGCCGGAGAGCAGCCGCGCGATCATGAGAAAGGGGCGCACATCTTCCTGGGGCGGCGGCGCGTCCATCAGCACGGCGCGGCCGCCCGCCCGCTCGAGCCGGTCATAGCGGCGGAAGGAGGCATCGCCGGCGAGCTTGCGCCGCGCCGCGCCGCCCCAGCCGGAAGCGGCGAGGAACGCCGCGATGAGCGCGGCGCGCTCAGCCATCGAAAACACCCTCGAGACGGGACGCCCAGCCCGGCGTCGCGCGGAGCCGGGCGAGGCGCGCGGAGGGCGTGGCGCCTTCGGCCAAAGCCAGCAGCAGATGCTCCGCGGGCAGCAAAGGGCCGAGCCGCTCCGGCCATTCGATGAGGCTCACCCCTTCGCTCCACGCCTCCTCGATGCCGAGCTCCCAAGCCTCTTCGGGCGCGTTGAGGCGATAGAGGTCGAAATGCCAGACCGAGGGCCGGTCGGCGAAGGCATAGATTTCGACCAGGGTGAAGGTCGGGCTCGGCACCTCCTCGGCGCCGCCGCCATAAGCGCGGATGAAGGCGCGCGCGAAGCTGGTCTTGCCGCTACCGAGCGGACCCTGAAGGCCGATCACGTCGCCCCGCCGCGCATGCCCGGCGATCCGCGCGGCAAGGCCGGCGGTGGCGGACTCGTCCGGCAAATCGACGACCCAAGCGCGAGCTTCATTCACCGCCGCCCTTTTATCCCGTCTGGGCGCGGTGCCGCAACTCTTCAGACCGGCTCGACCCAACCGCTGGCGGCGGAGCGGAAGATCGCTTCGAGCGCCGCGATATTCGCGATCATCTCGGCCTGCGGCACCGGATAGGGAGCGCGACCTTCCGCCGCATCGGCGAAGGCTTCGAGATTGGCGCGCACGGCCGAAGCGGCGGGATAGTCGCGGCTCTCCGGCGTGCCGCCGCGCCGGCAGCGCGTCAGCACCCAGCCTTCCGGCGCTTCCGGATGCGCCTTGTCGCGCACCTCGACCCAGCCCTCATTGCCGTAGACGGCGAAGCGCCCGGCAAAGGGCGTCGCCAGGATCGCCGAAAGCAGCAGATTGGCACCGGATTTGAAGGTGACGAGCGCGCCCAGCGTGTCGCCATTGGCGAGGTTGCTGCCGAGGCGGCGCACGCTGACGAAGGTGCGATCGGCCGGGCCGAGCAGCCACACGGCGAGATCGAGCTGGTGGATGCCGGTGGCGGTCATCGGCCCCGCCGGCGCCTCACGCTCGCTCAGCCGCCAATTCGCCGGCGGCAGGCTCAGGAACTTGTCCTGGCTGAAGCTCGCCTCGATCTGCAGCAAACTGCCGAGCTCGCCCGATTGGGCGAGGCGCTTCACCTCCTGCATCGGCGGCTCGAAGCGGCGCTCGTGACCGACGGCGAGAACGACGCCGGCCTCGTTGCAGCGCCGTACCGACGCCTCCGCATCGATGCGGCTGAGCGCCAGCGGCTTCTCGCAGAAGACATGCTTTCCCGCCGCGGCGGCGCGCGCGACCTGCTCGGTGTGCAGGGTGTGCGGCGTGCACAGGATGACGCCCTTGACCGCGGGATCGGCGAGCGCATCGCCGAGCTCGAGCGAGGTCGCAATGCCGCGCTCGGCTGCCCAGCGCAGCGCCCGCGAATCGGCGTCGATGGCGCGGCAGACGCGCAGCTTGGTGCTCTCCTGCAACGTGCCGGTGATGATCTTCCCCCACCAGCCGAGTCCGATGACGGCGACGTCGAGCATCCGCGATCCTCCTTTCCCCCTCACCCTCCCACGCTTCGCGTGGGCCCCTCCCTCTCCCGCAAGGGGAGAGGGGTTTTTTGCCGCACGCTCGGTGCGCCCCCTCTCCCCTTGCGGGAGAGGGTCGGGGTGAGGGGAGGATACCACGCAGATCGGATTTGCACCCCGTCGCGCCCGCCGCCATGGTAGCGCCGGTGGCAGCAAGGACGGGATGATGGCGGGAGAAGTGCAGCGGGGCGATGTTGCCATCATCGGCGCCGGGCCGGTGGGGCTGTTCGCCGTATTCGAATGCGGCATGCTGAAGCTCGGCTGCCATGTCATCGATGCGCTCGACATGCTGGGCGGTCAATGCGCCGCGCTCTATCCGGAAAAACCGATCTACGACATTCCCGGCTATCCCGTGATCGATGCCGCAACGCTCATCGACAAGCTCGCCGAGCAGGCGGCGCCCTTCCATCCGCATTACCATCTGGCACAGCAGGTGGAGCGGCTGGCGCCCTTGCCGCAAGGCGGCTTCCGACTCGAGACCTCGCTCGGCACGGCGATCGAGGCGCGCGCGGTGCTGATCGCCGCCGGCGTCGGCGCGTTCGGGCCGAACCGCCCGCCGCTTCCCGGCATCGAGGCCTTCGAAGGCAAGAGCGTCTTCTACCTGGTGCGGCGGCGCGAGGATTTCCGCGGCAAGCGCATCGTCATCGCCGGCGGCGGCGACAGCGCCGTCGATTGGGCGATCTCGCTCGCCGAGGTCGCGGACAAGATCATGGTGGTGCATCGCCGGCCGAAATTCCGCGCCGCGCCGGAATCGTCGGCGCGGCTCGAGCGGCTTGCGGCGGAAGGCCGGATCGAGCTGGTGATCCCCTATCAGCTCCACGCGCTGGACGGCAAGGACGGCCGCATCGAGGCGGTGATCGTCGCCGATCTCGACGGCGGCACGCGCCGGCTCGCCGCCGATGCCCTGCTCCCCTTCTTTGGGCTGTCGATGAATCTCGGCCCGATCGCGCAATGGGGTTTGCAGCTCGACCGCAACCACATTGCCGTCGATCCCGCCACCTGCCGCACCTCGGCGCCCGGCATCTTCGCCATCGGCGACATCGCCACATATCCCGGCAAACTCAAGCTGATCCTGTCGGGCTTCGCCGAAGCGGCGATGGCGGCGCAAGCGATCTTCCCGCTGGTCCATCCCGGCGAGGCGCTGCATTTCGAGTATTCGACGACGAAGGGCGTGCCGGGGCGGTAGCCCTGTCCGAACAGCCTCCGCAGTGCGCAAGACCGGCGTGCGCACCGTGCTTCGCGATAAGCGTTCGCTCAATGAGAAACGCTGTGCTCGCCTCGGCGAGGCAAGAGCGCGGGCACTCCAGGGAGGTTCATCATGGGCGATGCAAATCAACCGGGCGGTCCCGATCTGAAAGCCGGCATCCCCGAAGCCGATCTCGCGGACGGCGCCATGCTGGTGGGGCATGTCGATGAGAATGCCGTGCTCCTCGCCCGCCGTGGCGCGGAGGTGTTCGCCATCGGCGCCACCTGCACCCATTACAGCGGACCCTTGGGCGAAGGGTTGATGGTCGAGGACACCGTGCGCTGTCCCTGGCATCACGCCTGCTTCAGCTTGCGGACAGGAGAAGCCGTTGCCGCGCCCGCCCTGAACCCGACCCCGTGCTGGCGCGTCGAGCGCCGTGACGGCCGCGTCTTTGTGCGCGAGAAGAGGGAAGCGACCGAGCGCCGCCTGTGGACGAAGCCACGGCCGAGTCTGGGGCCGCCGGGGCGGATGGTGATCATCGGCGGCGGCGCGGCAGGCTACGCCGCAGCCGAGATGCTGCGGCGCGAGGGCTATGGCGGCGAGGTCGCGATCATCAGCGCCGACGACGCGCCACCCTATGATCGCCCGAACCTCTCCAAGGACTATCTCGCCGGCACTGCGCCGGAAGAGTGGATCCCGCTGCGCCCCGCCGCGTTCTACGCCGAGAACGGCATCGAGCTCAGCCTCGGCACGACGGTGACAGCGATCGATCCCGCTGGTCATCGCGTGACCCTTGGCGACGGTCGTACGGTCGAGTTCACGAAGCTGCTGCTCGCCACGGGCGCCGAACCGATACGGCTTCAGGTGCCAGGTGCCGAGCTGCCGCATGTCCGGACCTTGCGCTCGCTGGCCGATTGCCGCGCGATCATCGCGCGCATCAAAGGTGGCGGCCGCGCCGTCATCGTCGGGGCAAGCTTCATCGGCCTCGAAGCGGCCGCCGCCTTGCGCCAGCGCGCGGTCGAGGTTCATGTGGTCGCGCCCGAGGCACGGCCGATGGAACGAGCCCTGGGCCCGGCGCTGGGCGATTTCCTGCGCTCGCTCCATGAATCGAAGGGCGTCGTGTTCCATCTCGGACATACGCTTGCCGCTGTCGATGATCGGCGCGTCCAGCTCGACGATGGCTCGCGGATCGATGCCGACCTCGTGCTGGTCGGCATCGGCGTGCGCCCGCGCCTCGATCTCGCCGAGAGGGCCGGCCTGGCGATCGATCGCGGCGTTCTGGTCAGCGAATATCTCGAGACCAGCGCCGCGGACGTCTTTGCCGCGGGCGACATTGCGCGCTGGCCCGACCCCTATAGCGGCGAGCGGCTGCGGATCGAGCATTGGGTGGTGGCCGAGCGGCAAGGACAAACCGCCGCCCGCAACATGCTGGGCCGGCGCGAACGCTATGGCGCCGCACCCTTCTTCTGGACCCAGCACTATGACGTCTCGCTCGACTATGTCGGTCACGCCGCCGCCTGGGATCACGTCGAACAGCAAGGCGACATAGCGGCGCGCGATGTTGCGCTCAGGTTCCAGAAGACCGGCCGCACCCTCGCCGTGGCAACGATCTTCCGGGGCCGGGAGAGCCTGGAAGCCGAACTTGCGATGGAACGGGGCCGGTCGCCCTAGCCCGGGTTTCTCACACGCTTTGCGTCGGTTTTGCTGAAGCCGCGATGGGTGGCCCGCGATTTTCCCGCTGGTCCCTCTGGGCGAAGCCCTCCATTCTGACGGCTCTATAACGAAGTGCCGGAGCTTGGTCCGGTACCGCACAAACGCCAGGAGGAAGAGACATCATGGCCGCACAGCAACCAACCACGTCCCGCGAGAAAGTTCGCACTGTCGCGCCGAAGCTGATCGATCTGACCGAGAAGGTGCTGTTCGGCGATGTCTGGGAACGGCCCGGCCTCAAGAAGCGCGATCGCAGCCTGATCACCGTCGCCGCGCTCGTCGCCCTCAATCGCAGCGAGCAGCTGCGCGGCCATATCGAGCGTGCGCTGCAGAACGGCGTCACCAAGGATGAGATTATCGAGGTCATCACCCATCTCGCCTTCTATGGCGGCTGGCCCAACGCGATGACCTCGGCGCTGGTGGCGAAAGAGGTGTTCGAGCAGCAGCGCTAGCTCAGCTTGACCCCGAGCGGCGCAGCCTCTCGGCGGTTGCCGCATCGGCGGGAAAGAACGCCTCCACCGCCAGCTCCGACACGGTGACGTCGATCGGCGTGCCGAAAACAGTGACGGTGCTGACGAAGGCGAGCACGCCCGCTTGTGTGACGAGCTCGAGCGGCACCACTGGGCTCGCCGCAGGGAGCTCGGTGGGGCGCCGCCGCGACAGCGGCGGCGGGCGATAGCGCTCGAGCTCGTCGCGCAAGGCCGAGAGCGCGGGATCGGCGGTGAGGTCGATCTGGCGGTCGAGCCGCGCCAGGAGATGGCCGCGCCATTCCGCCAGATTGGCGATGCGCGGCGCCAGCCCTTCGGGATGGAGGCTGAGGCGCAGCACATTCACCGGCGGCTCCAGCAGCGACGCCGCAACGCCGGCGAGGAGCGGCGCCACCGCCGCATTTGCCGCGATCAGCGTCCAATGCCGGTCGACCGCGAGCGCCGGATAGGGCTCGTGCCCCGCCAGCACCTGATCGACGGCGCGGCGCACCGCGTCGAGCGCGGGATCGCCGAGCGGCCGCTCGCGGAAGACCGGCGCGTAGCCCGCCGCGACCAGCAGCCGATTGCGCTCGCGCAACGGTATCTCCAGGCGATCGGCGAGATGGATGACCATGTCGCGGCTCGGCAGCGCACGGCCGGTTTCGACGAAGCTGAGATGCTTGGTCGAGATGTCGGCCTCGAGCGCAAGATCGAGTTGGCTGAGGCGCCGGCGCTGGCGCCATTCGCGCAAGAGATCGCCGACGGGTCGAGCGCTGCCGAGCATGGCGGAAACGATAAGCCTGTGCGGCAGCCGATCCAATTACCCCTGAGGTAATCGGGAAGTGGAGAAAATGATCTCTGGACCGGTCTCCCCATAGCCGGGAAACTTTTTCGCAAATCAACCGTTCGAACGCAACGCAGCGAACGGCCATCACCCGTGTGGTTCCACAAGCTCGGCACAGTGCAGGAAGCGCCCGACCCTTTAGCGGGAGGCGCCGTCCCAAAGGGGAAGGGCGGCATGTACATCGTGCTGCTTTTCGTGCTCTTGCAAGTCGCCGACGTGATTTCGACGAACATCGGGCTGGCGCGCCCCGACATGGTCGAGACCAATCCGCTGATGCTCTTTACTCTCGCGCATCTCGGGGCGTTCTGGTGGCTGCCGAAGCTCGCCATCCTCGTGCCCATCGCTCTCGGCATACGGGCCGGTGCCCTGCGCAGCCGGCGGGAGCACATCGCGATGGGGCTGGCATCCGCGCTCTACGCGGTCATCGTCGTCAACAATCT
>DATIYL010000140.1:0-4364 GCA_035517635.1 Allostellaceae bacterium | reverse complement strand
CGCTGCGAAGTTGCGCCGGGCGGCCGGCGCCCGCGTACGGGCGCCGGCGTTCCGCTTCTCAATACCCGGAGAGCCGGCCGCCGGGCTGGTAGATTTGCTTCGCCAGATCGTCCTGAGCGCCGCCGGTGCCCACCACGTCGGGCTTGCCGTTGACCATCGGCACGGTCGAGGCGTAGCGCGGATCCTGCGCCCCCGCCGCCGTTCCCGCCCCGTCCCGGACGACCCGCTCACGATAGGCGGTGGAGGTGCCATCCTGGAACGTGCTGGACTGCGCCGCCGCCTGCGACGATCCCGCCGACTGCCGGACGACGTTCTCACGATAGGCGGTGGAGCTGCCGTCCTGGAACTTGTCCGCCGACTGAGCAAAGGCGCTCGGTGCGACGGCGAGCGCCGCGACAATAGACAGCGCGGTAAGGGAAGCGAAACCCAGCGCTCGCGAATTGACTGCCATGATCCTCTCCTCCAATGGACCGGGCGCGACAGCGTCGCGTCCCATGCACGGCGTAGAGGATCGCCCAGACAGGGTTCGACGATAATTCGGGATTGCTCGAAGACACTCTTCGACCCTGGATTAGTGCGGCGTCGCCAAAAACACTCTTCGGAGCCGCTAAATGATCGCAGAAATCCTGGCGTTTTCGGCGGGGTCCTGAGCGCCGCAACTGGAACGGCATGCGGCGGCGCCCATCTCTAACTAACTATAGATAGCCCCTCGTGCACCCTCACGGCACCGGCGCCGAACCCTTCACCCAAGAGGCCGCATGGACCGCATCACGAGCATGACCACCTTCGCCACCGTCGTTGCCAGCGGCAGCTTCGCCGCGGCGGCGCTTCGCCTCAACATGTCGCCGGCGACCGCCACCTATCACGTGCAATGGCTCGAGCAGCGCCTCGGCGTCCGCCTGCTCAACCGCAGCACCCGCAAGCTCAGCCTGACCGAGGCGGGCAAGGTCTATTACGAGCAGTGCGCGGTGATCCTCGCCCAGATCGAGGATGCCGACAGAAGCGTCTCGGTGCTGAACTCGATCCCCCGCGGCATGCTGCGGCTCAACGTCGCGAATGTGCTTTCCTACAGCGTGGCGCCGCTCATCGGCAATTTCAGCATCGCCTACCCGGAGATCGCGGTCGAGCTCACCACCACCGACCGCATGGTCGACCTCGTCGACGAGGGCATTGATGTGGCGATCCGCTTCAACATGCAGGAGGATTCGAGCCTGATCATGCGCCGGCTCGGCCAGTTCCGGGTGATTCTCTGCGCCGCTCCGGCCTATCTCGAGAAGTATGGCGCGCCGCGCGAGCCGGGCGATCTCTCCCACCACAACTGCGTCGCCTACATGTATCGCGGCTTCGACAAGCTGACGCGCGAATGGCACCTGATCGGGCCGGAAGGGGAGGTGACGGTGCCGGTGTCCGGCAACCTGCACACCAACAGCGTGGCGACGCTCATGGCGGCTGCCAGCGATGGGCGCGGCATCGTCATGGCCTGCAGCCGCACCGCGGAAAGAGCGTTGCGCAGCGGCGAGCTCATCCGCGTGCTGCCCGACTACCATCTCGGCGAATTCCCGATTTCCGCGGTCTATCCGCATCGGCAGCACCTCTCGGCGAAGGTACGCAGCTTCGTCGATTTCGCCGCGGACCATTTCGCCGGCGAGCCCGGCATCCCGGCCAACGATACGCCCAGGCCCGGACGCATCAAGGTCGCGCCGCTCCGCCGGCTCGCGGCACCGAGCGCGTAACGTCGCCGCTGCGGTCACGCAACGAACGCACTCGTGACCGCCTTTCGGTCGGCGAGGCCCTACGGCGCCACCAGCTTGAGCGGCGTCGAGGCGATGCCGATCCGAGCGGGCAGGCGGAGCTGGATGTCGCCGTCGAGCTGCAAGGCGGCGCCGGCGGGCTCGAGGAGCCGCACGCTCTCGCCCCGGAGCACGCGCAGGCTGCGGCAGCGCTGGAGCAGACCGAGGCTCATCGCCGCCATGTAGCCGAGCGCGGCGCTACGCCCGGCATGCTCGAAGACCACGATCTGCAGCGAGGGATCCTCGAGCCGCGCCGCGGGGGCGAGCACGAAGCGGCCGCCATAGAAATGTGCTTTGGCGGCGACGAGCGAGGCACCCATCACCGCGGCACCGTCGACCTCGCCGCGATAGAAGCAGGGGCGGTAGTCGCGCAGCCGGCCGAAAATGCTGGCGACATAGGCGAGCTTGCCGGTCCGGCGCTTCAAGGCGAGATCGAGATGCTCGACCACCTCGGCGTCGAAGCCGAGACCAGCCATGATGAGAAAGCGCCGCGCGCCACCGGTGCCGCCTTCGGCCATGGCCTCTCCCGGCCACACCGGCCGCGCCGGGGCGAAGGCGGCGATGCGCGCAAGCGCGGCCGAACGGCGCGGCAGGCCGATCTCGTTGGCGAGCACATTGGCGGTGCCGAGCGGCAGCACGGTGAGCGGCAGCGGCGAGCCGGCCAAGCCGTTCACCGCCTCGTTGATGGTGCCGTCGCCGCCGGCCACCAGCACGGCATCGACCTGAGCGGGATCGGCGGCGCGGGCCAGGGCCTCGGCATGCCGCGGCGCCGTCGTCTCGCGCAATGTCACCGCCGCGCCCAGCCTGTCGAGATGGAAGAGGAAGCGCTCGAGCTTGCGGCGTTTGCGCCGGCCCGAGGTCGGGTTGTAGATCACCAGGAGGCGGCGCGCCCGCCCCTCTGTCATCACCATCTGCTCTCCCTGGCCGCCTCATAGCCGACCGCGGCGTCCGCGTCATGCGTCATCTCGGCGCAGGCGCCGCCCTTCGCCGCTTGCCCTGCCCGCCCGGGCTGTCTAAAGAGACGCCAAACGGGCGGCCAAAACGGGCTGCGGGCCAAGCGGCCCTGTCGCTTGGCCCGGGACGGCGCCGGCATGCTATGATTGCCGGGAAGATGAGGAGAACGAGCCCGCTTTGAGCGCTCCAGCCGACCGGCCCATGGCCGAACGAGCCACGCTCGACGATTTCAGCCACCGCACGCTGCCCCTGGTGCTTCGCCTGGTGCGCGAATTCGTGCGCCCCTATATCGGGCGCATGGCGCTGGCCTTCCTCTGCATGGGGCTGATGGCCGGCGCCACCGCCGCCAATGCTTGGCTGATGCAGCCGATGCTCGACCGTGTCTTCGTCGCGCATGACGAGCGGCTGCTGCTGGTCATCCCGCTCGCCGTCATCGTGCTGGCGCTGGTCAAGGGCGTCACCAATTACTGGCAAGCGGTGCTGATGACCACGGTCGGGCAGCGCGTCGTCGCCGACATCCAGCTGGCGCTCTTCGCCCGGCTGATGCGTGCCGACATCGCCTATTTCCACGCCAACCCGACCGGCACGCTGATCTCGCGCTTCACCAATGATGCCGGCATGCTGCGCAATGCCGCCACCACCGTACTCGCCGGCATCGGCAAGGAGGCAATGACGGCGGCCTTCCTGGTGGCGCTGATGTTCTACCAGGACTGGGTGCTGGCGCTAATTGCCTTCATCGTCTTCCCGATCGCCATCCGCCCGATCGTCAGCATCGGCCGGCGCATGCGCCGCGTCTCTGCCAACACGCAGAGCGAAATCGGCCAGTTCACCACGCTGCTCGACCAGACCTTCCAGGGCGCGCGCCACGTCAAGGCCTATGGCATGGAAGCCTACGAGGAGAAGCGCGCCGCCCGCCTTATCGAAAGCCTCTACACATTGGTCGAGCGCGCGCAGCGCGTCCGCTCGGTGGCCTCGCCGCTGATGGAGACGCTGGGCGGAATCGCCGTCGCGCTGGTCATTCTCTATGGTGGGCACGAGGTGATCACCGAGGCACGCAGCCCCGGCGCCTTCTTCTCCTTCATCACCGCGCTGCTGCTGGCCTATCAGCCGATGAAGGCGCTCGCCAGCCTCAACGCCAATCTTCAGGAAGGGCTCGCCGCCGCGCAGCGCATCTTCACCGTGCTCGATGTCGAGCCGGAGATCCGCGAAGCGCCCGACGCCAGGCCGCTTGCCATCGCCGGCGGCGAGATCCGCTTCAGCGGCGTGCAGTTCGCCTATGCCAATGGCTCGAAGGCGCTCGACGGCGTCGACCTCGTCGTGCCGGCGGGGAAGACCGTGGCGCTGGTGGGATCCTCGGGTGCGGGCAAATCGACGATCCTCAATCTCGTGCCGCGCTTCTACGACGTGGCCGCGGGCGCCGTGACGATCGACGGCATGGATGTGCGCCAGGCGACGCTGGCGAGCCTGCGCGGCGCCATCGCGCTGGTGAGCCAGGAGGTGACGCTCTTCGACGATACCGTGCGCGCCAACATTGCTTATGGCCGCTTCGGGGCGAGCGAGGCCGAGATCATCGCCGCCGCCAAAGCAGCGGCGGCCGACGAGTTCATCCGCGCGCTGCCG
>DATIYL010000139.1:0-3249 GCA_035517635.1 Allostellaceae bacterium | reverse complement strand
CGAAAGTCCCTCGCCAAAATCGACAGGCCGCCAGACCTCAACCCCTCCAAGCCCGCGCCCCATTCGCTCAACCAATTGGAGCTCGCCTTTGCCTGATTTTCCCCGGACAGCCCTGCGCTTTCGCGGGAATGACGGAATAATATGTCGGGATCGACGACGGCGGTGAAAGGCGACGTCATAGGGGCTCCCGGGCTCCGGTGCGAAAGCTAGTGGTCGGGGCACGCGGCCGCAACTCCGCTACGTGGCTTCGGTCGGCTGCTGCGCCTCGCGGGCGACCCGTGCGAAATACCCGAGATAGGCCGCCACCGTGGCGGCTTCCGTGAAGCCGCTCGCTAGGCGCTCCTCTGCCTTCGCGCGGAGGCGCGCGGCAAGCGCCGGGTCCTCGACCACCCGGCGGAGAGCGCCGGCGAGCGCGGCGTCGTCGTCGATCGGCACCAGCATCCCGCTGCCGCTCTCGGCCATCAGATAGCGGGGGCCCGGCGTGTCGGTGGAGACGACGGGAACGCCGGCGGACCAGGCCTCCAGCACCACCAGACCAAGCGCCTCCTGCCAGCGTGAGGGAACCACCAGGGCGGCGGCGCGTCCGAGCAGCGCGCTCGTATCCTTGCGCCAGCCGAGGAAGCGGACGCGGTCGGCGACGCCCAGCTCGGCGGCAAGACGGCGCAATTCCAGCTCTTCCTCGCCCTCGCCGGCGAGCCACAGATAGGCATGCGGCACCGCGGCAAGGGCGCGCACGGCGAGATCGAAGCCCTTCGAGCGATCGAAGCGGCCCATGCCGAGCACGACCGGTGCCTCGGGCGGCGTTTCGAACGCGTCGCGCGCGACCGGCGCCAGCCGCTCATTCGCCGCAAAATGCGGCAAGACCGTGATGTCGCCGCGAAATCCGAGCTCTTTGAAATGACGCACCATATCCGGCGAGGGGACGACCATGCGCTCCACGCGCTCGTAGCAATCGAGGCCGCGATACCAGCCGACTTGCGCGACATGGACCCAGGGGCCCGGCGGCACGCGCTGGGCGGCGCGCGGCAACCAGCTCAGCACGATCTGCGGCCGGAAGCGGCGGACAGTCTGCCGCACGCCCCACCAGGACTGCAGATCGCGCTTTTCCAACGCGTATTGCGCCACCTTGACCCCTTCGCGGCGGAGCCGCTCCGCCAGTTCCGGACCGCGCCGGGTGATGGCGAGCTGCTCCAGCCCGGCGTGGCCGAGTGCTGGTGCGAGCCGCGCCAGGAAGCTCTCCATGCCGCCGGCGATGCGATCGGCGGTAATGAGATGGACGACGCGCGTCACGGGGCTTTCATCAGCTTGATGGGGCTCGAGCGCCGGAAAATCTCGCAGGTCGCGCGGATCGCGCCGGCATCGGCGCGGCCGAGGCCGAGTTGCGCGGCGGCATAGCGCCAGAACTCTGGCGACGCATAGCCCTGTCCCGCCCGTCGATGCGCATAGTGCCAGGCGCGGCCGGCGGTCCGGCGCAGCGCATAGCGGCGGACCGATCTCGGCAGCGCCGTCGCGCGCTCGACGAAACGGGCAACGGCGAGGTTGAGGTCGTGCAGTTCCTGCGCTCCTTGCTCGGATTGCCGTCCCGGCGCCGAGCTCGGTTGAAGATAGACAACCAGCGGCACGCGGGCGAATTGGGTCGCGTGCGCCAGGCGCAGCTCGATCGAGTAGTCCTGGACGAAGACCCCGTCATCGCAGCCGCCGATGCTATGGATCAGATCGGCGCGCGCGAGCCACGAGGATGTCGTCGTCTGCGCCCGCCGCAACGTCGCATGAAGCGCGTCCGGCACCAGCTCGCTCTCGCCGGCGGCACGGCAGGCTTGCGCCCGCCGCCGCGCTGCCTCCAGCCCTTCGGTGGGGACATAAATATCGGCGGCGCCGAACGCAAAGCCGGCGCCGCTCGCGTCGGCGGCACGGATCAGCGCCGCAGTCGCACCCGGCGTCAGCATGTCGTCGCCGTCGATTGTCTTGATGAAATCGCCGCGCGCGGCGCCGAGGCCGGCGTTCAGCGCGATCGCCGGCCCCTGATTTTCCTGCTCGATGATGCGCCGCTCGGGCCATTCCGCCGTGAGCTGGCGCAGGACGGCGACGCTGTCGTCGGTCGAGCCGTCATCGACGAAGATGAATTCCCGCGAAAAATCGCCGTTTTGCGCCGCCAGGCCCGCGATGAGAAAAGGCAGGTACGGCGCTTTGTTGTAGACCGTCACGACATAGCTGACGCGGGGAGTGGACATCGGGCGGAAGGCTCATGTTGGACTGCATCGCGTCGGCACGGCAGCCGGAGGGCCGCCCATCGGGCGGGGCGCAGTCGGCCGACGATAGCAAGGTCCGGAAGCGCACTGTCTAGAAATTCGATCGTCCTCGACCCGCGGCGGGTGTGGGTGGCGGCACGATATGTGGAATTTACCGGAAATTCAGCGCCGCGCCGCTAGCGTTCGCCGATTTGCCGCCGGCTGCCTCTGGGGAGAAAGCGATGAAGATGCTTGATCGGCTGAAGATCAAGGCGAAGCTTGGCCTGCTGCTTGGGCTGAGCGCGCTGGCGCTGGTGCTCGCCATCGTCATCGCCGCACAGATCATGCATGCGCGCATGGTGGCCGATCGGCTCGACAAGCTCCGCGCCCTCACCGATGTCGCGGCCGGCCTCGCTCAATCGCTGCAGGACCAGGTCGCCGCCGGCAAGTTGACGCGCGACGAGGCGATGCTCCGCTTCGGCGACGACCTCGCCGACATGTGGTATGACGGCCATCGCGACTATCTGATGATCGCCGGCATGGACGGGGTCATGATCGCCAATCCCGCCAATCCCGGCACCCGCGGCTCGCACGGCACCAAGATGGCGGATGGCAAGACCATCCTGGAGCATTTCATCGAGGCGATGCATGGCGGCGATGACGGTACTTTCGAATACGACTATCCGAAACCCGGGACCACGCAGCCGCTGCCGAAGCTGTCCTATATCAGGATATTCAGACCGTGGAACGTGATGATCTCGACCGGCGTGTGGATCGACGACATCGAGGCGGAGTACCACGCGCTGCTGCTGAAGCTGTCGCTGTTCGGGCTCGGTATCATTGCGGTGGTGGCGGCGATCGCGCTGGGCGTGAGCGGCAGCATCGCGGGGGCGCTGGGGCGGCTCAAGGCGACGATGGCGAAGCTCGCGGCGGGGGATCTGCGGGTCGAGATCGCCGAGGCGTCGCGCGGCGACGAGATCGGCGACATGGCGCGGACGGTGCAGGTGTTCAAGGAGAACGC
>DATIYL010000138.1:0-9104 GCA_035517635.1 Allostellaceae bacterium | reverse complement strand
GGCGATGGCGCGCTCGACTACGAGCGGCGCGTGGAGAACACGCGCGACGCCCTCGCCGCGCATCTTGAAGCAAGCCTCGACATCCCGCGCCTCTTGGAGATCGCGCATGCGCGGTAGCCCGCTCTCAGAATCGCACCCCGTGCACCAGCAGAAACGCGGCGAGTACCAGGGTCGCCTGCAGGATGCAGGCGATGACGTAAAGCCGCAGCGCGCGGGCGATGTCGGCGATGGTGGCGCGGGCACGGCCGTCGCCGAGCCAGGGATCGTTCACCACCTGGCCGTGATAGCGCCGCGGTCCGGCCAGCGCGAGGCCGAGCGCGCCGGCGGTGGCGGCTTCGGGCCAGCCGGCATTGGGCGAGCGATGCTTGCCCGCATCGCGCAGCATGACGCGAAAGGCGGGTCCCGCATGCGCTTCCGGCGCGGGCAGGGCAGCCAGCGCCAGCAGCACGCCGCTGAGCCGCGCCGGCACCAGGTTGAGGAGATCGTCGAGCCGCGCCGCCGCCCAGCCGAATTGCAGATAGCGCGGCGTCCTATGGCCGATCATGCTGTCGAGCGTGTTGACGGTCTTGTAGACGAAGATGCCGGGCAGACCGAAGATCGCGTAGAACAGCGCCGGTCCGACGACGCCGTCGCTGAAATTCTCCGCCAGGGATTCGATCGCGGCGCGCGCGATGCCGTGCTCGTCGAGGCTTTGCGGGTCGCGGCCGACGATATGCTGCACCGCCTCACGCCCGCCGAGAATGCCGCCCGCGCCCAGCCCTTCGCCGACCGCCGCGACATGGTCGAAGAGGCTGCGCTGCGCCAGCAGGATCGCCACCAGCATCACCTCGGCCACCCAGCCGAAGCGCACCGCGCGCAGCAGCACCGCGAGCGCAAAGCCGAGCGAGATGGCCGCGAGCACGAGCACGGCGACGGCGAGGATGCCGCGCCCCCGCCGCACCCGCTCGTCGCGCCATTCCCGGTTGAGCCGCGCGTCGAGCCAGGTGACGGCGCGGCCGACCAGCACGACCGGATGCGGCATGACGCGAAAGGCGACCGGCAGGTCGCCGACGACCATGTCAAGCGCTTGCGCCGCCAGCAACAGCAGCAGCGGGTCGAGCGGCGACGAGGCAAAAAACAGCATAGGCGCGGAGCATTGGCCGCCGCCGGTGGCGACGTCAACCGCGGCGAGAGACAGGGGCAAAAATGGACACAGGGATAATGCTGTGCGGTCACGGCAGCCGCGACGACGAAGCCATTGCCGAGTTCGAGCAGCTGGCCGCCGGAATCCGCGCGAAGCTGCCCGCGATCGACATCGCCACGGGCTATCTCGAATTCGCCCGGCCGACCATCCGCGACGGGCTCGAACGGCTGAAGGCGTCGGGCGCCAAGCGGCTTCTCGCGATTCCCGGCATGCTCTTCGCCGCGAGCCATGTGAAGAACGACCTGCCTTGGGAAATCAACAGTTTCGCTGCGGCGAACCCGGCGCTCGAGTTGCGCTTCGGCCGCGAGCTGGCGATCGAGCCCAAGCTGCTGCGCGCCGCCGCGGAGCGCATCGCCGCAGCCGAGCAACAGGGCGCACGCGCCATCCCCCGCGGCGAGAGCCTGCTGCTGGTGGTGGGGCGCGGCACCAACGATCCCGATGCCAATTCCAACATCGCCAAGCTGGCGCGGCTGCTCTGGGAAGGCATGGGCTTCGGCTGGGCCGAGGCGGCATTCAGCGGCGTCGCTTATCCGCTGGTCGAGCCGGCGCTGAAGCGCGCGCTGGGGCTCGGCTTTCGCCGCGTCATCGTCTTTCCCTATTTCCTCTTCACCGGCGTCCTGGTGAAGCGCATCTACGCCGCCGCCGACCGCGTCGCCGCGCGCCATCCCGAGATCGAGCTGCTGAAGGCGCCCTATCTCAACGATCACCCGCTGGTGCTCGATTGCTTCGCCGACCGCATCCAAGAGACCGTCGATGGCGAGCCCATGATGAACTGCACGCTCTGCAAATATCGCGCGCAGATCATCGGCTACGAGACCGATCACGCGGCGCCGCAAGCGGCGCATCACCATCACGTCCGCGGCATCGGCACCGAAGCCGACCGCGGCGCACATCATCATGATCACCATCACCCTCACGGCAATGGCCACGATCATGCGCATGATCACGACCACGATCACCCGCTGAGCGCGGCGCGGCCGCGAAACGGCGCGCGCGAGGGCTGAGCCGTGGCGGCGGAGCCGCTCTTCGACGCCTATGTCATGGTGGATTGGAGCGCCGCGGCGGTGCCGCGATTGGGAAAGGACAGCATTTGGATCTGTCATTTGCGGCGTGCCGGAGGCGACCTCCAACCGGCGGCGTCGATCAATGTTCCGACGCGGCTTGAAGCGCGCGCCCGCTTGCTGGAGATGCTGGCGGCGAACCTTGCCGCCAATGTGTCGACCTTGATCGGCTTCGATTTTCCCTTCGGCTATTCAGAGGGATTTGCGGCACGGCTCGGGCTCGGCGGACCGCCTTGGCGCGCGGCGTGGGAGCTGCTCGCCAGCCGCATCGAAGAGAAACCGGAAAACGGCAACAACCGGTTCGAGGTTGCCGCGGAGCTCAATCGACAGATCAGCGGCGGACCGGCGCCATTTTGGGGGTGCCCGACCCAGGCAGCAGGCCCGTTCCTTCAGCCCACACATCACCGGCAGCACGAAGTCCTCGGGCTAGCGGAAAAGCGCGTTGCCGATGCGCGAACCAAAGGACCCCAGCCGGTGTGGAAGCTTGTCGGCGCCGGCGCGGTCGGGAGCCAAGCCTTGACCGGCATCCCCATCGTGCACTGGCTGCGCCATCATCCGTCCCTCGCCGAGGCCTCCGTGGTCTGGCCGTTCGAGACCGGACTTTCCGTTCTGCACCCGAGGGAAAAGCCGAGCATCGTTTTCGCCGAAGTCTATCCCTCGCTGATCCCATCCGTGCCGCGCCAGGGCGAGGTCAAGGATGAAGCGCAGGTCCGCACGATCGCCGCGTATTTTGCCGCGCTTGACGATGCCGGCGCTCTTGCAACGCTCTTTGCCGGCCCCGCCGACCTGACCGCGGAAGAGCGCGCGCGCATCGAGACGGAGGAGAGCTGGATTCTGGGCGTCCCGCGCGGCGATGCGCCCAATGCCGATGACAGCCGACTTGTGGCTCACCCCACCTCACCCACCCGCTGCGTGGGTCCCCCCTCTCCGCCCCTGAGGGCCGGAGAGGGTTGGGGTGAGGTGGGGTCTCAACGAGGCAGCGAAGCGGAGCACATGGCATATAGCTATCTCCGCAATCCCGACGACATTTACCTCGAATCCTTCGCCCGCATCCGCGCCGAGGTCGATTTGTCGCGCTTTCCGCTGGAGCTTCAGCCTGTGGCGCTCCGCCTCGTCCATGCCGCGGGCGAGCCGGCGCTGGCGCAGGATCTCGTCTGGTCCGACGGCGCGGCGGCGGCCGGCCGCGCCGCGCTGGCCGCCGGCGCGTCGATCGTGGTTGATGCGGCGATGGTGCGCGCCGGGATCACCGCGCGCCTTTTGCCGCGGGGCAACCCGGTGCTCTGTTTCCTCGACGACCGCCGCGTGGCGGGCCTCGCGAAACGGCTCGGCACTACCCGCTCGGCGGCCGCGGTGGAGCTGTGGCGCCCCGTTCTCGCCGGTGCCGTGATCGCCATCGGCAATGCGCCGACGGCACTTTTTCACCTGCTCGAGCTCATCGCCGCCGGCGCGCCGCGGCCGGCGCTGGTCTTGGGCTTCCCCGTGGGCTTCGTCGGCGCCGCCGAGGCGAAAGCGGCGCTGGCGGCCAATCCCTTCGGCCTGCCCTTTATCGCGCTGGTCGGGCGGCGCGGCGGCAGCGCCTTGGCGGCGGCGGCGGTTAACGCGCTCGCCGGCGCGCCGGCGTGAGGCAACCGCGGCGTGGCGCGGGGCGCGCCGGTTCACTAAGCTCCCTGTTTCGGTGATTTGAGAGGGATCGACGCACATGACGCCCTGGCTTGCCGTTATCGGCATTGGCGAGGATGGGCTTGCCGGCCTCTCCGCCGCCGCCCGCGCGCTGGTTGAGGGCGCAGAGCTGCTGGTCGGCGGCGAGCGGCATCTGGCGCTGGTGCCGTCCGGGCCGGCGGAGCGCCTGGTGTGGCGTCAGCCCATCGCCGATACCATGGCGCTCATCGCCGGCAAGCGCGGCGCGCGCGTCGTCGTGCTGGCGAGCGGCGATCCCCTGTCCTACGGCGTCGGCGCGCTGCTGGCGCGCAATTTCGCCGCCGCGGAGATGACGGTCCTGCCGCAGCCGAGCGCCTTCAGCCTCGCCGCGGCACGCCTCCTCTGGCCGCTCGAGGACTGCGTCACTTTGAGCCTGCATGGCCGCCCGCTCGAGGCGCTGCGCGTCCATCTCGTGCCGGGCGCGCGGCTGCTGCTGCTCACCACCGATGGCGACACGCCGGTGCAAGTGGCAAAGCTGCTCAGCGATGCCGGCTGGGGGCCGAGCGCGATGACCGTCTTCGCCCATATGGGCGGCGAGCGCGAGCGGCGCATCGATGCCGCCGCCGAGAGCTGGCCGTTGGGCCGCATCGCCGCGCTCAACACCCTCGCGGTCGAGTGCAGGCCGGGCCCCGCGGCGCGTCCCTTGTCGCGCCTCGGCGGGCTGCCCGACGGCGCTTTCGAGCATGACGGGCAGCTCACCAAGCGCGAGGTGCGCGCTGCGACCCTGGCGGCGCTGGCGCCGCTGCCGGGCGAGCTGCTGTGGGATGTGGGCGCCGGCAACGGCTCCGTCGCCATCGAATGGCTGCGCGCGAGCCGCGCCTTGCGCGCCATCGCCGTCGAGCGCGACACGGCGCGCTGCGCCCAGATCGCGCGCAATGCCGCGGCGCTCGGCGTGCCGGAGCTGCGCGTCGTGCATGGCGCGGCGCCGGCGGCGCTGGCCGATCTGCCGGCGCCCGACGCCATCTTCCTCGGCGGCGGCGTCAGCGATGGCGCGCTGTGGGAGGCGCTGTGGCGCGCCCTGAAGCCGGGCGGACGCATCGTCGCCAATGCGGTGACGCTCGAAGCCGAGGCCGAGCTGCTGCGCCGCCAGCAGCGTCAGGGCGGCGAGGTCGCGCGGCTTGCCGTCGCGCGCGCCGAGCGCGTCGGCGGCTTCCAGGCCTGGCGCCCGCTGCTGCCGGTGACGCAGCTCGTCCTGGCGAAGCCGCGGGACGGGGTGCCGTGATCGAGCGCTGGAGCGCGGGCTGGCGGCCTTATCTGCTGCTCGTGCTGTTGTGTTTCGGCCTCTATCTGCCCGGGCTCTCGGCGCTGCCGGTGACCGACCGCGACGAGGCGCGCTTCGCCCAGGCGACGCGGCAGATGCTGGAAAGCGGCGATTTTCTGCGCATCCGCTTCCAGGACGAGGCGCGCAACAAGAAGCCGGTCGGCATCTATTGGCTGCAAAGCGCCGCCGTGGCGGCGCTGAGCACGCCCGACAGCGCCGCCATCTGGCCCTATCGCCTGCCTTCGCTCGCGGGCGCGCTCGTGGCGGTGCTGCTCACCTTCGCGCTGGGCCGCGCGCTGGTCGGCGCCGAAGCGGCGTTGCTTGGCGCGGCACTGCTCGGCGCCTCGATCGGCGTCGTCGCCGAGGCGCATCTGGCCAAGACCGATGCGGTGTTGCTCGCCACGGCGGCGGCGGCGCAAGGCGCTCTCGGCATTCTCTATCGCGCGGCGCGGCGCAGCGACGGGCCGGCGCCGCGGCGCTGGGCGGCGCTGTTCTGGGTGGCGCAAGGCATCGCCATCCTGGTGAAGGGCCCGATCGTGCCGTTTCTGAGCCTCATCACCATCGGCGCGCTGGCCGCCGCCGATCGCGACGCGCGCTGGCTCGCCGGCCTCCGGCCGCTCTGGGGCGTGCCGCTGATGCTGGCGATCGCCGCGCCCTGGTTCATCGCCATCACCAGCGTGACCGGCGGCGCCTTTCTCGGCCAGGCGGTGGGTCACGATCTCGTTGGCAAGCTCATCGGCACGCAGGAAGCGCATGGCGCCTGGCCCGGCTATTACCTGCTGCTGCTCTTCGTCACCTTCTGGCCCGGCTCGCTGCTGCTCGGGCCGGCCGCTTCCTGGGGCTGGCAGGCGCGGCGCGAGACCAGCGAGCGCTTTCTCCTCGCTTGGGCGCTGCCCTTCTGGCTCGTGCTCGAGCTGGTGCCGACCAAGCTGCCGCATTACATCCTGCCGGCTTATCCCGCACTGGCGCTGCTCGCCGGCCGCGCCTCGCTGGCCCTGGCACGCGGCGAGCTCAGGCGCTGGCGCTGGCTCGACGGCGTCACCGGCGCGCTCTGGTCCGTCGTCACGTTGGCGCTGGCGGCCGCGCTGCTGCTGCTGCCGCCGCGCTTCACCGGCGCCCTCGACATCGCCGGCGTGGTCGCCGCCGCCATCCTGCTCGGCTTCGGCGCGCGGCTCGCGCTCGCGCAATGGCGCCTGGGCGGCGGCGGCATCGTCGTCCGCGCGGCCTTGCTGGCGCTGCTGGTGCTGCCGCCGACCGTGGCGCTGGTCGCGCCCTCGCTCAACGGGCTCTGGCTCAGCCGCGCCGCGGCGGCGCTGGTGCAGCGCTATCACGTGCCGCAAGCCTCGCCCGTGGTCGCCGTCGGCTATGATGAGCCCAGCCTCGTCTTCCTGCTCGGCACGGCGACGCGCCAGCTGTCGCCGGACGCGGCGGCGCAATACATCACCTCGGCGCACGGTGCCGCCGCGCTGGTCAGCGGCGCCGATGATGCGGCGTTCCAGGCGGCGCTGAAGCGGCGCGGCTGGGAGCCGCACGAGCTCGGGCGCGTCACCGGGCTCGATTATTCCAATGGCCGCGCGCTCGCGCTGACGCTTTACACCGGAGCGCCGGGATGAGCGGCCGCCTCTCCGGCCTCGGCGTCGGCCCGGGCGATCCCGAGCTCATCACGGTGAAAGCGTTGCGCCGCCTGCGCGACGCAGCGGTGGTGGCCTATCCCGCGCCCGAAGCCGGCGCCAGCTTCGCGCGCCGCATCGTCGCGCGCTGGCTGTCGCCGGCGCAGCGCGAGATCGTGATCGCCGTGCCGATGGAAAGCGCGCGCTTTCCTGCTCAGAGGGTCTACGACGATGCGGCCGCGCGTCTTGCCGAAGAGCTCGACGCCGGGCACGACGTCGCCGTGCTGTGCCAGGGCGATCCCTTCTTCTACGGCTCCTTCATGTATCTCTTCGCCCGCCTCGCCGAGCGCTTCCGGGTCGAGGTGGTGCCCGGCGTCTCTTCGCTCGGCGCGTCGGCGGCGGCGGCGCAATGGCCGCTCGCCGCGCGCCTCGACACCCTCTCGGTGCTGCCCGCTTCGCTGCCCGAGCCGGTTCTGCTCTGCCGCCTCGCCGAGGCCGAGGCGGTCGCCATCATCAAGCTCGGCCGCCATTTCGCGAAGGTGCGCGCGGTGCTGCAGCGCCTCGGCCTCGCCGCGGCCGCGCGCTATGTCGAGCATGCCAGCCTCGCCGGCGAGCGCGTGCTGCCGCTCGACCAGGTCAGCGAGGCGGAGGTGCCGTATTTCTCGATGATCCTGCTGCATCGCCGCGGGGTCGCGCTGCGATGAGCGGCTTGCCGCCGAACGCCGCCATTCTGGTGCTTGGCCCGAGCGCGCTGCCGCTGGCGGAGCGCCTCAAAGGCCTGCTGCCTGGCGCACGTCTCCACGCTCCGGCGTCGCGCGGGCTTGCCGCCGATATCGCCTTCGATCACGCCGCCGCCCATATCGCCGCCCTCTTTGCCGCCGGCACGCCGATCATCGGGCTCTGCGCCGCCGGCATTCTCATTCGCGCCGTGGCGCCGCTCCTCGACGACAAGCGCTTGGAGCCGCCGGTGGTTGCCGTGGCGGAAGACGGCTCGGCCGCGCTGCCGCTGCTCGGCGGCCATCGCGGCGCCAATGCCATTGCCCGCGCCGTTGCCGCGCTCACCGGTGGGATCGCCGCGATCACCACTGCCGGCGAGCTGCGTTTGGGCCTGGCGCTCGACGAGCCGCCGCCGGGCTGGCGCCTCGCCAACCCGGAGCGCGCCAAGCCCGTGGCCGCGGCGCTCATCGCCGGCGAGCCCGTCGCGCTCAAGGTCGAGGCGGGAAACGCCGCGTGGCTCGCCTCGGCGGGCCTGCCCTTTGTCGAAGAGGCCGCTCTCGCCATCCGCGTCACCGACCGCGCCGCCCCTCCCGGCGAGCGCGCGCTGGTGCTGCACCCGCCGGTGCTGGCGCTGGGCGTCGGCTGCGAGCGCGGCTGCGGCATCGAGGAGCTTGCCGCCCTCGTGCAGGCGAGCCTGGCCGAGGCCGGTCTCGCGCCGCAAGCGGTCGCCGCACTCGTATCGATCGATCTGAAGCTCGATGAGGCGGCGCTGCACGAACTGGCGCGGCGCATCGGCGTCCCGGCGCGCTTCTTCACCGCCGCCGAACTGCTCGCCCAAACGGAACGGCTTGTAAACCCATCCGAAGCCGTCTTCCGCGAAACCGGATGTTGGGGCGTCGCCGAAGGCGCGGCGCTCGCCGCCGTCGGCGCCGACGGTGAGCTCATCGTCGCCAAGCGCAAATCGGCGCGCGCCACTTGCGCCATCGCCCGCGCCGCTGCGCCGCTCGATGTTACCGCCATCGGCTGCGCCCGCGGCAGCCTCGCCATCATCGGCATCGGCCCCGGCGATCCCGCCTGGCGCACCGCCGAAGCCGATGCGGCGTTGAGCGCCGCCGGCGATGTCGTGGGTTATCGCCTTTATCTCGACCTGCTGGGCCCGGCGATCGCCGGCAAAGCGCGGCATGACGGGGCGCTCGGCGCCGAGGAGGCGCGTGCCCGCGCAGCGCTCGAGCTGGCCGCCGCCGGGCGCAAGGTGGCGCTGGTCTCGTCGGGCGATGCCGGCATCTATGGTCTCGCCGCGCTGGTGTTCGAGCTCGTCGAGCGCGGCGATCCTCCGGCATGGCGGCGGATCGACATCGCGGTCGTGCCGGGCATTTCGGCGCTGCAGGCGGCGGCGGCTCGGCTCGGCGCGCCGCTCGGCCATGATTTCTGCGCCGTGTCGCTGTCCGATCTGCTGACGCCCTGGCCGGTGATCGAGCGCCGGCTGCGCGCCGCGGCCGAAGGCGATTTCGTCCTTGCGCTCTACAATCCGCGCTCCGAGCGGCGGCAGGATCAGCTCGGCGCGGCGCGCGACA
>DATIYL010000137.1:0-7647 GCA_035517635.1 Allostellaceae bacterium | reverse complement strand
TCGCGCGTCAGCGCCCCCGACGCCGTCGTCACCGGCAGCACCAGCAGAATCGACAGCGCCACCAGCGCCACGCCGACGGTGAGCGTCGCGCCGACGCCGAGCGCCGTCTCGATGGTGCGATGGATGTCGAGATAGACGATGATGCGGTGCAGCGCGATGGGGATGATGATCGCCTTGAAGACCAGGGCGATGCCGGCGGTGATGTAGAGATGCGGCGCGTTCTGCGCATAGGCCTGCCAGGCCGCCGCCGCCGCCAGCAGCAGCGCCTGCCAGGCATAGATGGTGAGGACGCCGAAGAGCCGCCGCTGATAGAGCAGGGCGAAGCTCAGCACCAGCACGAGCGTGTCGAGGACATGCGCGACGTCGTAGGGGAGAGTGTCGAAACCCGGCATCAGAGGCCCTGCGAGACGTAGAGGAAGAGCGCCGCCAGCAGCCCCAGCAGAAAGGCGCCGCCCAGAAACTCGGCAAGGCGAAAGACGCGCATCTTGGCGATGCTGGTCTCGAACAGGGCGAGGACGGCGCCGCCCAAGGCGAGCTTCGCGCCATAGCTCAGGAGGCCCACGGCGACGGCGCGCGCATCGCCGAGATCCCGCGCCATGCCCCACGGGAAAAATACGGCGGCGATGAGCGAGATATAGAGCAGCAGCTTCACCATCGCCGCCGCTTCGATCAGCGCCAGATGCCGGCCGGAATATTCCAGCACCATCGCCTCATGCACCATGGTGAGCTCGAGATGGGTCGCGGGATTGTCGACCGGAATGCGCGCATTCTCGGCGAGCGCCACGATCAGCAGCGAGACCAGGCCCAGCAGCAGCGAGATGCGGATCCCGACATTGTGCGTCAGCAGGTAGTCGGCGATGTGCGGCAGCGAGGTCGACCGCACCAGCAGCGCCACGGTGAAGGTCACCATCAGCATCGCCGGCTCGGCGAGCGAGGCGATCATCATCTCGCGCGACGCGCCGATGCCGCCGAAGCTGGTACCGACATCCATGCCCGCCAGCGCCAGCGCGAAGCGCGCGCTCGCCAGCAGCGCTACCAGCGCGATGAGATCGGCGGTGCGGCTCAGCGCCAGACCGGTGGCGAAGGTCGGCACGATGGCCGCGGCAAGCCAGATCGCGGCGAAGACGAGATAGGGGATGGTGCGGAAGAGCCAGGACGCGTTCGGCGCCAGCACCACGTCTTTGCGCAACAGGCGCAGTAGGTCGCGATAGGGCTGCAGCAGGCCTGGTCCGATGCGCGCGTTGAGCCGCGCCTTGAGCTTGCGCACGAGCCCGGTGAGCAGTGGCGCCAGCGCCACCAGCAGCGCGAGCTGCAGCAGCTCGAAGAGCACCGCCCTCATTGGCTCACCGCGACGATCAGCAGCAGCAGCACCAGCGCCGCGAACATGAGCGAGAGATAGCGGCGGATGGTCTGGAACTGCAGCAGGTTGAGGCGCTCGCTGAGGAAGCCGACGAGCCGCGCCGTCGGCGCATAGATCCCGTCCCAGACGGGATCGCTGAGGCTCACCTCGATCGCGCCGGGGCGCGTCTCGCCCGGCCCCGGCATGTCGATGCGCTCCGTTGCGGCGAAGGCGATGCTGCCGAAGATGCGTCGGATCGGCTGCGCGAAGCTCGAGGCGGTGTATTGCGTGTCGGGCCGCGGATCGGGGAAGCCGCAATCCCATGGCGCCGAACGGCGCAGCCGGTCGGAGGCGAAGCGATGGATGACGAGCACCGAGAGCGCGGTCAGGAAGGTCACCGCGAGCAGGATGACGATGCCGCTATAGGAGCTGTGATCGGGGCCGAGCGGCGCGAGCCACGGCCAGTCCGATAGCTCGATGCCGGGTCCGCCGGGAAGCAGCGACGCCGCCACCGGCCGCACCAGGGCGAGGATGCTCTGCGGCACCACGCCCACCAGCGTGCAGATCGCGGCAAAGCCCGCCATCGGTGCAAGCATCAGCGCGCCCACCTCTTTCGCCTCGGCCGCGGCGGGCCGGCGCGCGCGGCCGAGGAAGACGGTGCCGAAGACCTTGACGAAGCACACCGCCGCCAGCGCCGCGGCGAGCGCCAGCATGGCGCCCACCACCGGCACCGAGAATTTGAGCAGCCATTGTGGCAGCAGCGCGCCGTTGATGATCGCCTGGAAGGTGAGCCATTCCGAGACGAAGCCGTTGAAGGGCGGCAGCGCCGAGATCGCCACCGCGCCGATCAGGAAGACGAAGGCCGTCGCCGGCATCGGATGGATGAGGCCGCCGAGATGCTCCATGTCGCGCTCATGGGTGGCGACGAGCACCGCGCCGGAGCCGAGGAAGAGGAGGCTCTTGAACATGGCGTGGTTGAAGACGTGGAGCAGCGCCGCGGCGAGCGCCAGCGCCGCCAGCACCGGGAGACCATTGGCGCGGAACGCCAAGGCGAGGCCGAGGCCGATGACGACGATGCCGATATTCTCGACCGTGTGATAGGCGAGCAGCCGCTTCAGATCATGCTGCATCACCGCATAGAGCACGCCCAGGAGCGCCGTGACGCCGCCGAGCAGCAGCACCACCGCGCCCCACCACCATGGCGCCGGCCCGGCAAGGTCGAAGGCGAGGCGGATGAAGCCGTAGAGCGCCACCTTGGTCATGACGCCGCTCATCAGCGCCGAGACATGGCTCGGCGCCGAGGCATGGGCCGGCGGCAGCCAGACATGGAGCGGCACCATGCCCGCCTTGGAGCCGGTGCCGATGAGGATGAGGACGAAGCAGAGCCCGCTCCGCCACGGGTCGAGCGCCGCACCGTGCATCGCGGCAAAGCTGTAATCGCCCTGGCCGCCGGCCAGCAGCCCGAAGGCGAGGAGCAGCGCGCCGACGCCGAGCGAGGCCATGACGAGATAGAGGAAAGCGGCGTTGCGCGTCTCGGCTTGGCGATGGGTGGCGAGCACGAGGAGCCAGGAGGCGACCGACATCGCCTCCCAGCACACCAGGAAGCTGAAGGCGTCGGCTGCGACCGGCACGAGGGTCATGCCGGCGAGGAAGGCGGGGTAGAAAGGCAGCACACGGCCGGCTTCGGCATCGTGCTTGCCATAGTCGAGGGCATAGACGCTGATCAGCGCTGCCGCGATGCCGATGACGAAGAGGAAGAAGGCGCTGAGCGAATCGATGCGGAAATGCGCGCCGACCCACGGCAGCCCCAGCGGCAGCAGCGCGCTTTCGGGCGCGGTGCCGGCGGCGAGGAAGCGCACGGCCTCGAGCGCCGTCGCGACCGCGGCCAGCGCCGAGAGCCCATAGACCACGACCAGGGCCCGCCGGCCAAAGACGACGCCGATGAGCGAGGCTGCGCCATAGGCGCCGAGCACCGGAATGAGCGCCGTCAGCATCCCTGAAGAGCCGCCAGAGTGATAGGCAAGGGCGGCCGGAATACGACCGCCGCTGGGAAGGGCATGAGGGTGATACGTGAAACCTACGGTTTGCCGCACTTTACCAGTCGAGCCCGCTGGGGCCAAACGGTCTCCGCCCCTCGCCCCTGCGGCGCAACGCCGCTCTCGACGAGTCGTCAGTTGTCAGTTGTCAGTGGTCAGTTCTCAGTGGTCAATTCTAGCTGTCGACCATCAGCCCATCGGCTAACAGCCGTCAGCTTAGCCCCTCCCCCTTGAGGTCAAGGCGAACGCGCTCCGCGCGTTCGTCCGCGGCGGCGGCAGCGATTGCTCAGCAATCGCGGGAGCCGCACCGTTCCGACTAGCTTCGGCGCTAGCGTAGGGTGGGGGGTAGGACACACGCTCAGGTGCGGCCTGTTAGCCGCACCTGAGCCGATCCGGTCGAGACCTAATGCTGCGTCGCGAGGGCGCGGGCGAGCTGGCTGAGCGCTTCCTGGTGCCGCTCGTTCGGAATCTGGGCGAAGTTCCGCGCCAGCTCCAGGCACATTCGCTCGCGCTGGCTCACCGGGCGACCGCTCTGATTGTCGAGCCCTTCGAAGAAATAGCTGACGGGCACGCTCAGCACGCGCGCGATCTCGAACAACCTTCCGGCGGAGACGCGGTTGATGCCACGCTCGTATTTATGCGCCTGCTGATAGGTCACGCCAATGAGGTCGGCGAGCTGCTGCTGCGTCAGGCCCAGCATGATGCGTCGTTCCCGTATCCGGGCGCCGACATGGCGGTCAATGTCCTGCGTCCGGCTCGTCGTTCGCTTGGTGGTTTCCGTTGCACTCATGGTTTCGATAACGGTGCAAGAGGGGAAGGGTCGGTCCGCCTTAGGACGCCCGACATGCCATCAGGGCAACGTGCGAGGGAGGAAGGTACGTATGGGAGGGAGCGCTGCAGATCGGCGTTTTCCATGCAACGTCCCGGTAAGAAGTAAAAGTAGGCGAGGAAGCCGACGACTTCAACCAGTTTTCGCCTCGACGATCACTGGACGTGCTGTACCAAGGATTTCGTGAATACCGAAAAACCAGCGCGTTCGCCAGCAATTCTTCTGCGCGAATGCTTGTCAGGCTGTGGCAATTTATGGGCGAGAGCCGATTCGACTCGGCAGCATGCGTCTCCGCTCCGGAACCGTCGCGATCTAGCCCCGAACTGCGGTGTTCCGCCATCACTTGCCCCTCGATCTCTTGGCCCCACCCGTCCCCGCGGCCGGCCGGCCGCAGCGCCGTCGACATAATTATTTGGTTCGACGGTTCGAGCGCTAACACTCCTTGAGCGATGAGGTTCCGCTGCACGTCAGGGGTTCGCAGGGAAAGCAGCGTTGCGCGCGGCGATGGAGCGAACCAGCAAGGCGGGGCGCGATCGCGACGGACGCGGCGGCGTGCTTCGCTTCGCGCATGGCTGGCCGTCGCTGCTGGTGTTTGACACAGGGGGTGGCAAATTGTAAACGAAGCTCTTGTCCTGACCGGCCCGGACACCTGCCGCCATGCCGCGCGTATCGATCGGCGATTGCCATCTCTATTATGAGCGGCACGGGGCCGGCTTCCCGGTTGTTTTCGTCAGCGGCCTCAACGGCGCCGCCTCTTATTGGCGCGAGCAGGTGCCGACCTTCGGCAGGCGCTTCGAGGTCGTACTCTACGATCATCGCGGCGTCGGTCAGAGCGACCACAGCCGCATCTCCTATACCGTGGAGCGCATCGCCGAGGACCTCGTGCGGTTGATGGACGCGCTCGGGATCGAGCGGGCGCATGTCGTCGGCCATTCGACGGGGGGTGCGGTGGCGCAAGTGCTCGCCATCGACCATCCCCAGCGCCTCGCCAGCGTGGTGATCGCGGCGAGCTGGACGAAGGCCGATGCCTATTTCCGCCGCCTCTTCGCGCTGCGCAAGGAGATCCTCCAGCGTCTCGGCCCTGCCAGCTATCTCCAGGCCTCGTCCTTGCTGCTCTATCCCCCCTTCTGGGTCGCACGCCACAACGAGAAGCTCCGCCAGCTCGAGGCTCAGGCGCTTGCGACCTTCGCGCCGCCCGAGGTGGCGATGAGCCGCATCGATGCCGTGCTGGCGTTCGACCGTACCGCCGATCTCGGCCGCATCCGCACGCCGGCGCTCATCATCGCGGCCCACGACGATGTCATGACGCCGGCCTATTTCTCCGAGGATCTGGCGCGACTCATTCCTGGCGCCGAGGCCAAGTTCTTCGCCCAGGGCGGCCATTGCTTCACCCAGGTCATGGCACGGGAATTTAACCAAGCCGTGCTCCCGTTTCTGGAAGCGCATACGCCCTCATAAGGAGGGCGATTCCGCGCCTGCGACTTAATCTTTCGTAAAGTGGTGGCTACTACGCTCGGCAGAAGCTTTGGGGCTGATCGCCATGATTCGGTGACGGCCCGATCATTCAGAACGAGCGCCGAGAAGATGCCCCCGGACGAGAAAGACGTGCCGCATCGCCTGGAGGCCGCGCTCACTGCGGCGGGCGATGTCGCTTACGACTGGGACCTCGGCACCGATATCATCCAATGGCACGGCTCGGTCGGCGCGATGCTCGGCGTCGCCGATGCCAGCGCGGTCGGCACCGGGCGCGCGCTGGCTGGCCGGCTCAATCCGGACGACCTGCTGCTGCGCCAGCAGCGGCTCAACGCCCATTGGACGCGGCGCACCACCTATGACTGCGAGTTCCGGGTGCGCGCCGAGAATGGCGGCTTCGCCTGGGTGCACGATCGCGGCACCGCGGTTTTCGACGCCAATGGCCGGCCCATGCGCATGCACGGCGTCTGGCGCCTCATCACCGGCCGCAAGGCGCAGGAGCTGCGGCTCGAGCACGCCGCCAATTACGACGACCTCACCGGCCATTTCAACAAGAAGCGGCTGCGCGAAGCGCTCGATCACATCGTCTCGTCGAGCCTGCGCTCGGGCGCCGCAGGCGCCTATCTCGCCATCGGCATCGACAAGCTCACCGGGGTCAATGACGCGCTCGGCTACGAGGCCGCGGATGCGGTGATCGTCGCCGTCGGCCAGCGGCTCGACCGCTGCCTCAGGGTCAGCGACGTGATCGGCCGCGTCGGCGGCGACCGCTTCGGCATCGTCCTCGCCAACTGCGCCGAGGAGCATGTCGCGGTGGCGGCGGAGAAGATCCTCGCGGCGGTGAGTCAGGCGCCGGTCATGACCGCATCCGGCCCGGTCTATGTCACGGTGTCGATCGGCAGCGCCACCTTCCCCGAGCAGGCCAAGACCTCCTACGAGGTCATGACCCGCGCCGAGACCGCGCTCGCCGAGGCGAAGCGCGCCGGCCGCAATTGCAGCATTCCCTATCGCCTCTCGGACGAGCAGCGCCGCCAGCATCGCATGGGCATGGCGCTGGGCGAGCGCGTGCAGCGCGCGCTGCGCGACCGCCGGCTCGTCTTCGCCTATCAGCCGGTGGTCGACGCCGATAGCGGTGCGGTCGACTACTATGAATGCCTGCTGCGCATGCAGGCCGAGGACGGCACGATCGTCGCCGCCGGCGAGTTCGTGCCGATCATCGAGCAGCTCGGTTTCATCCGTGTCATCGATCGCTACGTGCTGGAGCGGGCGGTGGCGGAGGTGGCGGCGCATCCCGGCATCCGCCTCGGCTTCAACATCTCCGGCCTCACCGCCACCGATTATTCCTGGCTGCGCGCTATCAGCACCTTGCTCAAGGGCGAAGCCGAGCTCGCCAGCCGGCTCGTCGTCGAGATCACCGAGACGGCGGCGCTGCACGACATCGAGGAATCCGCGCGCTTCGTCGGCGCTTTGCGCGAGCTCGGCTGCCGCATCGCGCTCGACGATTTCGGCGCCGGCTTCACCTCGCTGCGCCACTTGCAGGCGCTCGCCGTCGACACCGTCAAGATCGACGGCTCTTTCGTGCGCAATCTCGGCCAGAACTACGACAACCAGGTCTTCCTGCGCCACCTCGTCGGGCTCGCCAACGGACTCGGCCTCAGCACCGTCGCCGAATGCGTCGAGACGGCGCAAGAGGCGGCGATCCTGCGCCGCGAAGGCGTCGGCCTGCTGCAAGGCTATTTCTTCGGCAAGCCCTCGATCGCGCAACCCTGGCTAGGCCAGGCCGCCGCATCTCTCGAAGTCCAGACGGGCTGACGCCTTGCTTCTCTCTCCCCGCTTCGCGCGGAGAGGGAAGCTACTCCTTCTTCTCCTTGCTCAGCGCGTCGATCTGATGCTGCAGCGCGTTGAGCTTGTCGGTGAGCTCCTTGAGGCTCGCCTCGGCGGGCTGCGGCTCGGCCGGCTTTTCCGCCGGCGGC
>DATIYL010000136.1:0-2731 GCA_035517635.1 Allostellaceae bacterium | reverse complement strand
GAGCGAGCTCGAGCTCGACCTGCCGGACGGCACGCCGCTGCTGCGCAATGTCGGATTTTCGGTCCCGGCGGGCGAGGCGCTCCTCATCGCCGGCCCCACCGGCACCGGCAAGAGCACGCTGCTGCGCGCCATCTCCGGCATATGGCCCTATGGGCGCGGGCGTATCCGCTTGCCCGATGGCACCTGCCTCTTCCTGCCGCAACGCCCCTACCTGCCGCTCGGCACGCTGCGGCACGCCGTGCTTTATCCGCGCGAGGATCTGGCCGTGCCGACGGCGCGCATCGCCGCGGTGCTGCGCGAGGTCGGAATTCCCGAGCTCATCGACGAGCTCGACGCGGCGCAGAACTGGTCGCATCGCCTGTCGCTTGGCGAGCAGCAGCGGCTGGCCTTTGCCCGCGTCCTGCTGATCCAGCCGTCGATCGTGTTTCTCGACGAAGCGAGCTCGGCGCTCGACGAGGCGTGTGAGGCACAGCTCTATCGCCTCCTGCGCGCCGCACCCTGGCAACCGACCATCGTCAGCATCGGCCATCGCAGCACGCTGCGCTCTTTCCACGACACGGTGCTCGATCTCGGCGCCATGTCCAATCGGCGGGCGAACCTGACCGTCGTGACCTAGAAGCCGCCCCCGGCATTGACCCGCAAGGGCGGCGATCTTAGGGTGGCTGCCCGCGACTGGCTGCCGAGGTGGCGCGTGGGAAGCGACGAGTCCGAAGATACGCGGCCCTATACCGTGCTGGTGAACGACGAGGAGCAATACTCGCTCTGGCTCGCCGAGCTGGAGATTCCGCGCGGCTGGCGCGCCGCCGGCAAGACCGGCAGCAAGCAGGAATGTCTCGACTATGTGCGCGCGGTGTGGACCGATATGCGGCCGCTCAGCCTGCGCAAGACGATGGAACAGACCGGCAAGGCGTAACCGCGGCCTGGCCGCCCTCCGTTTGAAGATGGTCCTGGCGTATGCAAGCGGCGGTTCCGCGCCGCCGCGACCGCGCCCCTGATTGCAATGCCGAAGCGTTGCGCCTAAACCGTTGCCCCACCGCCGAGTTTCGCCCACTCTAGGGCGTATAACCGACAGGGAGTTGCGGGGCCCGAGAGGCAGATGGACGGCGCATCGCGTTCGGCATCGGAGATCGATTGGCTCGATCTGACCTCTGCTCAGATGCCGGTATGGCTCGACCTGCAGAGCGGCACCGATCCGAGATTCTATATCATCGGCGGGTATCTCCGGATTTCCGGGGCGATCGACCCGGCGGTGTTCCACTGCGCCGTCGCCCTGGCGATGGCGCGCAACGACGCGTTGCGCCTCAGATTTCATGGCGACGAGCCGAAGCAATCCTGCCATCCCGGCCGCGCGCCGCCGGTCGCCTTCGTCGATCTCAGCGACGCGGACGATCCGGAAGCCGCTTTTCTCGACGTCATCGACAAGGACTTCACCCGCGTTTTCGACGCCGAGCGCGGGCCGCTCTTCCATTTCACCTTGGCGAAGGGGCGCGAGCGGCGCTGGTTCCTGCTGATCCGCTACCACCACCTGATCATCGACGGCCTCGGCATCTCGATGATGATCCGCGCCGTGGCCGACGCCTACCGGGCGATCCTGGACGGCGATGTCGAGAGCGAGATCACGTCGCTTTCCTATGGCCGTTTCATCGCCGAGGACGCCGATTATCGCCTGTCGGCCCGACGCGTGCGCGACATCGAATATTGGGCCGAGCGTTTTCGCGAGCTCCCCGATCCGCTTTTGCCGCCGCGGCAAGGTTCCGGCTCGCTCGAGGTCTACGCGCCGGCCCGCTCGATAAAGTCTTGGGTCGACTGGCCGCTTTATCAGCGCTTCCTCGAGACCTGCCGGGCCCGCGGCACGACGCCGTTCCCGGTGCTGACCGCGTTGCTGGCCACGTTGCTCGGGCGGACCCTGCGGCGCCGCGACATCACCGTCGGCGTGCCGATCCTCAACCGCCCGACGGCAGAGTTCAAGCGCATGATCGGCATGTTCGCCGGCATGATGCCGCTGCGCCTGGAGATCGACGGATCGGCTGCCATCCGCGAGCTCGTGACGCAGGTCGGCGAGCAGCTGCGGCGCGACTATCGGCATCAGCGCGCGCCGATTCCGGATGTGCAGCACGCTCTCGGCCTGTCACGGCTGGGACGCCGGCAGCTTTTCGACGTCGCGCTCTCCTACGAGAAGAACGACTACGATTTCCCGATCGGCGACGCGCCCTTCCAGCTGATCGGCTTGACCGGCGGCTATGAGCTGAACCCGCTCGCACTCTATGTGCGCGAATATCACCGCGAGAAACCGGTTCTATTCGAATTCGCCTTCAATACGCAGCACCTCTCCCGGCCCGAAGTCGAGGATCTCGCGCGGCGCTTCCGCGTGCTGTTCGACGCCTATCTCGAGGATGACGCGACATCGGCCGCCGCCTTGCCGCTGCTGTCGGAGGCCGAGCGCGATCAGGTCATCGCGGGCTGGAACGCGACCGAGACGTCGGTGCCGGAAGCGACGCTCGCCGATCTCTTCGCCGCGGCGGCGCGGCGGCACGGGGGCGCGGTGGCGGCGGTGTGCGGCGGGGAGAGCCTCAGCTATGCCGCGCTGGATGAGCGCGCCAACCGCCTGGCGCGGCGGCTGATCGGTCTCGGCGTGGGGCCTGAGGTGGTGGTGGGGGTGGCGCTGGAGCGCTCGCTCGACCTGGTGGTGGCGCTGCTGGCGGTGGTGAAGGCGGGCGGCGGCTACCTGGCG
>DATIYL010000135.1:0-43727 GCA_035517635.1 Allostellaceae bacterium | reverse complement strand
CGCGAGACGCCGGTGGTGCTGGCGCTTGCCGAATTCGTCGCCGCACGGCCCGAGGAGATCGTCATCGACGATCGCGCGGCGCTGGGCGAAGCGCGCCGTTGGCTGGCGCTGCGAGCGCCAGCGCTGGCCGAGCGCGTTACGCTTTATCGCGAGGCGATGCCGCTCTTCGAAGAGCGCGGCGTTGCCGGCGCCGTCGAGGCCGTGCTGGCGCCGCGCGTGGCGCTGGCGCTGGGCGGGGCGCTTACCATCGAGGAGACGGCGGCCGCGACGATGATCGATGTCGATCTCGGCAGCAGTACTGGCCGTCGCGGCGCGGCGGAGCGAGCGGCGCTCACGACCAATCTGGCAGCGGCGGAGGAGGTGGCGCGGCAGATCCGGCTGCGCAACCTGGCCGGGCCGATCGTCATCGATTTCATCGGCATGCGCCGGCGTGAGCAGCGCGAGCGCGTGCGTGCGGCGCTCGCCGCCGCGCTGGCCGGCGATGCCGAGGTGCTGGGCTGGACACGGCTCGGCCATTTGGAGCTGGTGCGCAAGCGCCGCGCGGCGCCGCTCGCTTCGCTGCTCTACGAGCGCGCGCCGGGCGGGGGCTTGGTGAAGACGGCGCTGACGGTGGCGCTCGAAGCGCTGCGCGCGCTCGCGCGCGAAGCGGCGCGGACGCCGCCGCGCGTCGCGGTGCTGCGGCTTCATCCCGAAGTGGCGGCGGCGTTGGACGGGCCCGCGCGCGCGGCGCGCCAGGAGCTGGAGCAGCGCCTCGGCCGGCCGATCGAGGTCAGGGGCGAGCCGGGACGGGCGCGCGAGGCCTTCGACATCGCGCTAAACTGAGCCTATCTATCCCGCCATGGACACAGACAGCAGCTCCAAAGCGCGGCCCTGCCCGATCTGCGGCAAGCCGGCCGATGCGAAGCACCGGCCGTTCTGCTCGGCGCGCTGCGCAACGATCGATCTCGGCCGCTGGCTCAAGGGCGATTACCGTGTTCCAACCGAGGAATCGCCCGAGGATCTCCCGCGCGAAGAGCGCGAGGAATAGCGCCGGCCGGCTGGACAGAGCGCAGCATTTCTGCCATAAGCCTGCGCCCGTCCGGCACGGGGCCCAGGTAGCTCAGTTGGTAGAGCACGTGACTGAAAATCACGGTGTCGGTGGTTCGATTCCGCCCCTGGGCACCATCGTTTCAATGATTTAACGCATCAGCCGAGTGCCCCTTGGGCATTGCTCGGCTATGGCGCTTCACCTGTTTATCGTGGTGCATGACCGGCATAGCAGCGTCCAGCGTCGCAGCATCAATGCACCGGCGGGCCGGCGCGGCGGGTAGATCGTATGTCGGTGAGATCTTCAAAGCGGGTTCGGGCCATTCCCCCTGGGCCTGCTCGGGGTTATTCGGGATTGCGAGCACGCATTAATTCGGCATTCTTAATGCGAGCCCCTCGTCCTCCAGGATAAGCAATATCGAGGGGCACTCGCACAACTTGAACAACTCGAAGCACCTTTGCGCGGGGCGCGAGGGCGGTTTCCATGGGCGTCATTTACAGATTTCGGCTGACCACGGCGGAAGCGGAACATCTCATCGCACGGCTGTGGCGCGCACTCGAAGAACATGGGGCACTATCGCCCCGATTAAGAGTTCACCAGGCTGGTGAAGCACTCGATCTCCACGTCGCCTTCCTTTCGGACGAGGATGCTGCCCTGATCAGGAGGGTTGTCCCTCCTCTAGTGACAAGACCGGCGTTGATATCGCACTGCCGATCTGATCGCGTCGATTGGGCGCGAATCAACCATTGGCGCATGCGCGCGGAGGAGCTGCGTACCACCGCCGAGCAGTTCCACAATCCGTCTGCACGACGGTCCCTTCTGAGCGCTGCCGCCAATTATGAGAAGCTCGCAGAAGATGCCGAGAGATCATTGACGGGTCACCCATCCTTCCCTGGCGATCAAACCGGTTAGCGGCGTCCTCGATCCGCCTCGCGACGCGGTGCGATAACAGGGTTGTGATGCATGCGTTACAACAAGCGCAGCCCGGGGACGGTGCCGGTGGCGAAGGACAGCAATCCGGCAGCGGTCGATCCGGCTCTACGCGACCGGATCATGAAACAGATTCCGATAGTGACGGATGCGCTCGACGCCGCGATCGCGAATCCCACGGATGACAAGCTGGAAAGGCTGCGCGAAGAAACCGACAAGCTGATGCGTGCCCTCGGACGCGTCCTCATCGAGATCGAGCGCCAGCGCAGCGCGCCAAAGCGTTGATCTCATTCGAGGTGCTTCGCCACCAGCTTCATCCCGACCGGCTCCCGTGGAACCGGTTGAGGAACGCGATCAGCCGCGGGTTCTGCGGTCTGCGGATGACCTCTTCGACGGAGCCGAGCTCGGTCAGAATGCCGTCATTCATGAAGCCGACGCGGGTCGAGACGTCGGCGGCGAAGGCCATTTCATGGGTGACGAGGATCATGGTCATGCCCTCGGCGGCGAGCTCGCGGATGACGGTGAGGACTTCCTGAACCAGCTCCGGATCGAGGGCCGAAGTCACTTCGTCGAACAGCATCACGTCGGGCTTCATGGCGAGCGCGCGGGCGATCGCGACGCGCTGCTTCTGTCCGCCAGAGAGCTTCGCGGGGAAGGTGTCCGCTTTGTCGGCAAGGCCGACCTTGGCCAGCAGACCGCGGCCAACCTCGATGCTCTCCGCCTTGCTCATGTTCCGCACGTGAATTGGCCCTTCGGTGACGTTCTGAAGCGCCGTCATGTGGGGGAAGAGGTTGAAGTGCTGGAAGACCATGCCGACGTCGCGCCGCAGCAGGGCGAGCTCGGCATCGCGCGGAAGCGGCTGGCCTTTGCCGAAGGCGAAACGATGGCGCCCCGTCTGGAGCGCGCCGGCTTGCGGCAGCTCGAGCAGATTCATGCAGCGCAGCAAGGTCGATTTGCCGGAGCCGCTGGCGCCGATCAGGGTCACCACCTCGCCGCGCGCGACGCTGAGCGAGACGCCTTTGAGAACGTGGAGTGTGCCGTAGGATTTGTGGAGATCGGTGACGGAAAGGGTCGGCTCTCTCTCCGCCGCGCTCACCGATGCGCTCCGAGGCGCCGCTCGAGCCGGTCGGCGACGAGGGTCAGCGGAAACAGCACGACGAAATAGACGACGGCGATGGTCGTATAGACTTCCAAGGGTCGATAGCTCGCCGCGGTGATCACCGTGCCTTGATAGAGCAGATCGCCGACGGCGACGACGGAGACGAGCGAGGTGTTCTTGAGCTGCAGGATCGTCTGGCTGATGAAGGCGGGGATCATCACCTGGATCGCTTGCGGCAGCACGATGCGGCGGAAGATCTTGCTCCGCCGCATGCCGATGGCGCGGCCCGCCTCCCACTGGCCGCGATCGACCGCCTCGATGCCGCCGCGGAAGATCTCGGCGTAGAACGCGCCGGCATAGAGCGACAGCGCGATGAAGCATGCCATCGCCGCCGACATGTCGACGCCGATCAGCACCGGCAGCGCGTAATAGACCCAGATGAGCTGCACCAGCAGCGGCGTGCAGCGGAACGTCTCGATATAGGCGCGCAACGGCATGCTGGTCCAGCGCGGTCCCGCCGTGCGCAGAATGCCGACAATGAGGCCGATGAGGAGGCCCGCCAGCACCGTCGTCACGGTATAGAACAGGGTGACGCCGAGCCCTTGCCAGATCAGGCTCCAATAGGGCTTGAGCGCGGCGAAGTCCCAGGCATACATCGCCGAGCGTCCGTCAGAACTGCACTTCCGGCGGAATGTCCTCGGGCTTGAGGCCGGCCGCTGCGAAGCCCTTCAGCATCCATTCGCGGGTCTGCCCCATGGCGCGGTTGTAATCGGCCCAAGCGCTGAGGAAATCCTTGTAGCGGCGATCGGGCTCGGCGCGGATGCCGAGATTGGTCGGCAACGTGAGCAGAGGCCGCGGGATCGCCAGCGCGCCGAGAGTGGGGTTCTTCTTCAGCGTCGTGACCGACAGCACGGCCAGCGACACGTTGCAATCGGCGCGCCCGGTCGCCACGGCGAGGATCGCCTCGTCGCGCGTCTTGAAGCCGAGGATGGTCGCCTTCGGGCAATAGCGGCGCGCGATCAGCTCATGCGTCGAGCCGATATCAACGGCGATCTTGACGCCGGGCTTGTTGATCTCTTCCCAGGTCTCAGGCTTGGCGAAGCCCTTGCGGGTGATGACGGTGAAAGAATGCACCAGGATCGGCGTCGAGAAATCGATGACGAGCGCGCGCTCCGGCGTCGGATTGACGGCGAAGGCGAGATCGATCTTGTCGCCTTGCAGATCGAGGATCTGATTGCCCCAGGTGGATTCGACATATTCGACCTTCGCACTAACTTTAGACGCGATGTCGTTGGCCATGTCGATGCAGGCGCCGGACCATTGGCCGGAAGCGAGATCCTTATGAAAATAAGGCTCCTGGCCGACAAGCACGGCGACGCGCAGCACGCCCGTGCTCTTGATGCGCGCCAAGGTCGAGGCGGCGGCCTCAGCCTCTGCCGGCCGCGCGCTGGCGGCGACGGCGATCGACGCGCCGGCAAGCGCCAAGGCGGCGAACGTGTCTCTGCGTTTCATGGGCAAATCCTCTCTGAAGCGGCCAGCTTCCGATCGCGACTCGGGCGAGAACGGCCCACTATTTCGGTATTCAGGAAGCGATGCAATACGGTATTTTGAACTGATGATGCTTTCGGCAGCGGCTCGCCAAGCTGCCCAAAAGCTGAACAGCGCCAAAGGCATGGCAGAGTCCTGCAATCAGAATTCGAGGCCGACTGCAAAGCTGCACTATAGTTGGCGCGCGGTTGAGAGACGGGCCTAAAAGGGGAGCGCGGTGCGGGCTGTTTTCGTCGATGCCAATGATGCCCTGGCCGCGGTCACAGAAAAGCTGCTGCGTGCCGGAGATCTGCCGGTCGGCATTCATCGCGATCCCGATGTGACACCGGACGCGCTTCCTTCCATCCTCGGCGATGCCGAGATCGCCATCATCGATCACACCCAATTGCCGACGCCGCTCGCTGCGACATGCCGCGGCCTCAAGCATGTCGTGTTCCTCGGCACCGGGGCGCGCAGCTATATGAACCCGGAAGAGCTCGCCGAGCGCGGCATCACCGTGCACATCATCAAGGGCTATGGCGACACCGCCGTGGCGGAATGCGCCATCGCCCTGATGTGGGCTGCGGCCAAAGGCTTCGCACAGATGGACCGAGGCATGCGCGCCGGAGAGTGGCTGCGCGTCGCGGGCGTCCAGCTCACCGGCAAGACGCTCGGGCTCGTCGGCTTCGGCGGCATCGCCGTCGAAGTCGCGCGCATCGCGCTCGGTTCCGACATGAAAGTGATCGCCTGGAACCGCAGCAAGCGAGACTATGCCGGCGTTGCGTTCCGGCCGCTGGAAGAGGTGCTCGGCGAGAGCGATGTCGTCTCGCTGCATCTGCTGCTCACCGACGAGACGCGAGGCTTCCTGTCGCGCGAGCGCATTGCGGCGATGAAGCCGGGCGTCATCCTGGTGAACACGGCGCGCGGCGCGCTGGTCGATGAGGCGGCGATGATCGACGCGCTGCGCTCGGGTCATATCCGCCATGCCGGTCTCGATGTCTACGCCATCGAGCCGATGCCCGTCGGCCATGTCTTGACCACGCTGGAGAACGTCACCCTCTCCGCTCATTCCGCGTTCCGCACCCCGGAAGCGAGCGACAATCTCATCGGCGCGGCGCTCGACCATTGCCGCCGCATCGCCGCCACCGGCCGCTGAGCGGCGCATGACGTCGGATGTGCGCCAACATGTGGCCGTCATCGGCTCGGGCGCGGTCGGCATCATCAGCGCCCTCGAGCTGCTGCGCGCGGGACACAAGGTGACGGTGATCGATCCCGGTCCGCCCGGCGGCGAGCAGGCGGCGAGCTACGGCAATGCCGGCTGGTTCTCTTCGCATTCCGTCATTCCGCCCGCCGAGCCGGGCGCGTGGAAGAAAGTGCCGAAATACCTCGCCGATCCGCTCGGGCCGCTGACGGTGCGCTGGGGTTATCTGCCGAAAGCGCTGCCCTGGCTCATCCGCTATCTCTGGTCGGGCTCGACGCCGGCGAAGATCGAGGCGACGGCGGTGGCGCTGCGCGCGCTCCTCAGAGATGCGCCGCAGCTCCACAAGAAGCTCGCCGACGAGGCCGGCGTCGGCGAGCTCGTCGAGCGCCAGGGCCTGCTGCATATCTATCCCTCGCGCGCCGCCTTCGAGGCCGACGGCCTCGGCTGGTCGATCCGCAAGCGGGTCGGCGTTGAATGGCTGGAGCTGTCGCGCGACGAGCTGCGCCAGCGCCTGCCCGAGCTGCATCCGCGCTACACCTTCGGGATTCTGGTGGAGGAGGCGGGCCGCTGTCGCGATCCCGGGACTTATGTCGCGGCGCTCGCTTCCCATGCCCGCGCGCTCGGCGCCGATTTCGTTTCGGCGCGGGCGACGGGGATCAAGCTGGAGGGCGGTCGCGTGAAGGCCGTCGCGACCGAGAGAAACGACATCGTCTGCGACAAGGCCGTGGTCGCCGCCGGCGCGCGCTCGAAGCCGCTCTGCGCCGCGATCGGCGATGACCTGCCGCTCGAGACGGAGCGCGGGTATCACGTCATGATCGAGGGCACGGGCATCGAGCCGCGCCTCTCCGTCATGGCCTCGGACGCCAAGATGGTGGTGAATCCGATGAAGGGCGGCTTGCGCGCGGCGGGCCAGGTGGAGATCGCCGGGCTCGACGCCGCGCCCAATTGGCAGCGCGCCGAGGTGCTGCGCGATCACCTCGTCAGCATGTTTCCCGATCTGCCGCAGCCGATCGCGCCGGAGCGGATCAAGGTCTGGATGGGGCATCGTCCGAGCATGCCGGATGGCCGGCCCTGCATCGGCACCGCGCGCGCCAGCGCTGATGTCGTCTATGCCTTTGGCCACGGCCATATCGGCCTTGTCGGCTCGGCCCGCACTGGCAGGCTGGTGGCGCAACTCATTGCTGGCCGCGACACCGAGATCCCGGTGCGACCCTTCGATCCGCGCCGCTTTCTCTGAGCCTTTCCGGGGAGCTTGTCATGGCCGACCGCGCCAATACCGCCGCCGCCTCGCGCCTCGCCAAAGGCGGCAAGGCGATCTATGGCGCGCCGCTCGGCATTCTCATGCTGGAGGCGAAATTCCCGCGCATCCCCGGCGACATGGGCAACGCCACGACCTGGCCGTTCCCCGTCCTTTATCGCGTGGTGACCGGGGCCAGCCCGGAGAAGGTCGTGCTGGCCGGCGCAGCGGGGCTGCTGCCAAGCTTCATCGAGGCTGCCAAGGATCTCGTCCGCCTCGGCGCCGAAGCGATCACGACGAATTGCGGCTTCCTGTCGCTGTTCCAGAAGGAGATGGCCGCGGCCATCGCCGTTCCGGTCGCGACCTCGTCGCTGCTGCAGGTTCCGTGGGTGCAGGCGACGCTGCCGCCCGGCAAGCGTGTCGGCATCGTCACCATCTCCGGCGCGACGCTCACCCCCGCCCATCTCGCGGGCGCCGGCGTGCCGCTCGACACGCCCCTCATCGGCACCGAGACCGGCCGCGAATTCTTCCGCGTGCTGATCAAGGCCGAGAAGGACGATCTGGATGTGGCGTTGGCCGAGCAGGATGTGGTGGCGGCGGGCAGGGAGCTGGTCGCAAGACATGCCGATATCGGCGCGATCGTCCTCGAATGCACCAACATGCCGCCTTATGCGGCGGCGCTGCAGGAAGCGGTCGGCCTGCCGGTCTATGACATCTATTCGATGATCACCTGGTTCCAGGCGGGGCTGAGGCCGCGCCGGTTCGGGTGAAAGACGCGCTCTACACCGGCCCCACCTCGACCGGCTCGACATCGACCATCACTGCGAGGGTGTGGCTGCTGCCGCCGAAGAGGACGCCGCGCACCGGGCTGACATCGTCATAGTCGCGTCCCCAGGCGACGGTGACGTAGTCGAGCGTCGCCGCCTGGTTGTTGGTGGCATCGAGATCGAGCCAGCACGTGCCGCCGCACCAGAGCGCGACCCAGGCGTGGGAGGCGTCGCTGCCGCGCAGCCTCGCCTGGCCCGGCGGCGGGATGGTGCGGATGTAGCCGCTGACATAGCGCGCCGCGAGGCCGAGCGCGCGCAGACAGCCGATGACGACATGGGCGAGGTCCTGACAGACGCCGCGGCGGCGCTCCAGCACCTCGGCCAGCGGCGTCGAGACGGTCGTGGCGACGGGATCGAAGACGAAATCGGCGTGGATGCGGTGCACGAGATCGAGCGCCGCCTCGCCGATCGGCCGCCCGGGCGAAAAGGATTGGCCGGCGTAATCGCGCAGCGCCGAAAGGAGGGGAACCCGCGGCGAGGCGTAGGCGAAAGCGGCGGCGGCGCGCGCGGCCGGATCCGCCGACGCGGCGAGCGCGGCGCTGATGGTTTCACAAGGCGTCGCGAGGGCAGGGTCCTCCATCATCCGGCGCACCTCGACCTCCATCTCGGAGACGATCTCCAAAGAAGAGTGCGGCTCCTGCAGCGCGAGGTAGGTGACGGGATTGCCGAAGCTGTCGCTATGCTGCGCCATCACCGACGGTTCGGGCGAGACGGCGAGCGACCATGACACGCTCTGCTGCAGCGGCAACGCCCGCGGCTCGAGATGGAGCACGTGCTGGGCGAGCTCGACGCTCTCTTGATATTCATACCGCGTGACATGGCGCACGCGATGGCGCCGGGCGGCGTCAGGCGGGGCGGGCGAAGGCATGGGTGAAATAGACCCGCGTCAGCGCGTTGGAGATTTCAGGAAGGAGGCCGGTGAGCGGCGCGAGCGCCTCGTCCAGCGCGGCGAGCGGCGTTGCGCCCTCCTGGCGCGACGCGGCGCCCATCGCGCCGGACAAGACCGCTTGCGCCGCCTGAGTCAGCGCCAGCGATTGCGCGACGCCCTGGGGATCGCCGCTGGCGATGTGCTCCGCTTGCGGCAAGGCGCGCAAATGTCCGGCGATCGAAGCGAGCTGAAAAGCGATGCTGAGGGGATCGCTGGCATTGAGGAGGCCGGCGGAGACGCCCGACGCCGTCTCGCGCTCGCCGGCGGCGGCGTCGGGCAGGAAACGGTGCGCGCCGACGGCGGTCAGCACCGCGGCGAGCAGCGCCTCGTCGCCGCCCGCGCGCGGCTCGCCTTCGCTGCGTTGCGCGATGCGGGAGGCGGCGCGAAACAGGGCGACGAGATAGATCGCCCGCTCCAGCCGCCGGCCGAGATCGAGGAAGCGCCAGCCGGCATCGCGCTCCATCATGTCGTCCACCGTTCCCCAGAACGCGGCGGTGAAGGCAACGATCTCGTCGAGCCGCAACAGCACGCGGGCAGGAACGGCGCGGCTGCCTTCGATCGCGGATTTGCGCGCGACATCGCCGATCATCTGCCAGCAGCCGGGCGGCAGCTGATCGCGCACGCCGCGCGCCGCGCCCATCAGCCGCTGCAGATTGGCAGCGACGCTGCTCGGATACCCCTGGTCCGCGACGGCCGTGCGGATCAGCGCGATGAGCTCGGATACGGTAGGCGGCGCGCCGACGAGATCGACCGGCGGCAACAGACCGACCGCGGCGGCGAAAGCGAGGGCGGGCTCGATCTCCTGCATCGTCCAAAGCTTGGCGGCGTCGGTGATGCCGAGCAGGAGCGAGCGCAGCAGCCGCGCGCCGCTGCCGACGCGCTCGACATAACGGCCGGACCAGAACAGCCCGTCGGCGGCACGGCTCGGCAGCGATGCAGCCGGATGGCGCTCCGTGGCGCCGCCGCGCAGCGACACGATCTTGGCCGATTCCGTCTCGGCGGCGCGCGTGCCCGGCGCCGCGGCGCCGACGATCCACGTGTCCTTGCAGCCGCCGCCATGCTGCATCGAGACGATGGGACCGCCGCCGACGGGCGAGGTGCGCGTCAGCCCGCCCGGCATGACGACGAACCCGTCGCCCGCCGCGGCGGCAAAGACGCGCAGCACGAGCGGCCGCGGAACGAGCTTGCCCTCGGCATGAACCGGAACGGTCGAGAGCTCGACCCGTTCCTGGCCGACGAAATCGAACGGTCGCTCGGCGATCTTCGCCAGCAAGGCGGCGCGCTCGGCCTCACTCAACTCGGCGCCGAAGACGGGTTCGAGCCCCAGCGCGGGAAAGGCCGGCTTGATGACGAGGCGGTCGACGTGATCGGCGACGTATTGGCGCTCGCGCACGCCGCCGCACCACCAGCTTGCGACGTCCGGCAGCTGCAGCGTCTCGCCGAGCAGCGCTTGGGCGAGCCCCGGCAGGAACGGCTTGAACGCCATGCCTTCGAGGATGCCGCTGCCGAGCGCGTTGGCGATGGTGACATTGCCGGCGCGCGCCGCTTCGACGAGCCCGGCGACGCCGAGCGTGCTCTCCGTCCGCAGCTCCAGGGGATCGCAGAAATCATCGTCGAGGCGCCGCAGGATGACATCGACCGGCTCGAGCCCGCCGAGCGTGCGCAGGAAGACGCGCCGGTCGCGCACCGTGAGATCGGCGCCTTCGACCAAAGTGATGTCGAGCCGGCGTGCGAGATAAGCGTGCTCGAAATAGGTCTCGTTATAGATGCCGGGCGTCAGGAGGACGATGCGCGGCGAGCGGAAGCGATCGGCAGCTTCCGGCGCCAGGGCACAGAGACTGTCGCGCAGCGCGGCGAAGAACGGAGCGAGCGGCTCGACCGCGGCGGCGCTGAGGCAATCTGCCAGCACGCGTCCGACGACGCTGCGGTTTTCCAAGGCATAGCCGGCGCCGCTCGGCGCTTGCGAGCGATCCGCCAGCACCCACCAGCCGCCGTCCGGCGAGCGCGCGAGATCGACGGCATAAAGCTGCAGGAAGGCGCCCTGACGCGGCACGACGCCGCAGCAAGGCCGCAGGAAGCTCGGATTGGCGTGGAGCAGGCTGGGCGGCAGCAGGTCGTCGGCGACGACGCGCTGCGCGCCATAGATGTCGGCGAGAAGCGCGTTCAGCAGGCGCGCGCGCTGAATGACGCCGGCCTCGACCACGCGCCACTCTTCGGCCGAAATCAGCAGCGGAACGAGGTCGAGCGGCCAAGGCCGGTCCGCCGCCGCGGGATCGTCGTAAATCGTGTAGGCGACGCCGTTCTGCCGCAACAGGCGCGCCGCCTCATCGCGCAGCTCGCCCAGCTCGGCGGGATCGAACTGCGCGAGGTAGCCCATGACGGGATCCCAGTGCTTGCGGATGCGGCCGTCGCCGGTGACGAGCTCGTCCCAGACCGCGCCGTGCGCGTAGTCGCCGATCTCCTCGATGCCGGGCAGGGAAGGCTGATCAGACACGGCGAAGATCGAGCGTAAAGGGGAAATCGGGATTGGCGCCCGGGTTGCGCGGCGCAGCCGGTCCAGGCGTGTGGCCAAAAGGCTGAAAGCGAGCGAGTCGTCGGCCTTCGGCCTCATGTGCGTTGACGGGTCGCGTTTCGAAATTGCGGCCTCCGGGATGACTCACATGATACGTGCAGCCGCCGAGCGAGCGGTCGGACCAGCGATCGAAGAGGTCGAAGATCAGCGGCGCGTGCACCGGAATCGTCGGATGCAGCGCCGCGGGAAGCTGCCAGGCGCGAAAGCGGATCCCGGCGACATAGTCGCCTTCGATTCCCGTCGGATGCAGCGGCACGAGCCAGCCATTGCAGGCGACGGCGTGGCGGTCGCCGACCATGCCGCTGACACGGAGTTGCAGCCGCTCCACCGAGCTGTCGACGAATCGCACCGTGCCGCCGGCGCCGGGCTCTTCGCCCAGCACATGCCAGGGCTCGAGCGCATGCCTCAGCTCCAGGTGAATGCCGCGATGCGTGACGCTGCCGAGCACGGGAAAGCGGAAGGTCAGGTGCGGCCGGAACCATTCGAAATCGAACTCATAGCCGAGATGCTCGAGGTCACCGATCACGTCCCGCAGATCCTGCTCGACAAAAAACGGCAACATGAAGCGATCATGCAGCTCCGTACCCCATCGCACCAAGCGGTTTTTGTAAGGCTTGCGCCAGAAACCGGCTATCAAGCCGCGAACAAGCAATTGCTGCGTAAGGTTCATCTCGGCGTGCGGCGACATCTCGAAGCCGCGCATCTCGACAAGGCCGAGTCGTCCCGCGGCACTGTCGGGCGAATAGAGCTTGTCGATGCAGAACTCGGCGCGATGCGTGTTGCCGGTGACGTCGGTCAGCGTGTGGCGGAGCGCGCGATCGATCATCCAGGGCGGCGAGGAATCGCCGAGTCGGTCGATCTCGGCGAAGGCAATCTCGAGCTCGTAGAGCGCATCGTCGCGGGCCTCGTCGACTCGCGGCGCCTGGCTCGTCGGACCGATGAACAGGCCGGAAAAGAGATAGGAGAGCGCGGGGTGATTCTGCCAATAGGCGATGAGGCTGCGCAGCAGACTCGGCCGGCGCAAAAACGGGCTATCGGCGGCGGTGGGACCGCCGACGGTGATGTGATTGCCGCCGCCGGTGCCGACATGGCGGCCATCGAGCAGGAATTTCTCCGCGCCGAGTCGGCTCTGCCGCGCATCTTCGTAGAGATCGATCGTGCGGCGCGCGAGTTCGCTCCAGCCGGCGGCGGGATGGATGTTGACCTCGATCACGCCGGGATCGGGCGTCACCGACAGGCTGTAGAGCCGCGAATCGCGCGGCGGCGGATAGCCTTCGATGATCACCGGCAAGGCGGTTTCGACCGCCGTCTCTTCGATCCTGGCGATGAGCTCGAGATAATCCTCGAGCAGCGCCAGCGGCGGCATGAAGACATAGAGCCTGCCGCCGCGCGGCTCGACGCAGAGCGCCGAGCGAACGACCCAAGGCGCGGAGCGGCCGCGCTCCAGCGGCGCCTCGTTGAGCTCGGCCATGGTCGCGGGATCGCGGCGCTGCAGCGGCTCTTTTGGCCCTTTGATCTCGGCGCGCTGCGCGACGCGCCCGGCATGGGGCGGCAAGGGCGGCTGCTCGTCGAAAGGATCGCGCTCGATGATATGCGCGTATTCTGAGGTCGCGACCCAGGGGAGCGAAGCGAGCGGCAGGCGATAGCCGATGGCGCTGTCGCCGGGACTGAGCAGCAACCGCTCCTGGCGGAGCGGCCAGGGGCTCGACAACCAGACCGGGCCGCTCGCCTCGTGCCGGCGGCTGATCGGCAGGACATAGCCGACCGGCTGGTCGAGGCCGCGCGCGAAGATCCGCGCCAGCCGCGCGCGCTCTTCCTCGTCCTCGAGCTTGCTGTCGAGGGGATCGACATTGAGCGGCAGCGCGCTCTCGCGCTTCAGATAGTGCCAGGGATCCTCATAGGCCGGGTGCACCACGCGCGCGGCGATGCCGAGGCGGCGGGCCAGCTCGGTGGTGAAGCGCTCCGCTTCGGCCGGGCCGAAGCCGTAGTCGCGGTCTTCGCGCGCGAGATAGTCGCCATTGGCCCAGATCGCATCGCCGTCGCGCCGCCAGTAGATGCTGAGCGCCCAGCGCGGCAGACTCTCGCCCGGATACCATTTGCCCTGGCCGAAATGCGGCAGCCCGCCGGGCGCATAACGCGCCTTGAGGCGCGCCACCAGATCGGCCGCGAGGGCGCGCTTGGTGGGTCCGACCGCCGCGGTGTTCCATTCGGCGCCGTCCATGTCGTCGACCGACACGAGGGTCGGCTCGCCGCCCATGGTGAGGCGCACATCCTCTGCCGCGAGGTCGCGGTCCACCGCCCGGCCGAGCGCATCGATGCGCGTCCAGCTCTGGTGATCGTAAGGCCTGGTCACCCGCGGCTGCTCGAGCATCCGGACCACGGTCATCTCATGGTCGAAGCGCACCTCGCAGGGATCGACGCCGCCGCTGACCGGCGCGGCGCTGGTCGCGTCGGGCGTGCAGGCGAGCGGGATGTGGCCTTCGCCGGCGAAAAGCCCCGAGGTCGGGTCGAGCCCGACCCAACCGGCGCCGGGGAGATAGACCTCCGTCCAGGCGTGCAGATCGATGAAGTCCTTGTCGGGACCGGCGGGCCCTTCGAGCGGCCGCTGATCGGGCGTGAGCTGGACGAGATAGCCCGAGACGAAGCGCGCGGCGAAGCCGAGGCCGCGCGCCAGCTGAACGAGCAGCCAGGCGCTGTCACGGCAGGAGCCGCTGCAGCGGCGGAGCGTCTCCTCGCAGCTCTGAATCCCCGGCTCCAGCCGGATGAGATAGCTGATGCGGCTCTGCACCAGCCGGTTGAGGTTGACGAGAAAATCGATGGTGGCCATGCGCCGCCGGTCGATCTCGGCGAAGAGCGCGGCGAGCAAAGGGCCGACCGGCTCGGTCTCGAGATAGGGGCGCAGCTCGCGCGCGAGCGCCGGCTCGTAGACGAAGGGATAGGTCTCGGCGTCCTTCTCGAGGAAAAAATCGAAGGGGTTGATGATCGCAAGCTCGGCGACGAGATCCACCTCGATCAGGAATTCGGTGGTCGGCTCGGGGAAGACATAGCGCGCGATGTAGTTCGATTGCGGGTCCTGTTGCCAATTGAGGAAGTGACGCTTGGGCGCGACCTTGAGCGCGTAGCTCAGGATCGGCGTGCGGCAATGCGGCGCCGGGCGCAGCCGGATGGTCTGCGGCCCCAATCTGACCGGCTGCTCGTAGCGGTAGCTGGTCTTGTGCGTCAGCGCGACCTGGATCGCCATCGACGATCGTGCCTCCGGAGTTCCCGCCCCAATCCGTCGGTGCAAGAACCGCGCCACCGGTCCCGCCGCTGGGGAGCGATGTCGCTAAGACCTACAAGACTTTGATTCGTTTGGGGATGGCGGCTCGTCGTCGATCGTGCAGGCGATACTTTTCGATCTTCACGCGGCGCGGCCTGCCCTCACGATGCCGCTTGGAACCGGGTCTTTGCCAGGAAAGCGCGCAGGCGCGGATGGCGGGAGTCGAGGAAGATGTGGTGCGGCGTGCCGCTGTCGATGATGGCGCCTTTGTCCATCACCACCACCCGGTCGGCGACCTCGCGGGCGAACTCCATCTCGTGCGTGACCACGATCATGGTCATGCCGTCCTGTGCAAGCTCGCGGATCACCGCCAGAACCTCGCCCACCATTTCCGGGTCGAGCGCGCTGGTCGGCTCGTCGAAGAGCATCACGGCGGGGCGCATGGCGAGCGCGCGAGCGATGGCGACGCGCTGCTGCTGGCCGCCGGAGAGCTGGGCGGGATAGGCGTTCTCCCGGCCGCCGAGGCCGACCCGCGCGAGCAGCGCGCGCGCCGTCGCCACCGCCTCGTCGCGCGCGATGCGGCGCACACGGATCGGCGCCTCGATGATGTTCTCGAGCGCGGTCATGTGGGCGAACAGGTTGAAGCGCTGGAACACCATGCCGACATCGCGGCGCTGGCGCGCGATGTTGCGTGGCCGGTCCGGCACCATCTTGCCGTTGCGCAGGCGATAGCCGATGAAATGCCCGTTCACCCGGATCACGCCCTGCTGGATCGTCTCGAGGTGGTTGAGGCAGCGCACGAAGGTCGTCTTGCCCGAGCCCGAAGGGCCGATGATCACCACCGTCTCGCCGCGCCGCACCGAGAGGGAGACGCCGTCCAGCACCTTGCTGGTGCCAAACCATTTATGGACGTCGACCGCCTCGACGACGATGTCATCACCGGCTTTAGGTGCCGCGATGGCGGCACTGGCCGAGGTTGCGGCGACGCTGCTCATCATTGTGATCCCGCATTGATGAGATTGCGGAGGGCGAAGCGGCGCGGGCGCACAGCGACGGCGCCGGCGCTTTCAGGCGAGGGAGCGGCAAAGCGCGCTTCTATGCCGCGCTGCGCCAAGCCCCAAAGGGTAGTGAGGGTGAGGAAGTAGAGGCCGACGACCGTATAGAGCTCGAAGGTGCGGAACGTGGCCGAGTTGATCGTCTCGGTGATCAGCAGCAGCTCCGGCACGCCGATGATGCTCACCAGCGTGCTGTTCTTCAGCATGATGTTGAACTGATTGCCGAGTGGCGGAATGATCAGCCTGAGCGCCTGCGGCAGGACGATGCGCCGCATGAGCAGGCCGCGCGTCATGCCGAGCGAGCTCGCGGCTTCGGCTTGGCCGTGATCGACCGAGGCGATGCCCGCCCGGATGATCTCGGCCATATAGGCGCCCTCGTTGAGGCTGAGCGCCAGGATCCCCGCCTGGACGTTGCCGGCAATGAGCAGGAAGCCCAGATGCGCATCGTGGAAGCGCAGAATGTTGGCGGCGGCGAGCCCGGTATAGATGAAGACGATCTGCACCAGCAGCGGCGTGCCGCGCATGACCCAGATATAGAACCGCGCCGCCATTTGCAGCGGGCGGAGCGTCGAGAGCCGCGCCAGCGCCGCCGCCAGCCCCAGCGCCGTGCCGAACAGCTGCGACACGACGCTGAGGACGACGGTGAGCAGGAGCCCGTTCAGATAGACCGAGCTGGGCTCGAGCAGATACTGCCAGAAGAATGACCAATCGAAAGACATCGCGGCTTACTGATCCTGCGACAGCTCGTCCTGCTCGATGTCCCATTTGACCATGATCTGATGATAGCTGCCGTCCTTGCGCATCTGGGCGAACGCCGTCGCCATCGCCTGCTGCAGCTGGGTCTCGTCCTTGCGCATGCCGATCCCGGTCAGGATCTTGTAGTAGGGTTTGCCGCCGGTGACGAAGAGCTCCGGCTCCTTATGCGCGTAATACGCCGCCGCTTCGAAGGCGATGCCATAGGCCGCCACCTGGCCGAATTGCAGCTGCTGCAGCGCCGGCGTGCTCTCCGGGAACATGACCATGTCGATCAGCGGCTTGCCCGCGGCCTTGAGCTCGGCGTTCTCGTCCTCGAGGAGGTTGGTTGCCGTCGTGCCGGTGACCGCCGCGACCTTCTTGCCCGAAAGGTCGGCAAGCGAGTCGATGCCCGTCGTTCCTTTCTTCAGCAGGATGACCTCGTGCGAATACATGTAGGGGATGAAATTGATCACCTTCTCGCGCGGCGGCTTGATGAAGAGCTGCGAGATGATGGCGTCGCAATGGCCGGCCAGCAGCGCCGGGATCAGCCCGGCGAAAGGCATGTTGTTGAACTCGGCCGAGACGCCGAGGCGGCTGGCGATGCCCTGCGCCAGCTCGACGTCGGAGCCGACCGGCTTTTCGGAGGCATCCATGAACTCGACCGGCGGCAGATCGACAAAGCTGCAGAAGGTGATCTTGCCGGCCTTTGCCACTTCGGGAGGCAGCAGCGACGAAGGCGCGGCGTGCACCGGAGCCAACGCGGCGGGGGCAGCCAGCGCGGCCAGGAAAACGGCCGAACGGCGACCGGCCCACCACGCGCCTCGGCACTGGCGACCGGATGCACAGGACGGATTGCTGCTATTTTTCATTGCTTCGCCTTCAGGAAAATGTCGGAAGAGGGGCCATCCGCGGATTGCAGCGGGTCGATCGCGCGAGGGTTCACGCGACCTTCGCTGATGCAGCAAAGCTCGTGCCACGACAGGCTCCCGCGGTTTTCGCGAGAATCCTCCGAAGGGACATGACCGCTCCGCCCAATTCCGAGACAAGTGAACAATTTACGGGCAGGATTTGACGTTCTGCGGCGGCCCGCAGTACAAGCCGCGAAAGGCCTATGCTGCGGTGCCAAAGATGCGAAGCATGCTGGCTATGGTGGCGGTAATATAGAGTGTCGGCAGGCGCCGCTGCGGCGCTTACGGCGCGTAATTGGTCGGCAGGGCCGTCGTGTATTTGATCTGCTCCATCGAGAAGCTGGAGCTGACATCGAGCAGGTCGGCGATCTTGATCAGCCGCTTATAGACGCCGTCATAAGCGGCGATATCCGGGACGACGACGCGCAGGAGATAGTCGACGCTGCCGCTCATGCGATGAAATTCGAGGACTTCGGGGATCTGACTGACGGCCCGGCAGAAATGCTCGGCCCATTCCGTGTTGTGGTGACTGGTTCGAATGTTGACGAACACCGTCACGCCCACCCGCAGCTTCATCGGATCGAGCAGCGCGACCCGGCGCCGGATGACGCCCTCTTCCTCGAGCCGGCGGATGCGGCGCCAACACGGCGAGGGCGAAATGCCGGCACGCTCGGCGATCTCCGCCACCGGCATGGTCGCGTCTTCCTGCAGGCAGGTCAGGATTCTCTCATCGATCCGATCCATGCAATCCAAAACCCTGATTTGAACCAAAAGTGGAATCCACTTGCTCAAATTGTCAGGTAGCGCAACAGTTTTGCAAGCCGATTCCGGGCACCCGCGCCTAGGCTTAACGGCGTCACAACCGCGGCTCAACGCGGCGGAGCGAGAGGGGACCCGATGGCGCGCCTGTCATTCACCGAGCATCCGGCCTCGGTCGGCGAAACCTATGCCGAGCATTTGCGCTCAGCCTGGGGCTTTTCCGTGCGGATGATCGGTGCCGGGTTTGCATGCTTTGTGCATGGTGTGCTGCCGTTCGTCTTCGTGACCAGCGGCTCGTCGACGGTGCGACGTCTCTATGATTTGATGATCGTCCATCGCGTCAGGACCCCCGCCCAACCAAGCGCAAATCCGGATCATGCGCCATGACTGAGATAGTGCTGCCGACACCGACGCTCGACCATGTCGTCGTCAACGCCCGCGACCGGATGGACGAAGCGGCCGCCTGCTATCGCCGCCTCGGCTTCGCACTGACGCCGCGCGGCCGCCATACGCTCGGCACCATCAACCATCTTGCGATCTTCGGCACGGACTATCTCGAGCTCATCGGTCTCGAGCCGGGGGTCGAGAGCGTGCGGGGCGATATCCTGCGTGCGCCGTTCGGGCTGAACGGGCTCGTCTTCGGCACCGAGGATTCGTTGCACCTCTATGGCGCGCTGAAGCAGGCGGGCCTCGCCGTCGCCGAGCCGGTCGAATTCTCCCGTCCGGTCGAGATGCCGAACGGCAAGGAGGATGCGCGCTTTCGCGTCGTCCGGATGGAGCCGAGCGCCGCGCCTTACGGCCGCGTCTATTTCTGCCACCACTTCACCCGCCACTTGGTTTGGCGCGACGAATGGCGCCGCCACGCCAATGGCACGGTTGGGGTCGCGCGAGCGGTGATCTGCGCCGCCGATCCCGACGCCACGGCCGAGCTCTATCGGCGGATGTTCGGGCGCGATGCGGTGCGGCCGATGGAGGGCGGGTTTACGCTCACCGTCGGCATGAGCCGCTTCGACATGCTGAGCCCGGCGGCGGTCGCCGATGGCTTCGGCGATGCCCTGCCCGATGCGGCCGGCCGCGCGACCTATCCGGTCGGGCTCGGCTTCCGGGTGCGCCGTCTCGACGAGACGCAACGCGCTCTCGACCGCAAGGGCGTCCGCCTCGTGCGCGACCGGACGCGGCTTGTCGTTCCGGCGAGCGAAGCGTTTGGCGCGACCATCGAGTTCGTCGAGTAGCCGGGAGGGGCGGGGGCGATGGAATTCTATGATTGCTACGCGCTCGACTATGCCGGTGCCCGGCGCAAATTCCTTTCCGCCGCCGCGGCCGCCGGTGCGCGGCTCGCCCAGTATTCCCATCCGACGGCGCGTGGCCCGGACGGCACCGCGCTTTCGATCGACGTCGCGTCGCTCGGAGCGGAGACGGCGCCGCGGCAATTCCTTGCCATCAGCGGCACCCACGGCCAGGAAGGCTATACCGGCTCGGCGATCCAGATCGCCTGGCTCGGCAGCGGCGACGCTGCGCGGCTCCCGGGCGACGTCAAGGTCGTGCTGGTGCACGGCCTCAATCCCTATGGCTTTGCCCATTGCAGCCGGACCACCGAGAACAATGTCGATCTCAACCGCAACTTCGTCGATCACGCGGCGGCGCGTCCTGCCAATAGCGGCTATGATGAGCTGCATGAGGCTCTGGTGGTCGGCGATTGGACCGAGGCGGAAGAGGGGCGGGCAGTGGCGGCGATGGACGGCTTCCGCGAACGCCATGGCGCCGACGTGCTGTTCGACACGTTGGCGCGGGGCCAATACGACCACCCCGACGGCCTCTTCTTTGGCGGCACGGCGCGCGAGTGGTCGAACCTGACGCTCGAGACTGTTGCGCGTGAGCATTTCGCCGCCGCCGAGCGGGTCGCCTTCATCGATTGGCATACCGGCATCGGCGCTTATGGCGAGCCGTTCTTCCTGTGCTTCAACGAGCCCGACGGTCCGCTCTTCGAGAAGGCGTGCGGCTGGTGGGGCGAGGAAAGAGTGCGCGGCCAGCGCCCGCACGGCATGGCGCGTCCCGGCTATACCGGGCTCGTCTTCAACGGCATGCGGCGCTTTCTCGGCAATCGCCCGATGTGCGGCGCGGTCATCGAGTTCGGCACCCGCGGCCCGACCATGGGCAAGGCGCTGCGGCTCGACAATTGGCTGCGCTTTCGCGCCGATCCGCGCGAGGAGCGCTACGCCATGCTGCGCGCCGACATGTTCGACGCTTTCTGTCCCGTCGACCAGGGCTGGCGCAGCAGCACCATCCGCCACGGCTTGGACATCACGCGCCAGGCGCTGGCCGGGCTCGCCCAGTGGTGAGGCTCGCGCCCTATAACCTCGGTGATGCGCTCTCGCGCGAGGGCGATCCGTCGGCGCCCGCGCTGATCGATGTCGGTGCTCACAGCGGTCCGCGGATCTACGGCTATGCCGAGCTCGATGCGCTGGTCGACGCAGTGGCGCGCGGCCTGTTGAAGCGCGGCCTCAGGAGCGGCGATTGCGTCGCCATCCTGTCGGCGAACCGCGCCGAGTTCCTGCTCAGCTTCCTCGGCGTCATGCGCGCGGGGCTCGTGGCCGTGCCGGTCAATTTCAAATTCCCGGCCGAAACCGTCGATCTCGTGCTGCGCGACTGCGATGCTCGGCTGGTGCTGTGCGACGCGCCGCGGCGCGCGCAATGCCCGAGCGACCTGCCGGTGATCGAGTTCGGTAGCGAGTTCGAGGCCATGCTCGATCCCGGCCCGTTCGCTGCCGTCGAGCTGCCGTCCACCGCGCCGGCGATGTTCCTCTACACCTCGGGCTCGACCGGACGGCCGAAAGGCGTCGTCCTGTCGCATGCGAGCCATCTCTGGGCCCTGCAGGCGCGGCTGCGGCGGCCGGCGCCGGGGATGCAGCGCGTTCTGGTGGCGGCGCCGCTCTATCACATGAACGCTCTCGGCACCTGCCACGGCACGTTGTGGCAGCGCGATACCGTGGTGCTGTTGCCGGACTTCACCGCGCAGAGCTATGGCGAAGCGATCGAGCGCTTTTCCTGCACCTGGCTTACCTCGGTGCCGCCGATGGTCGCCATGCTGCTGCGCGAGCGCGATCTCATGGCGCGGCTCGATACGTCTTCGGTGACCTTGCTGCGCATGGGCTCGGCGCCGGTGACCCAGGGGCTTTACGAGGCGGCGCGGGCGGCTTTTCCCAATGCGGCGATCTTCAACGCCTATGGCACGACCGAGGCCGGGCCGGTCGTGTTCGGCGCCCATCCGCACGGCCTGCCGCAGCCGCCGCTTTCGGTGGGCTATCCGCTGCCGGTGGTCGATGTGCGGCTCGGTGACGGCAGCGATCCGTCGGTCGAGGAGGGCGTGCTGCAGATGCGCTGCCCGGCGCTGATGACGCGCTACCACAAGCTGCCGGACGCGACGCGCAAGGTGATGACGCCGGACGGCTATTACGTCAGCGGCGATGTGTTCCGCCGGGATGCTGATGGCTTCTATTATTTCGTCGGGCGGGCAGACGACATGTTCGTCAGCGGCGGCGAGAACATCTATCCCGGCGAGGTCGAAGCGCTGCTCGAGCGCCACCCGGCGATCCAGCAGGCCTGCGTCGTCGCAATACCGGACGAGATCAAGGGCCAGAAGCCGGTCGCCTTCGTGGTGCGGGCACCGGGAGCGGCGATCGGCGAGCAGCAGGTGAAGGACTATGCGCTGGCCCATGCGCCGGCCTACCAGCATCCGCGCCGGGTGTGGTTCCTCGACGAGCTGCCGCTCGCCGGCACCAACAAGATCGATCGCAAGGCGCTGGCCGGCCTCGCCTCCGGCGCGGCGGAACGCATGAAAGGGTGAGCCGATGAAGGCAATGGTGCTGCGCGAGCATGGCGGGTTGGAGAATGTCCGGCTGGAAACCGACTTTCCCGATCCGGTCGCGGGCGAGGGCGATGTGGTGGTGCGCGTCAAAGCGACCTCGCTCAATTACCACGACATCTTCACCCGCCGCGGCATGCCGGGGATCAAAGTGCCGATGCCGGCGATCATGGGCCTCGACGTCGCCGGCGAGATCGCCGCGCTCGGCCCGGGGGTGAAAGGCTGGAAGATCGGCAATGCGGTGCTGGTCGACCCGATCAACCGGGTCGAAGGCGGGCTGATGGGCGAGACGGTGCATGGCGGTCTCGCCGAGCTGTGCCGGGCGCGCGCCCATCAGCTGGTGGCGATCCCCGAAGGGGTGAGCTTCGCCGAGGCGGCGGCGCTGCCGGTCGCCTGGGGCACGGCGCTGCGCATGATGTACACCAACGGCCATGTTGCGGCGGGGGAGAGGGTGCTGGTGCTCGGCGCCAGCGGCGGCGTCGGCGTGTGCTGCATCATGCTGGCGAAGCTGAAAGGCGCCGAGGTGATCGCCTGCACCAGCAGCGCCGCCAAGGCGGAACGGCTGAAGGCGCTCGGCGCCGATCACGTGATCGACACGAACGCTACGGATTTCATGACGGCGGCCTACGACCTCTACGGCAAGCCGACGCGGCGCGGCGCCGGCACCGACAAGGGGCTCGACGTGGTGGTGAACTACACCGGTGGCGATACCTGGGTGAAGTCGCTGCGTTGCCTGAAGGTGGGCGGGCGTCTCTTGACCTGCGGCGCGACGGCGGGGTTCGATCCGAAAGAGGACATCCGCTTCATCTGGACCTTCGAATTGAAGGTGTTGGGCTCGAATGGCTGGGCACGGGCGGATATCGAGACGCTGCTCGGCATGGTGCGATCCGGCGCGTTGAAGGTGCCGATCGATCGCCTCTATCCGCTCGCCGAAGCGTGCGAGGCAATGCGGGTGATGGAGAACCGCGAGCTCTTCGGCAAGATCGTGGTGACGCCATGAGCGAGGCGCCGCTCACCAAAGAGCAGTTGCAGCAGGGCCTGGCGCGCTCGAGCTTCATCGCTTTCATGGGGCTCGAGGTGCTGGAAGCGGATCCCGAGCGCCAGGAAGTCAGCATGCGGATGGCGATGCGGCCGGAATTCGAGCGTGGCCCTGGCAGCAAGCAATGGCATGGCGGGCCGATCGCCGCGCTGATCGACACGGTCGGGGATTACGCGCTGGTGATGCTGCTGCGCCGGCCATTGCCGACGATCAATTTTCGCGTCGACTATCTGCGGCCGGCGATCGACACGGCGCTGACCGCAATCGCCCGCGTCAGACGGGCGGGAAAGAGCGTCGGCGTGGTCGATGTCGACGTCTTTGACGACAAGCGAAATCTGGTCGCGATTGGGCGCGCGACCTACTCCACGCTCGCGGGGTGAACGCGCGTTACCTGGCACGTGGATTGCACTTAACCACAATGGAGCGCCTCGTGCGCTGAGGAGAGCCCGTGATCCCTTTGACCCGTCGCGATTTCGCCCTTGGCCTTGGCGCTGGCATCGCCGCTGCGCGGTTCGGCACGGCGCGTGCCGCGACGACACCGCGGCGCGGCGGAACGCTGATCGCCACCTGGGGCGGCTTGGAGCCGCAGGCCCTGTTCGTGCCGGCAGGGGGCGGGTCCAGCCCGCTCCTGACCTCGTCGAAAATGCTCGAGCGGCTCGCGCGCATGAACTTCGACTTCACCTTCTCGCCGGCGCTGGCGACGAGCTGGTCGATCTCGCCCGATCATACCGAGTACACGCTGGAGCTGCGGCCGAACGTCACTTGGCATGACGGCCAGCCTTTCGGCGCGGAGGACGTGGTGTTCAGCGTCGCCGAATACTGGAGTCCGATCTCGTCCGGCGAGGCGTGGAAGCAATTGGACGGCGTCGAGGCGAAGGGACCGCTCACCGTGCATATCCGCTTCAAGCGGCCGGTGCCGGAGTTCTATTTCTTTTCGGCGTTGACGAGCCAGGGCGGCGCCGTTCTGCCCAAGCACGTCTATGCGGGGCGCGACATCATCACCAACCCGGCCAACAATCAGGTCATCGGCACCGGGCCCTGGAAATTCGACAAGTGGGTACGCGGCAGCCATATCGAGCTGGTGCGCAACGAGCACTACTGGAATCCGACGCTGCCTTACCTCGACCGGCTGATCTTCCGCTATCTGCGCAGCCCCGCCGAACGCGCCGCCGCGATGGAAGCCGGCGAGATCCAGCTCGGCGTCTTCAACACGCTGAGCCCGCCCGACACCAAGCGTCTGGCGGCGACCGGCAAGTTCGACGTGACCACCAAGGGCTATGAGAACGCCCAGTGGGCCTCGACGATCGAGATGAACACGCGCAACCCGATCTTCGCCAAGCGCGAGGTGCGTCAGGCGCTGCTCTACGCCATCGACAAGAAGTTCATCGCCGAGACCATCTTCTACGGTTTCGCCAAGCCGGCGGTCGGCCCGATCGGCAGCAGCAATACCATGTTCTTCAGCCCCGACATGCCGCACTATCCCTTCGACCCGAAAAAGGCGGCGGCCATGCTCGATGCCGCAGGCTATCCAAGAAAGGCGAACGGCAAGCGCTTTTCCGCCAATTTGCTTGCCGCCGGCTGGTTCGAGGTGAACGGTAATATCGGCAGCTACGTCAAGCAGTGCCTCAACGATATCGGCATCGACGTCAATTTGACCGTGCCCGACCGGCCGACCTCGATCAAACGTATCTATACCGATTACGATTACGATATTGCGCTATCGAACTGGGCGAATCCGGCCGAGCCGGTTCCGTCGACGACGCAGTACTACACCACGAGCGGAATCATCAAAGGCGCCGCCTTCCGCAATGCCACCGGCTTTTCCGACAAAGCCATGGACGCTCTAGTCGACAAGCTCACCTTCGAAGTCGATCCGGCGAAGCGAAAGCTGCTCGCCCGAGACTTTGCCCGGCTCGTCATGACCGAGGTGCCGATCAGCCCGCTGGTCGAGATCGAGTCGGTAACCGTCGCCAACAAGCGTGTGCACAATCATTCCGACAGCCCCGACTACATGGCGGATAGCTGGGGCGATCTTTGGCTCGAGGCGTAGCGTGAGCGACAGATGCCGGAACGACCAGTCCTGAGATTGCTGCGACGCCGGCTGCTGCAGCTGATCCCGCTGCTGATCGGCGTCGTGGTGGTGAATTTCTGCCTCATTCACGCGGCACCTGGCAGCTTCCTCGATGTGATGACGTCGGACAACCAGGTCACCGATCCGGCGCTCATCGCGCGGCTGCGCACCACCTACGGCCTCGATGATCCGCTGTGGCTTCAGCTCCTCAAGTACATCGCCGCAGTGGCGCATCTGGATCTCGGATTTTCGTACCGCCAGAACATGCCGGTGTTCGACGCCATCCTGGCGCATTTGCCGGCGACGCTGATCCTCATGCTGTCGGGGCTCGGGCTTGCGGTGCTGGTCGGGGTCACGGCCGGCATCATCGCCGCGGTCAAGATCGATACGATCTGGGACAGCATCGTTTCCGTGCTCGCGGTGGTGTTCTTCGCAACGCCGAGCTTCTGGCTCGGCATCATGCTGACGGTGCTGTTCGCGGTGAAGCTGCGCTGGCTGCCGGTCGGCGACATGACGACGTTGGGAGCGGATGGCGGCACTCTCGCGCAGCTGCTCGACGTGCTGCGCCACCTGGTGCTGCCGGCGCTCTCCCTCGGCTTGTTCTATGCGGCGATCTATGCGCGAGTGATGCGCAGCTCGATGCTGGAAGTCTTCCGCCTCGACTTCGTGCGCACCGCGCGCGCCAAAGGGCTGAGCGCCGCGCGCGTCACCCTCGCCCATGTCGTGCGCAATGCACTGCTGCCGGTGGTCACGATGCTCGGCCTGCAGATGGGGACGGTGCTGGCCGGCAGCGTGGTCATCGAGACGGTATTCGCATGGCCGGGGATCGGCACTCTGCTCTTCGATGCCGTCTCGACGCGCGACTATCCGATGGTGCTGGGTATCATGGTGCTTGGCTCGCTGATGGTGGTGGCGGCAAACCTCGCCATCGATCTCTGTTATCTCTGGCTCGATCCGCGGATCGAGGTGGGCTGACGCCATGGCGAGGCAGCTCCGCTTCGAGATGACAGGCCGCTTCCTGCGCAATCGCGGCGCGATGATGGGGAGCCTGATCCTGGCGGCGGTCGTGCTCACCGCGCTGCTGGCGCCGGTGGTCTATCCCGGCGACCCCCTCCGCATCGTCGGTCCGGCCGAGCTCTGGCCGTTCCAAGATGCGCGCTTTCCTCTGGGCACGGATGCGCTCGGCCGCGACATTGCCGCGATGCTGGCCCATGGTGCGCGCACCACGCTGCTGATCGGCATCCTCGCCAGCGCCGCCTCGACCGTGATCGGTGTCACGGTCGGCGCGGTCGCGGGCTACTACGGCGGCTGGGTCGACGAGGCGGCGATGCGCGGCACCGAGCTGTTCCAGACCATTCCCAATCTGATCTTCATCCTGACCATCGTCGTCATCCTCGGGCCGAGCATCGCGCATATCATCATCGCGATCGGGGTGGTCTCCTGGACCTCGATCGCCCGGCTCACACGGGCCGAGTTCCTGGCGCTGCGCAACCGCGATTTCGTCCAGGCCTGCCGCGCCATGGGGCTCGGCGATGTGGCGATCATCACCGGCGAAATCCTGCCCAACGCGCTGCCGCCGGTGATCGTGCTGTCCTCGCTCATCATCGCCGGCGCGGTGCTGTTCGAGAGCGCGGTATCCTTCCTCGGCCTCGGCGACCCCAATGTAGCGAGCTGGGGCAAGCTCATCGGCGATGGCCGCGAGCTGATCCGCACCTCGTGGTATGTCTGCACAATTCCGGGCCTGGCCATCGTCGTCACCGTGCTGTCGCTCAATTTGATCGGCGACGGGCTGAACGACGTGCTCAACCCGCGCCTCAGGGATCGCTGAGGATGGCGCCGGCGCTCGACGTCAGGGCTCTTCAAGTCTCGCTCTTCACCCGCACCGGCGTGCTGCCGGCCGTGGACCACGTCAGCTTCAGTGTAGCGGCGGGCGAGACGCTGGCGCTGGTTGGCGAAAGCGGCTGCGGCAAATCGCTTACGGCGCTCGCCTTGATGCGCCTGCTGCCGGATCCGCCGGCACGGATCATCGGCGGCGAAATCCGGCTCGATGGCGAGGATCTGGCGCGGCTCGACGAGCGCGCCATGCAGGGGATGCGCAGCAAGCGCATCTCGATGATCTTCCAGGACCCGGCCGGATCGCTCAATCCCGTCGTCAGTGTCGGCCGGCAACTCGTCGAAGTGATCGAAGCGCATACCGATCTCGGCCGCCGCGCGGCGATCGATCGCGCGCTCGAGCTGCTCGATCTCGTGCGCATCGCCGACCCGAAGAGCCGGTTCGGCGAATTTCCCCATCGCTTGTCGGGAGGCATGTGCCAGCGGGTGATGATCGCCATGGCGATCGCTTGCGGTCCGCGCGTGCTGATCGCGGATGAGCCGACCACGGCGCTCGACGTCACGGTGCAAGCGCAGGTTCTGGCGCTGCTGCAGCGGTTGCAGGACGAGATCGGCATGGCGATGCTGTTCATCACCCACGATCTCGGCGTGGTTGCGCAGGTCGCGCAACGGGTCGCGGTGATGTATGCCGGCCGCAAGGTTGAAGAGGCGGCCGTCGATGCACTCTTCGCCGCGCCGCTCCATCCCTATACGCGCGGGCTTCTCGCCGCCACGCCTAAGGCTGAGGTGGATCGTGCCGCGCGGCTCGCGGAGATCCCGGGCATGGTGCCGCCTCTCGGCAATTTGCCGACGGGCTGTGCCTATGCGCCGCGTTGTCCCTTGGCCGGGAAGCGTTGCTGGGCGGAGCGGCCGGCGTTGACCGAAGCGACGCCGGGCCGACTCGTGGCCTGCTTCGCGGCGGATGCGATGCAAGATCGAATTGTGAACGATGTCGCTGTTGTCGGTTCGTGACCTTGACGTCGCGTTCCCGACGCGCCGCGGCGTTGTCCATGCGGTGAACGGCGTCAGCTTCGATATGGCGCCGGGCGAGACGGTAGGCCTGGTCGGCGAGTCCGGCTGCGGCAAATCGACTCTCGGCCGAGCGATCATGCGCCTGGTGCCGATCACCGCCGGAGAGATCAGCGTCGCGGGGCGCGACATCACGCATCTCGGGCGCCGGGCGATGCGGCCGGTGCGTCCGCTGGTGCAGATGATCTTCCAGGATTCGCTGGGCGCACTCAATCCGCGCGCCACGGTGGGTCGCAGCATCGCGCAGCCGCTGGCGGTCGCCGGCTGGCCGCGGGACAGGATCCGAGTGCGGGTCGAGACGCTGCTCTCTCAGGTCGGCCTGGCGCGCGAAGCCGTCGATCGCTTCCCGCACGAATTCTCCGGCGGCCAGCGTCAGCGGATCGGCATTGCCCGCGCGCTGGCGCTCGAGCCGAAGCTGGTGATCTGCGACGAGCCGGTCTCGGCACTCGATGTCTCGGTGCGCGCTCAGGTCGTCAATCTGCTGGCCGATCTCAAAGCGGCGCTCGGCGTCTCCTATCTCTTCATCTCGCACGACCTGTCGGTGGTCGAGCATGTCGCAGACCGCGTCATGGTGATGTATCTCGGGCGGATCGTGGAGACCGGAACGGCCGAAACGATCTGGCGCGCGGCGCGCCATCCCTACACCAAGGCGCTGCTTGCCGCCGTGCCAAGCCCCGACCCGGCAGCGCAGCGCAAGCGTGCCGCGATGCCGCCGCTGCAAGGCGAGCTGCCGAGCCCGTTGGCGCCGCCTTCCGGCTGCCCGTTCCACACGCGCTGTCCGATCGCCGTCGAGCGCTGCCGCCGGGAACGGCCGGTTCTCGAGGAGCGTGGCCGCGGCGCTTCCGTCGCCTGCCACCTCGCTGCTTGAACGTTCGTTGGGGAGGTTTCGCGCATGTTCCAGCCCGTCAATCTTGGCGACCTCGTCGATCCCGCCGGCGATCAAAGCAAGATCGCTCTGATCGACCTGCTGCGCGACGAGTCGCCGCGCGAATACAGCTACGCCGAGATCGACGCCGTGGCGCGGGGCGTCGCGCGGCTGTTGACGGCGCGCGGCTTCGCAAAAGGCAGCCGGATCGCCATCCTGTCGCTGAACCGCGCCGAGTACGTCGCAACCTATTTCGGCATCATGCGGGCAGGACTGGTCGCCGTGCCGGTCAATGCAAAATTGCCGGCGGCGACGGTCGCCTACATCATCGAAGATGCCGAGATCGAACTCGCCTTCGCCGATCGGGAGCGCGCCGGGCTGGTCCGGCCGGGGTTGCCGGTCATCGGCTTCGATGATGACGGCCCGGAAGGCTTTGCGGCGCAGCTCGATCCGGGGCCTTTCGCCACCCATGTGCCGCGTTCCGACGAGATCGGCCAGCAGCTCTACACCTCGGGCTCGACCGGCCGGCCGAAAGGCGTTCCGCTGTCTCACGCGGGTCAGATCTGGGCGCTGGCGCAGCGGGGCGGGCAGCCGGGGATGGAGCATGAGCGTTCGATCGTGGCCGCGCCGCTCTTCCATATGAATGGACTCTTCAGCACGAAGCTGGCGTTCTTCAATCGCGCGTCGATGGTGCTGCTGCCGTCCTTCACCGCCGCCAGCTACATCGCCGCGGTGGCCCGGTATCGCGTCACGGGTCTCACCTCGGTGCCGACCATGCTGGCGCGCGTCGCCAAAGAGAGAGAGCTGCTCGCTCGCGTCGATCTCAGCTGCGTGCGCCGCGTCACCATGGGCTCGGCGCCGCTGAGCGAAGGCCTGATCGAGCGCGTTCGCCAGGTTTTCCCGGGTGCAGCGGTGATGAATGCCTATGGCACGACCGAAGCCGGTCCCGCGGTGTTCGGCGCACATCCCGCCAGTATCGCGACGCCGCCGCTGTCGCTCGGCTATCCGCTGCCGGGCGCCGACGTGCGGCTCGTCGGCGGGCCGAGCCCAGAGGAAGGCGTGCTGCAGATGCGAAATCCGTCGCTGATGGCGGGCTATCACAACTTGCCGGAGCAAACAGCGAAGGCGCTCGTGGACGGCTGGTACCACAGCGGCGATGTCTGTCGCCGCGATGAGAATGGCTTCTACTATTTCGTCGGCCGCGCCGACGACATGTTCGTCTGCTCGGGCGAGAACATCTATCCCGGCGAGGTCGAGAAACAGCTCGAGCAGCACCCGGCCATCCACCAAGCCTCGGTCGTGCCGCTGCCCGACGAGGAACGCGGCCAGGTTCCCGTCGCCTTTATCGTGCTGCGGCCCGGTGAAGAGCTCGATTACGCCGCGGTGAAGCGCTTTGCCATCGCCGGCGGACCGGCCTATCAGCATCCTCGGCGCGTCGCTTTCGTTGCCGAGCTGCCTTGGGCGGGCACCAACAAGATCGATCGCAAAGCGCTGCTCGAAGAGGCGCGACAACGCGAGGCGGAGGGGGGCTGGGCAACGTGATGCGGCCCTTGCTTTGCGCCGCGCCTTGAGAAACACAGTTGAAACACCGGCATAGCCTCTGTAGCTTCTTTAACGGGCGCGGTGGGACAGAAGTGGCCGTCAGCCCGAGGGGACTCGATGGACCGTTCGCATGAGTTATGCGTGCGCCCGCTCGTGGTCGCGCTGCTGGCAGTCGCCGCGTGGGCGCTCGCGGGGGGCGCGGCGCGTGCCGGCATCGTCGATGAGGTCAAAGGCGGCGTGCTGGCCCATGATGTCGGCTTTCTCGGCCACCATGTCGAAGGCGGCGCCGATATCGTCGGCGAGGTACTGTTCAAGTCACCGGACTTTCTGAGCATCATCGGTTCGCCGCGCCCGACCATCGGCGGCTCGGTCAATACCGATGGGAGGACCGACTACGGCTACTTCGACATGACCTGGACCGGGACTGTCTGGCGGCCGGGACTGCGCGACGGTGACGGCGTCTATGTCGGCGGATTTCTCGGCGGCGCGGTACATGACGGCAAGATCACCGGGCCCAGCGAACAAGACGGCAACAAGAATCTCGGGACCCGCGCGCTCTATCACCTAGGCCTCATGGTTGGCTACCACATCAACCCGGTCTACAGCGTCGAGATCTATTTCTCGCACCTCTCGAACGCGGACGCGTCTTCGCATAACCCCGGCTTGAACAATCTCGGCCTCCGCGCGGGATTCAAGTTCTGAGGCTAATCGGAGCTGTGCGGCTGTCGCGGTGGCTAGTCTAGCCACGACGGTGCGGGCTTTCGCGATTGCTGCGCAACCGCTGTCGCCCGCCGCGGACGAACGCGCCGGGCGCGTTCGCCTAGGGCTTTCGCGATTGTTGCGCAACCGCTGACGCCGCCGCGCGATCACTTGAGCGAGCGCGTAACGCTCGGTCAAGTGACGCGTGGCATCACCTCGCGCCAGAAGCGCTCGATCGATTTCATCAGGATGCGGTGCGGCACCAGGCTGTTGTAGGTGTAGCAGAAGATCCAATCGACCGGGAGGCGACGCTTGATCTGCTCGAGACGGCGGGTCACCGTATCGACCGTGCCGACGAGAGCGTAGCCTTTCTCGATCGCTTGCTCCGCCGTCGGCGCTTCGCCGGTGACGGGATCGATGACGCCTTTGCGGAAGCCGAAGGGCTCGAACCAGGCGCGGCCGGAGAAGATGCCGGAATCCTTCCAGAGCGCTATCGCTTCCGCGTCGCTGTCGGCGATGATGACGTCGCGCAAGAGGCCCATGCCTTCGCCGCGCGGCCGACCGGAGACCTCGGCATAGACGTCGAACAGGTTGGCCTCGTAGCTCTGATGCATCGGCGGCAGGATGGCCGTGACGCCTTCCTTGGCGCACCAGCGGATGCTTCTTTCGGAGCTGGCAAAGGGCTGGAAGATCGGCGGATGCGGCTTCTGCACCGGCTTCGGCACGACGCCGACCTGCTTCAGGATGCCGTTCTCGACACCGGCGCCCCAGCTCAAGGTGGCATCGAGCGTCCAGGGAGTGTCGCCGGGCGGAATGCGCCAATACTTGCCCTGATAGGAGAGCAGCGGCTCGGTCCAGGCTTTCTTGATGATGGCGAAGCCTTCCTCGAAGGCGGCACGATTGGCGGCGTCGATCTCGTCATGGTGATGCGGCAGCGCGCCGTGAATGCCATGCGTTTGCTGCGCCATGATGTCGACCCAGCGGCGCTGATAGCCGCGCGCGAAGCCGGCGCAAGCCCGGCCGCCGGTCATCTGGTCGAGCATGGCGATGTCCTCGGCGACGCGGATCGGATTCGCGGCCGGAAGCACGATGCCGAGCTGCCCGACGCGGATGCGCTTCGTCTGCAGCCCGACATAGAGGTCGAGGAGAACCGGGTTGTTGGAGACCTCGAAGCCCTCGATGTGGAAATGATGCTCGGTGAAGCTGACGGAGTCATAGCCGAGCTCGTCGCCGAGCTTTACCTGCTCCAGCACTTCGCGCAGCATCTGCTGATAGAGATCGCTGCGCAGCCCCGCCATGCCCGCTTCGATGTCGCGGCGATTGCCGAGGCTCGGCAGATAGAATAAGGACGCCTTCACGGTCGCTCCTCCCGTTGTCGTTTTCTTGCCATCGATGATGGCAAAGTTCGCCGGGGCTGTATACCGGCGCCGCGCGGCCCCGCCGATCAGCGCGCGAGTCCGGCGATGGCCGCGTCGACCGCATCACTCAAACGGGTTACGACAAGGTCGAGCTCGTGCTCCTCGATGATGAAAGGCGGCGCCAGCAGGACGTGGTCGCCGAGGCGCCCGTCGATCGTGCCACCCATGGGATAGACGATGAGCCCACGCTCGAGCGCGGCGCGCTTCACCGAAGCATGAAGGCGGAGCGCCGGATCGAAGGGCGCCTTGCTGGCGCGGTCGGCGACGAGCTCGATGGCGCGGAAGAGGCCGCGGCCGCGGATATCGCCGACATGGCGGTGATTGCCGAAGCGCTCCTGCAGCTTCGCTTCGAGTGAAACGCCGCGCGCGCGGCAGCGGGCGACGAGGCCGTCGCGCTCGAGCGTCTCCTGAACGGCGAGCGCCGCGGCACAGGCAACAGGATGGGCGAGATAGGTGTGGCCGTGCTGAAAGAAGCCGCTGCCGGCGGCAAAGGCTTCGTAGATGCGCCCGGCGACGAGCACGGCGCCGATCGGCTGATAGCCGCCGCCGAGCCCCTTGGCGACGATCATGAGATCGGGTGCGATGCCTTCCTGCTCGCAGGCGTGCAGCGTGCCGGTGCGCCCCATGCCGCACATGACCTCGTCGAGGATGAGAAGCACGCCATAGCGGTCGCAGATCTCACGGATGCGGCGAAAATACCCGGGAACCGGCGGCACGCAGCCGGCGGTCGCGCCGACGACGGTCTCGGCGATGAAGCCGGCGATGCTGCCGGGCCCGAGCCGCAGAATCTCGGCCTCGAGCTCGTCGGCGACGCGCCGGCCATAATCCGCCTCGCTCTCCTCATCCGCCTTGAAGCGATAGGGAAAGCAGGGCGCGATCAGGGAGACGTCCATGAGCAGCGGCTGAAACGGCTCGCGCCGCCACTGATTGCCGCCGACGGCGAGCGCGCCCAGCGTATTGCCGTGATAGCTCTGACGCCGTGAGATGAAGCACCGCCGCTCGGGCTCGCCGATCTCGAGGAAATATTGCCGCGCCATCTTCAGCGCGGCTTCGACCCCTTCGGAGCCGTCACCGACCAAATAGACACGATCGATGCCGGGAGGCGCGAAACGGATGAGGCGATCGGCCAGCGCTTCGGCCGGCGCGCTGGTGAAGAAGCCGGTATGCGCGTAAGCGAGTTGCGCCGCCTGACGCTGGATTGCCTCGACGATGGCGGGATGGCCGTGGCCGAGACAAGAAACACCGGCGCCACCCGACGCGTCGATATAGCGCTTGCCGGTGCTGTCCTCGATCTCGATACCGCGCGCCGCCACCGCTACCGGCGGCAGCAAACGAGTGTCGCGCGGAAAAGTGTGGCGCATGCTCGCCCCGCGGATCGGCCGCTGCTCTTCTAGGGCAGGGATGGCCGCATCGCAACGCGCAGAGGAAGGTTGCGCGGCGCGATGAATGACGCGAGGATAGCGGGCCCCAGAGCCGAAAACGGCCGGGACGACGCCGCGATATCGTTCGCGGCGAGGGAGGGTCGGGCATGGCGAAGGAAACAGAACGCGCGCTGGCGGCCGATCTGGCGGCCCGGGTCGATGCCTTGCCGACGCTCGTCAACAGCGATCCCTGGCTCGTCCATCGCGGTCGGTTTGTGACGACCGAGCTGCTGCTCGAGCTTGGCCGCGGCGCTTATTATCTCGCCATCGAGCGCGGCCGCATCGCGGCGCTGGAGCGCGGTCCGCGGCCCATGCCCTCTTGGCGCTTTGCCCTTCGCGCCGGCGAGGAAGCGTGGCGGCGCTTCTGGCAAGCGGTACCGGAGCCGCACTATCACGATCTCTTCGCCATGGCCAAGCGGGGCGAGTTGAGCATAGAAGGCGACTTACATCCCTTCATGGCGAACTTGCTCTATTTCAAGGAGGTGCTTGCCGCGCCGCGGCGCGAGCGGCACGGCGCCTGACATGGCGGCGCCCATCGATCCCATCATCGGCCGTTATGTCCATGTCAGCTTGAGCGGCCGGCCGCACCGACTCTATTTCGAAGAAGCGGGCGAAGGCATCCCGCTGGTCTGTCTCCATACCGCCGGCGCGGATGGGCGGCAGTTCCGCCATCTCATGACCGATCGAGATGTCACCGACCGCTTCCGCGTGCTCACCTTCGACTTGCCCTGGCACGGCAAGTCGACCCCGCCTGAAGGCTGGCAGCGCGAGGAGTATCGGCTAACGACGCGCGCCTATACCGAGGCGATCCGCGTCTTCTGTGCGGCGCTCGAGCTGGAGCGGCCGGTGGTGCTGGGCTGCTCGATCGGCGGGCGCATCGTGCTCAGCCTTGCCATCGAGCACGGCGCCGAGTTCCGGGCGCTCATCGGCCTCGAGGCCGCGGACTACCAAGCGCCGTGGTACGACACGACCTGGCTCCATCGCCCGGATGTGCATGGCAGCGAAGTCTGCGCCGGTCTGGTCTCGGGAATGATGGCGCCGCAGAGTCCGGAAGCATCGCGCTGGGAGACGCTCTGGCACTACATGCAAGGCGGGCCCGGCGTGTTCAAGGGCGACCTCTATTTCTATCGTGTCGATGGCGATCTGCGCGACCGGGTCGGCGCGATCGATACGGCGCGCTGCGCGCTCTATCTGCTCACCGGGGAATATGATTTCTCCTGCACGCCCGAGGACACGCTGCGCACGGCGCGGCAGATTGCCGGCGTCGAGACCCAGATCATGAAAGAGCTCGGCCATTTTCCGATGAGCGAGAATCCGGCGCAGTTCCGCCGATATATCTTGCCGGTGCTGGAGCGCATCCGTGCGCGCGGCTAGCGGCAAAGAACCAAAACAAGGGATACGGGGAGGAAAGAGATGCAAGGGAGACTGCACTGGTCGATGGTGATCGCGGCGGCGCTCGCGCTCGCCGCCGGAACGGCCCATGCCGATACGCTCAAGATCGGCGTGCTCACCGATATGAGCGGTCCTTATGCCGATGTCGTCGGCGAAGGAACAGTGGTGGCGACGAAGCTCGCGGTCGAGGATATGGGCGGCAAGGTGCTGGGCATGCCGATCGAGGTGATCAGCGCCGATACGCAGAACAAGCCCGATGTCGCATCGACCTTGGCGCGGAAATGGCTCGATGACGAGCATGTCGACGTACTGGTCGGCGGCAGCTCCTCGGCCGCAGGGCTCGCCATCCAGGAAGTGGCGCGCGAGAAGCAGCATATTTTCCTGATCACGGATTCGGCCTCCTCCGACTTCACCGGCAAGGCTTGCTCGCCCTTTGGCATCCAGTTCAGCTATGACACCTACGCGCTGTCGAACGGCACGGCGCGCGCGATGGTGAAGGAGGGCGGCGATACCTGGTTCTTCCTCACCGTCGACTACGCCTTCGGCTATGCGCTGGAACGCGACGCAACGAAATTCGTCGAGGCTGCGGGCGGCAAGGTGCTGGGCGATGTGCGCCATCCGTTGAATGCCAGCGATTTCAGCTCCTACCTGCTGCAGGCGCAAGCGTCGAAGGCGAAGGTGATCGGGCTTGCCAATGCCAGCACCGACACCGTCAATGCAATCAAGCAGGCCTCCGAATTCGGCATCGCCGAAGGCGGACAGAAACTGGCGGCGCTGCTCATCTTCATCACCGATATCGAATCGCTCGGCCTCAAGGCCGCGCATGGGCTGGTACTGACGGATTCCTTCTATTGGGATCTGAACGACAAGACGCGCGCCTGGTCGAAGCGCTTCATGGCGCTGCACGGCAAGGTGCCGACGATGACGCAGGCCGGCGCCTATTCCGCCGTGCTGCACTATCTCCAGGCGGTGAAGGCAGCCGGCAGCAAGGACCCGAAGACGGTGGCGGCCAAGATGAAGGCGACGCCGGTCAACGACATGAACAACAACAATGTCGAGATCCGGCCGGATGGGCGCGTGCTGCACACGATGTATCTGATGCAGGTGAAGTCGCCGGCGGAATCGAAATACCCGCATGACGTCTACACGGTGCTTCAAACCATTCCCGGCGCCGAGGCTTATCGCCCGATGTCGGAAGGCGGCTGCCCGCTGGTGAAGCAGTAGGGGGAGGGGGCGCGCGGCGCCGCGACGGCCTTGCCGCCGCTGCGGCGCCGCCAGCGCGCTGCGGCGGGCATAGCGTTCGTGGAATGTTTCACGGGAAACATGCCGCCTGTCGCCGGACTGAAACACCAAGGAGGCCGTCGCCATCATGCGAAAGGTCTGGATCGAGGCGGCTTTGAACGGAGCTTGGAGCCGGGCGCTGCAGCCGGGCATACCGGATACGGTCGAGGCGATCGTCGCGGAGGGCATCGCCTGCGCGCGCGCCGGCGCGGCGATCATCCATACGCATGCTTATGACAAGGGCGGCCGGCAGACCTTCGACTGGCAAGTCTATGCGCGCATCATCGAGGGGATCCGTGCCGAGATGGACGTGCCGGTTTACCCGTCCTTCCCGTCGGTGGTCGCGCCGGACAGCGATGCGACTTTGGATGGTGCGGCCCGCTTCGCCCATATCGAAGCTCTGGCGGCGCGCGGCTTGCTCGAGTTCGCAGCGATCGATCCGGGCAGCGTCAATTTCACGGAGCTGACAACGACGCGCGAGGCAAAACCGGCAGCCACCTATGTCAATCCCGAAGCCCATGTCCGATATGCGCTTGGCTTTGCCGCGCGATACGGCTTCCACCCGGCTTTCGCCATCTATGAGCCGGGCTTCACCCGCGCCGGCGCCGCGCTCGCGCGCGCGGCCGGCGTCAAGCCGCCGATCTATCGTTTCATGTTCTCCGAGAAGCTCGCCTTTGGCTTTCCGCCCCGGCCCTACGCGCTCGCCGCCCATGTCGCGCTGCTGGAGGAGGCGGCGGGCGCCGCGCCGTGGATGATCGCGGGGCTGTGCGTCGACATCCGTCCGCTGATCGGCGATGCGGTCGCACGCGGCGGCCATGTGCGCGTCGGCCTGGAAGATGCGCCGTTGGGCACAGAGATGAGCAATCTCGCTTGGGTCGAGGAAGCCGTGCGGATGGCACGCGGACATGGAGCGGAGCCAGCGTCGGCCGCCGAAGTGCGAGCGACGCTTGCCGCAATCGCCGGCGACGGCTGATCCAAGGGCGCCTGTCCACTGTTACAGGAATAGGGCGGTGTCTCCGTTTTGGCCGCAGTTCGAGACTCCAATCACAAATCACAGAGATGTCACACCGCGTGGCGGCGGCAGGGGCGGCAGGATCGTGGTCTTGGGCAAATAAAAACGGCTCATCCGAGCTATTGCGAGCAACTTTCAGTTAAGTTACTGCGAAAAAAATTCGCCAGATCGGTTTCCGATTGCCTTCCCTGGTGCTGTGACTCAGTTTTTTCTAACGCCTGAGTGAACAAACCTCGCCGGTCGGCGTTTGATGACGAAATCCGGCCCTGGGGGAATCTCGTCTGTCGCGGGGGGAGCCGGAAAGATAGGTGCGCGTGAGTTACCGACACTTCGCCTTCGACACGGCCGAAATCGCCGCGCACGCGGGAGCGCGTGCTTTGGTCACAGGGGGCGCCGGCTTTATCGGCAGCCGCTTGTGCGACCTGCTCTACGCTTCGGGTTGGACGGTTTGCTCGGCGAGCCGGAGGCGCGCCGGCCCCGCTTCCGCGCATCGACACGCGCAGGTGGACCTGACCGACACCGCGGCGACGCGCGCGCTCGTGACGTCGGTGCGGCCTGATTATGTTTTTCACCTCGCGAGCCATGTCTGGCCGACAACCGATCTCAATTTCGTGCTCCCGACGTTTCACTCCAATTTGCACACGACCGTCAATCTGCTCCATGCCCTTGCCGAAACCGGCTGCCGCCGGGTGGTCATCACGGGATCGCAGATCGAGCCCGACGCCCATTCCGGCGAGGCAATGCCGAACATTCCTTACGCGCTTTCGAAATGGGCGAGCAGCCAATATGTGCGCATGTTTCACACGCTGTACCAGCTTCCCGGCGTCATCGCCCGCGTGTTCATGGTCTACGGACCGGGGCAGAACGCGACCAAACTCATCCCCTACGTGATCGGCTCCGTGCTGCGCGGCGAGACCCCGAAGCTGACGAGCGGCCAGCGCCTCGGCGACTGGATTTATGTGGATGACGTCGCGCTTGGCCTTGCGCGCATGTCGGTGGCGTCCATTGCGGCGGGCCGCACCATAGACCTGGGAACGGGATCGCTGACCAGCACGACAGATCTCGTGGGCACGATCTATAAGCTGATGAAAAGCGACGCGCAGCCGGCTTTTGGCGCGCTCCCCGACCGTCCAACCGAGCCGGTGCGGGTGGCACGCGTTGATGAGACGCGGCGTGACCTCGGTTGGGCGCCGGAGACTTCCCTGGCGGACGGCCTTCGCCGGACCATCCAATGGTGTGCGGACTCGATGACCCATGGGCGCAGTCCGTCCGAGGGCGCGCGCCGCCTGGACCCCCGTTCCCAATCCGCCGGCCCCCGCCAGATCGTCTCGTAACACTGGCGCTCATCCCATGCTCAGCATGCTATCGCCTGTGGCGGGAACTTGGCAGCTCGCAATCGCGTTCTTGGCTTGTCTCCAAAGGTCGTTGGCGGCGTTCGAAGCGGGAGCCTGACAGGTGAGAACGGTTGCGGTACTCGGCACAGGAATGGCAGGACTTGGCGCGGGCCATGTCCTTGCGGCGGCGGGCGTCCCCTTCGTCTGCTATGACCGGACTCCCTATTATGGCGGCCATACACGGTCGTTCCGCTACGAGAGCGGCTTCGTCTTCGATGAAGGCGGCCATATCTCTTTCACCAAAAATCAGCGCATCCGCGACCTCTTGGCCGACAATGTCGGCGGCCGCTACGAGGAAGTGCAGGCGAAGATCGACAATTATTGGCGCGGGCATCGGATCACCCATCCGGTCCAGTGCAACCTGCGTGGCCTGCCGCCGGAGCTGATCGTCAGCACCATCAAAGATTTCGTTGCCGCGCAGCAGACGCCGCTGCCCGCAAAGCCGAACTATGCGGAATGGCTTCTTCACACCTACGGCAAGACGTTCGCCGAGACCTTCCCGATGGTCTACGGCCACAAGTACCACACCACGACGATGGACCAGCTGACGACGGATTGGATCGGGCCGCGCATGTATCGGCCGACCCTCGACGAGATGGTGCATGGCGCGGTCGCCGGCCAAAACGCCAGCAAGCATTACGTCGACGGATTCCGCTATCCGACGTTCGGCGGCTTCGTGAGCTACCTGGAAGCCTTTGCCAAGCGGTTCGAATTGCGGCTCGATCATCGGCTCTCGGGCCTCGACCCGAAGGGGCGCGTGCTGCGCTTTGCCAACGGCCGGTCGGCGCCTTATGAGCGAGTCATCTCGTCGATACCGTTGCCGGAATTGATTCCCCTCATCGACGGGGTGCCGCGCGATGTCTTGGAAGCCTCGCGCAAGCTCGCTTTCACGACCGCCGTGCTCGTCAATCTCGGCATAAACCGCGCCGACCTCTCGCAGACGCACATCACCTATTTCTACGACGAAGACATCGTGTTCTCGCGCATCAACCTGCCGCACATGTTCTCGGCGAACAACGCGCCCCCGGGATCGGGCACGATTCAGGCAGAGGTCTATTTCTCCGACAAGTACCGTCCCTTCTCCGGGCGGCCGGACGCGCTCATCGAGCCGGTGATCGATGGACTTCGCCGCTGCGGCTTCATCCGCAAGACGGATGTCATTCTGCTGAAAGATGCGGTGGTAAGCCGTTACGCGAATGTGATCTACGATCACGACCGCGCCCCGGCGCTCGCGACGGTGCACGGCTTCTTAGGGGATATCGGCATCGCGTTTTGCGGACGGTACGGCAACTGGGACCACGCCTGGACCGACGAGGCCTTCATCAGCGGCGAGGAGGCCGCGGCAAAGGTGTTGGCGCAACTCGGATGCGAGATCGCCGAAGCGCGAGCCGCGGGTTGACGTCGCGCGAAGTACACCGCGCGAGCAAGACGGACGCTCTCGCTTGTCGCGGGCCGCGACCGCCGGCTCCAGGGAGGGCACAATGAGCGTGTCGGGCGGGCCGGATGGCCCGTTGGTCAGCGTCGTCATCCCGACCTTCGATCGCCCGCATTATCTCGAGATCGCGCTGGCGAGCGTCGTTGCGCAGTCATATGCGAAGCTCGAGATCATCGTCTGCGACAATGCCAGTCCGCGGGATCCGAGCGCCGTCGTCGCCTCGTTCAACGATCCTCGAATCCGCCTCCATCGCCATCCCTGCAACATCGGCCAGACCCCGAACATCGCCAAGGGCGTCGCGATGGCTTCGGGCAAATACGTCGCCATACTCGGCGACGACGATGTCTGGCGGCCCGACCTCATCGCAACGCTTCTCGCGCCGATGGAACGGGACCCCGGGATCGTGGTGTCGTTCTGCGATCACGACATCATCAATGCCGAGGGCACGGTCGACGCTGCGGTTACCGAGCAGGTGACGCGCCGTTTCGGCCGACACCTCTTGCGCGAGGGCGTCTACGACCCCTTCGATCAGATCGCCTTGGTCTATCGCTCCATCTGCGTCGTCTCGGGCTCGCTGATCCGCCGCGGGGCCGTCGACTGGTCGCGGATTCCGCTGGACTTGCCCGCTTCGATCGACATCTGCATCGCCTATCTGCTTGCGACCGCCGGCGGCCCGTGCTTCTACACGCCGACGCGGCTGATGCAGTATCGCTATCATGCACTGCTGCGGCCGAACAGCTTCACCAATGTCCACCGGTCCTGGCGCGGCGATATCCGGGCGACGCTGGCGATGTGGATGATGTTCCTGCGTGACGATCGCGTGAAGAGCCGCTCCTACGTCAAGATGATCTGCACGCGCAAAGCCATGCTCATCCTGCTCGACAGCCTGCAGCGTCGCGACGTGCGGGGGTTCAGCGCGGATCTCCGACAGTTCCTGCGCTGGGGCCTCCTGGACCCGCGCACGCTCTATTATCACGCTCTCTATTTTCAACGTTTTCAGCGGCAAGGCACCGGTCGGTTGCTGCCGTGATCGCGGTGCGGGCGCAGCGCCGGCTTCATGACGTGGGCATGCCGAGCCGCTGTTCGACGGCGCGCAAGCGGCTTTCGACGTCGCGCGGAACCTCGCCGGGCTTGGCGCCGGCCGCGGCCAGGTCGAGGGCGGCCGGGGACGGCGTCCCTTTGGGCTCTTTGAGCGTGGCGCAGACGCGGTCGAGCTTCTCCTGGGATCGCTCGATGAGGCGCTTTGCGAGAGTCTCGATGCGCTCGATGTTGTCCGGCGTGGCGCAGTCGAAATCCTCGTTGACGGTGGCATCGTCATTGGGATTCGTCCCAGTCGAAATCTCGAAGCGAATGTGATCGCTGCCAAGCTCCTGATCCGCTTCGTAGCCGACGGTGTCTGCGTTCCCATCCATGAGAATGTTGAGGATCGGGTGAAGCCAGGACACTTCGCCCCATTTGAGCGCTGCGTCGGCATCGATCCCGCGCTCGAGACTTCCCGTGCCGAGGGAGACGAGCAGAAAGCGCGCCGTACGACCGCCATAGAGGCGGCGCGCCGAGGCCAAAGCGCACATCGCCGGATTGTTGGCGAAAACGCCGCCATCGACCATGGCGTAGGCCTCGCCTCGGCGGTTGGTGATCATGGCAGGCGGGAAATAGGTGGGCGCCGCCGAAGTGGCGCGCGCGATCTCTCGCAGCCGGAAATCGAGCGCCGGCGGCTCATCGCCCGGGTCGAGAAAGGTGCCGCGCGCCTTCCATGTCTTGAAGAGATACGGCATGCGGGTGGTTTGCACCGCGCCGCCGTCGAGCGGCACGGGCTCGGGAAGTCGAATGCAGTAGCTGGTGGCGAGCAGCTCGGCGCCGCGCGTTTGCGAAAGCCAAGTGTCGCCCAACTGCTCCTTGAGAATCGTTTCGAGCGCCGTCGGCGCGTATTTCGGGCCGGCGAGATTGTCGAGGGTCGTCACGGTGTGCCAGAGCGAGTGGCTGAAGATCTCTCCGCCCCTCGCAGCGTAGAGATCGCCCAAGGCCTTCGCGCTCATCCCCTTGAGCAGGCCGCAGGCGGTTATCCCGCCGATCGAGGTACCGGCGATGAGGTGAAACAGGTCGGTGGCGGGTTTGCCCGTTCGCTGCTCGATTTCCTGCAACAGGCGTGCGGACAGGATGCCGCGAATGCCACCGCCGTCGAGCGCAAGGATCCTGATGGTTTGGGCGGAGAGCGCGGCGGTGTCCGTCGGGGTCGTAGGCATGGCGGTCCTCCCTGAGAAGTGGGCTGCCGACGAGGCAGCTCGTGCGCGGGTTCGTCCCGCTGAAAGTGTTCGGATCTCTATGATAACAAGTTGAGGTAGTCTCGTCGGCTCGTCCGACGCAACGCGATTCAAGCGCCTGCCAGCGCGTCTTCGCTGGTCCCACCACGCCTCGAACGCGGCGATCGTGTCGCGGTTGCGCTCCCAGCCGGCGCGGTCGGTATAGACGGCGAGCGCATAGACGAGCAGCTTTGCGGCGGTGCCGTTGCGCCAGCGCCGCGCGCGGTCGCATTGCGCCAGGTTCGCGCCGTCGATCACCACCTCGGTCGCGATCTCGAGCGCCGGGGCGCAACGGCCACGCTGCAACGGCTCTGTGGTGCTGCCGCCGAGATAACGGGCCCAGGGGAGGTAGCGTTGTACGTGGAGCAGCGCGATGCGCTCCGGGATTTCGGGCCGTGTGCCGGGGCTTCGGTTCGACGGGTCGCTGGTCCGCGCCAACAGGCCCGCCGCAATGCGTTCAAAGATCATGCGAATCTCGACGGCGGCCCGGCCTTGCTCGCGCGTCAGGGTGTCATTGGCGACGAGACGCACGATCGGGTCGGGGCGGAGCTTTGCCTCGGTCTCCGCCGTCGGCTTCACATAGCCGAGCTCATGGCCATCAAACACGAGGCTGTGGCGGGTTCGCTCGAAGTGATCGCGCTCATCGGCGGCACGGCGCGCGCGACGCTGCCGCTCGGCGCGATCGAGCCCGACGCGGGCTGCGGCGGGGCCGGTGTTCGTCATGGCGATCTCCTGTCGTAAGGGCCTCGTCCGCCTGCCTCCGCCGAAGCGAAGTCGCTTCGGCTTCGCGCAGGCAGGCCTGCCTCTGCCGAAGCGAAGTCGCATTGGCTTCGCGCAGGCAGGCCTGCCTCCGCCGAAGCGAGGTCGCTTCGGCTTCGCGCAGGCAGGCGGCGCGGTGGCAGGCGGCGCCCTGGCGCGGGATCGCCGAAGACGGCGCGCGTGAGCTCGGCATTGCTGCGCTTGCGCCAGGACCAGCCGGCGATGCGCTCTTCGGCGAAGAGCTCGGCGGCGCCGACATCGCGGTAGCGGAT
>DATIYL010000134.1:0-10284 GCA_035517635.1 Allostellaceae bacterium | reverse complement strand
GTCCGCTACGACAGGCTTCCATAGTTCGGCAAGGAGAGCGGCGATGGCGGGTCGTTGGATCGAGGTGAAGGCGAAGGACGGCGGCAGCTTCAAGGCTTATCTCGCGACCCCCGCCAAGGGCAGCGGCCCCGGCATCGTGCTGCTGCAGGAGATCTTCGGCGTCAACGCCTATATCCGCAGCGTTGCTGATCATTATGCCGAGGAAGGCTATGTCGTGCTGGCGCCGGACCTGTTCTGGCGCATCAAGCCCGGCATCGAGCTCGGCTTCACCGAGGAGGAGCGCAAGCAGGCCTTCGCCTATCGCGAGAAATTCGACGTCGACCGCTCGGTCGAGGATATTGGCGCCACCATCGCCGCGCTGCGCGCGCTGCCGGAAATGAAGGGCAAGGTCGGCGCCATCGGCTTCTGCCTCGGCGGCCTCCTCGCCTATTTGAGCGCGGCGCGGCTCGGCGTCGATTCCGCCGTCTCCTATTACGGCGTCGGCATCGAGCAGGTGCTGGGCGAGGCGGGGAAGATCAAATGCCCGATGGTGCTCCATATGGGCGAGAAGGATCGCTGGACGCCGCCCGCGGTAGTGAGCGCGATCAAAGGGGCGTTCGAGGGCCGTCCCGACATCGAGATCTATGTCTATCCCGGCGTCGATCACGCCTTCTCCCGCAAAGGCGGCAGCAATTTCGACAAGCCGGCGGCGATGATGGCGCATTCGCGCTCGATCGCGTTGTTCCGCAAGGCGCTGGGGCCGGTGTTCAATCTGAGCGCCCTGTGGGAGCAGCATTGCTATTACGAGTTCGCGACGCGCGACGTTGACGCGACGATGGCGACGATGGTGGCCGAGCCCTATGTCAACCACGTCCCGACCATGACCGGCGGCGTCGGCGCCAAGGATCTGAGTCGCTTCTACAAGAACCACTTCGTCAACTCGAATCCGGCCGATACGCGCCTCATCCCGATCTCGCGCACGATCGGCGCCGACCGCGTCGTCGACGAGATGATCTTCTGCTTCACCCATGACCGCGAGATCGACTGGATGCTGCCCGGCGTCAAGCCGACCGGCAAATATGTCGAGGTGCCGCTGGTCGCGATCGTCAATTTCCGCGGCGACAAGCTCTATCACGAGCATATCTATTGGGATCAGGCCTCGGTGCTGGTGCAGATCGGCCTGCTCGATCCCAAGCTCGTGCCCGCCGCGGGCGCGGCGACGGCGAAGAAGGTGCTCGACGAAAGGCTGCCCTCCAACACGCTGATGAAGCGCTGGGCCGAAAGCGCGAAAGCCGGGTAGGGCGCGGGCGCCGTCTAGTCCCGAACGACGTATTGGCGCTTTCCCGCCACCGTATAGGGCTCGCGCAGCAGCGGCGTAAAGCGCAGCGTCGCTTCATCGAGCGCGCCGCAGTGGCGTCCGAGGACATCGAGAAAGTGGCGGCGCGTCGCTTCCAGGCTGCCATCGCCGACGGTGCGCACGGCGATCTCGATCTTCTCGCCCGTCTGCCGGATGAGATAGGAGCGCACTTCCGGCACGAGATCGAGGCAGTCTTCCAGCAGCTCGCTATGCACGTCGATCTTGCGCCCGTCGCGCAAGGTCAGCTGCAGCAGCGTCCTTGTCCGCCCGGCGATGCGCGCGCAGCGGAACGGCAGAAGCTCGCCGCCCTCGAGCAATTGCACGCGATCTCCCGTGCCGAAATGGATGAGCGGGAAGCGAAACGGCTGCAGCGAGGTGACGAGCAGCTCGCCGGCGTCGCTCGCATGGCAGTGGAAGGCATCCCAGAGAAAGGTGAGGGCGCTCGCCTCCGGCGTCGAGTAGGCGATGACGCCGGTTTCGCCCATGCCGTATTCGATCAGCGGCACGGCGCCGAGCAGCGCGCGAACGCGCCGGAGATCCCTGGCAAACACGGTCTCGGAGCAGAAAACGACGGCGCGAATGCCGGCGTCGCGTCCGTCGATGCCGGATCGCTCGACGAAATCGAGCAACTTGCGGATGGCCGAGACATAGCCCACGACGACGGCGCCGGGACGCGCTCTGATCGCGTCGAAATAGGCTGCGACCGAGTCATCGTCGAGGCGATAGACGCTGAGGCGTTTGGTGCCGATCAAGCGGTCCATCACGCGCCGTTTGACGCGGTTGACGCTTCCCTTCAGACCGAAGCCGTAGAGATGATCATGTCCCCAGATGAGCACGATGTTGTCGCCGGGCGCGATGCCGCCCCAGGAACGCCCGAGATACATGTTCGAATGAAGAAAGGCGTGATCCTCCGGCCCGCGCGGGAACAAGGTCGACGGTCCCGAGCTGCCGCCCGTGCCGATGAGGCCGCAAGGGCCCGCGTCCTCGGCGATCGTCCGGAAATTCGCTTCGAGGTCCGCTTTGCGCAGGATCGGGAAGTGCTGCAGCTCCGCCAGATCGGCAAGCTGGTCCTTGAGCCCGTGACGCCGTTGCCATTCGGCGTAGAAGCGATAGCGCCGCACCGCGATGCGCCAGACCCCGTTGAAGGCGGCGAGCTGGTGGCGCGCGATCTCGGCCGGATCGGTGACGCGCCGATGCAGCGCTTGCCGCTCGGCGAGAAGCTGGAGACGCTTGCTCAGGCCGATGCCGACGATGGCCCGCGACAGGCGCGACGGCGCGCGGCTCCGAGCGCGCAGCGGCGCGATGCGCGAAAACTCTTTCCCTGTCGCGATCGATCGCATCCGCGTCTCGTCAGCCGAGCGCTGCCTGAGGAGAAAGACCGATGCGTTCCAGGTCTCGCGCGATGGCGCTGGCGCAGTCGAAGCTCTGGATGAAGGCCGGGGTCTTCTCCACGAGACGCCCCAACGCGATCCAGCCATTCCATTGATCGGGATACTTCCGCACGAGCGGCTCGAGCTGCGCGGCATAGGCGCGGATCGCCGTCGAATAGGGCGGATCGACGCGGTCATCGACCGGCAAGGCCGGGCCGATCGACACCTTGTAGGCGCCCGCCTCGTTCCGCACCGCGAAGATCGGCAACAGCGGTGCGCCGGTGCTGCGGGCGAGATGCAGGGGACCGGTGGCGACGCGGAGCGTGCCGTGCAGGAATTTGGTGTCGAGCGTGCGCCGGCCGGTTTCGGCGACGGTGATCGACACGATCTGGTTCGCCGCCAATCGCTCGCGCAGCGTCTTGAGCGCCGCGCTCGCATCGTTCTGCTCGATCACGACGCGCTCGCCCAGAAACCGGTTCTCGACGGCGACCCAGCGCGGGTTGAGGAAGCGGATCCCGAAGGGCGTAACCGAAAAGCCATGCTCGGGGCGGGAGAGGTGGACGGGGCTGCGAAAGCCGGCCTGCCGGACCGCCAGCGGGACGACCAGAGGCCGGTAGACGAAATCGCTGATCCATAGAATGGCGCCGGAGCCGCGCCGCAAAGCCGCGGCAAGATTGGTGACCCCCGATACTTCGATGCCGGGTTGCCAGAAGCGGCCGGGACGCTGCAGCGCGAGGATTTGCAGCGTCATTTCCAGCGAGCGGTCGCGCCAGCGCTGGAACAGCTCCGCGGCCTCTGACGGTGTCACGCCATCGAGGAGATGGGCCATGACAATGTCGCTGGCGCCTGTGCGACTGTTCCGGCGCCCCTTCACCCGTCGGATGGCTCGGGCGAGCGGCCCCAATTGCTCGACCGGTGCGAGCCAGCTGCCGGGCAGCAGGGCGAGCAGCTTCGCCGATTCTTGAAGAGCGCCGGTCATCCGCATGTTCGTTCCTTGCCCCCTCGCCGGCCGGTTCCCGCGCCACTTCCAGGCGAGCCCTTGCTATCGCTGCGCGGGGTTGAAAGTTCCCGGCGGCATGCGCGCCAAGCGGCTGGAACGACAGCGGCCGATCAGCGTTTGTCCAAGATTCGTTCTACCGAAGGTTGGAGAGTTCGTATTCTTGGCGCAGCGGCGCCCGCGGCGCCGGGCGCCCTAACGTTTGGGCGAGCAGGTGACGATCCGCGAAAAGGTTCTGGCATCGCTTCCCTGGGCACTGCTCGAGACCGCGTCCTCCGCCGTGCTCGGCGTGGTCTCCGTGTTCGTCCTCGGCCGGTTGCTGCGGCCCGCCGAATTCGGCGTCGCGGCCCTCGCCCTCGCCGTCGGCCAATACGGTGATTTGATCATCGATTCGCTGCTGACCGGCGGCGTCATTCAGCGGCCGCAGCTCAGCGAGCGGGCGCTCGACACCGCCTTCTGGCTGTCGATCGCCTTGGGCGGCGCGGCGGCGCTCGGCTGCTGGTCGGCGTCGGGGCCGATCGCGCGGTTCTATGAACGACCGGAGCTGGCGGGCTACGTGACGGCGCTCGGGATGAGCGCGCTGCTCACCGGTGCCAGTCTGATGCCGCGCGCCGTTCTGGCGCGACAGCTCAGTCTTCGGAGCTTGTCGGTGCGCGCGTTGGTGAGCCGGCTGCTCGCCGTTGCATCCACCGTTGCGCTGGCGATTGCCGGCTACGGGGCTTGGGCGATCATTGCCGGAACGCTTGTCAGCGGCTTGAGCACGGCGATCCTGTCGTGGAGCGCCGGCGTCCGGCGACCGCATCTGCAATTCTCGCCGGCGGCTTGTCGCGAATTCCTCGCCTTCGGCTGGCCCATCGCCGGTCAGGAGCTGCTGTGGTCGGCGGTCAATCGCGTGTTTCCGCTGCTGGTCGGCCTCTATCATGGCGCCGATGCCGTGGGCTATCTGAATTTCGCGGCCAAACTGGTCGAGCCCGTCGCCGGCATTCTCGGCGCGAGCGCCTATCGCATCGGCCTGCCGATGTTCTCGGCACTGCAAGCCGACAAGCCCGCGCTCAAGCGCGCCTTCCGCTCGGCGTCGCGCTACAGCTTCGCCTTCGTCGCGCCGGCGCTGGTCGGCCTCGCCGCGGTCGCGCCCGACGCGGTTCCGCTTCTCTTCGGCAATGAGTGGCGGCCGGCGATCCCCATTGTCGAGATCTTCGCGCTCTACAATGCCGTGCTGTTCACGCGTGCCTTCGTGCCGTCCTGCATTACCGCTCTCGGGGCGCCGCATCGAAACCTGGTCACCGCGCTCGTCACCGCCTGCGCCGTGATCGCCGGAGCGGTGGCGACGCAACGGGCCGGCATCACCATCGTCGCGCTGGTCTGGTCCGCCCGCCTCGTGCTCAGCTTCCCGGTCGGCATCCGCCAGCTGTGGCAGACGGCGCAGGTGACGGCAGGCGAGCAAGTCAAACCCTTCATCGGGCCATCGCTCGCCTGTGCCGGCATGTTTCTCGCAGTCCGGCTCGTCCGGCACTTCGTCAGCGGCCTCGGGCTCGTCTCGTTTGCGGCGACCCTTCCGACCGGCATCGCCACCTATCTCCTCCTCATGCTGGTCTTCGATCGCACGCTGCTGACCCAGGTGCTGGCGCTTCTACGCTTCGGACCTGCCGGCAGGAGTGCCCGTGCCGCCTGAAGCATCTGCCACCCAATACCTGCATGGGCTCCATCGCCGTATCGTCAGAGCGCGATTCGGCAGGTCGGGCAACGGCCGGTTGAAGCGCTTGGCCAAACGTGCCGTAGCGCCGCTTTATTGGTACGTTCAGCCGGTCGTGCTGGCGATTGCCGAAGTGCGATCTCAGCATGAGGCCGTCACGGCCTCCTATGGCATCGGCGTGGTCCGGCAGCTCGCCGGCTGCGTCGCTTTCACGGCGTCGTTCAGGGTCTGTCCGAGCTCCTATTTCGACTATCGGCTGTTCCTCGGAGAATGCTGGCAACGGCGCAGAGAGTATCTCTATTACGACCAGTTGTGGTTGCTCCTCGACTGGCTCAATCGCGAGCTTGGTCCGCGCGATGCCGCAGATCTCAGCGACAAGCGCCGCTTTCACGATCGCGCCGCGCAAGCCGGGCTGCCCGTGATTCCGGTATTGGCCGAGTTCGATCGCGGGACGATCTCTGTCAAGGCGTCGCCGTCCGATCATCCGTCCGCCGACCTCTTCTCGAAATTTGCCGCCCGATGGTACGGCGAAGGGGCTTGTGCTTGGCGGCGATGCGCGGACGGATCCTATGCCGACGATCAGGGCGCGCACCTGACCCTGGATGAGCTCTATGCCAAGCTGTCCGCGCTCTCGCTCGAATACCCGCTGATCCTGCAGCCGCGGGTGACCAATCATCCGGAACTGCGCGCGCTGTCGGGAAACGGGCTGAGCACGGTGCGTGCCGTCACCGTTCGCGATACGCGCGGGCGCATCGAGCTTACGCTCGCCTGCTTCCGCATGCCGGTTGGTGCATTGCTGGCCGACAATTTCGCGGCCGGCGGATTGGCGGCGCCGATCACCCTGCATGACGGCCGGTTGGGATTGGCCGTGTTCAAGTCGCGATCGGGTGTTTTCGATGCGCATCCCGAGAGCGGCGCCGCCATTCTCGGGCGCCGCTTGCCGCATTGGTCCGAGGTAAAGGAGCTTGCCGTCGCGGCGCATGCGGAATTCAAGATGCTGCCTTCCATCGGCTGGGACATCGCGATCAGCGAAGACGGGCCTGTGATCGTCGAAGGCAATAGCGAATGGGGAACGAACGTCGTTCAGATGTCCCATCAGCTGCCGCTCGACGCGACGGTCATTCCCCTCCGTCTCGCCGAGCACTTTGCCCAGTTCGAGGCTCGCAGGGTTCGATAGGGAGATTCGGGCAACCGGCGCGGGCCACTGGAACGCCGCACACCGAATTATTGCTCTGGGGTTGCTAGACCGCCGTCACGAGAAACTGTTGGTCTCGGCCTATCATCTTTTGGTTGAACGATCGGCCGACGGGATTGTTAATCTCGCGAGAACGCGGCGCCGAGGGTCGGTCGGCGCCCTTTCGAGGCGACCGATCGGGGGAGCCCTTGTTTATCGACGCGCGCGGCATTCCGTCCGGCACGATCATCGACAGCGACATCTGTATCATCGGTTCGGGGGCGGCGGGCATCGCTCTCGCGCTGCAATTCGCCGCCTCGGACCTGCAGGTCTGCCTGCTGGAGAGCGGCGGCCTCGACGCCGCCCCGGCGACGCAGGCCTTGGCCGAGGGCGACAGCGTCGGCACCCTCTATTCTCCCCTCGAGAGCTTGCAGCTGCGGTTTTTCGGCGGCAACACCAATGCCTGGGGCGGCTGGTTCCGCGGCCTCGACGACATCGATTTCCGGCAGCGCGGCTGGGTCGATGACAGCGGCTGGCCCTTCGATGGGCGCGCGCTCGCCCCCTATGTCGAGCGCGTCCACGCTCTGTGCGACGTCGCCTCCCACGACTATGCCGTGCCACCGAGCGGGGCCATGGCGGATCCGCGCGCCCGCCTCATTCCCTTCGATCCCGCGCGCGTGGAAACAGCGCTCTACCGCTTCAGCGCGCCGGTGCGGTTCGGGCAGGTCTACCGCCAGACGATCGCAGCGAGCCGCGCCGTCAAATGCCTGCTCAATGCGCATGCGCTCAAGGTCGAGACGACCGGGGACGCGCGCCGCGTCACCGCAGTCGAGGTAGGAAGCCTCACCGGCAGCCGGCTCAAAGTGGCTGCGCGCGTTTTCATCCTCGCCGCCGGCGCCGTCGAGAATGCGCGCCTGCTGCTGCTGTCGAACGACGCCGCGCCGCGCGGGCTCGGCAATCACTACGATCTCGTCGGCCGCTATCTCATGGATCACCCGCATCTGCGCCGCGTACTGCTGCCGGGCCCGCAGCGCTTTCCCTTCGGGCTTTATGGGCTGAATGTGCGCGATCGCGGTTTTGCCCTTGGTTTGTCGATTCCGCCCACGTTGCAGCAGAAGGAAAGGATGCTGAACTACAAAGCGAGCATCTATCCCGTCTTCTACGGCCAGAGCTCGCGCGGCTGGGAGAGCTTCAGGGATCTCGTCGTGAAGCTCAGCCGCAAGTGGGGCAGCGATCCCTATGACCGGATGCGGCTGCCCTTCAGACCCAAATCTTTGGGGCTGAAGCAACTGGCGGCGCTCGCCTTGCGCTTCGACGGCGTCGTTCTCGGCGCGCTCGCGCAAGCGCTCAAATCCGAAAGCCTCATCAGTGGGCTGGTGCTGGAAAGCAAGCCGGAGCAGGCGCCGAACTGGGCGAGCCGCGTGACGCTTCAGCACCGACGCGATCCCTTCGGGCTGCCGCGCGCGCGGGTCGATTGGCGGCTGCTGCCGATCGACCGGCACACCACCGTCAGCGCGGAGGCAATCATCGATGCGGAGCTCCAGCGCTTGGGATTGGGGCGGCTGGCACCTCTCGCGGCGCATGAGCGCGACCAATGGCCTGCGGATTTTGCCGGCGGCTGGCATCAGATCGGCACGACCCGCGCGCATGCGGATCCGCGCCGCGGCGTGGTGGACGGGAATTGCCAGGTACATGGCGTCGGCAATCTGTTCGTCGCCGGCGCGTCGGTCTTCCCCACCGGCGGATCGGTGTCGCCGATGCCGACGCTGCTCGCGCTGGCCCTTCGGCTCGCCGATCACGTGAAGCAGACCTTGCAAGCACCGCTGGGCGTCCGCGCGCGCCCGGAGGCCGTTGGCGTCGAAGGCGATTAGTGCGGCCCGGCGACTATCCGCTTGCGCGCCGCGTTTACCGGCTTGAGGCGGTTCTCCGCCACGATGCGCGGCCTGGAAGGAGTCCGAGGGTGAGCGACGCCTCTCTCTCTCCGCTCGTCTTCGCCTGGAGCCAGTTCGGCCCTTACCATATGGACCGATGCGAGGCTCTGGGCCAGGCGCTGGCCGGCCGACGCAAAGTCATCGGATTGGAGCTGGTGAGCCAGGGCGAGGTTTATGACTGGGCGCCCAGCGGGGAAGGCGGGGCCTTCCAAAAGCTGACGCTCTTTCCCGGCAAGCGCGACTCGCAGGTGCCGGCCTGGCGACATCTCATGGCGCTGCTGGGCGCATGCCTGCGCTCCCGCGCGCGCCACGTCTTTCTCTGCGACTTCCAGCTGCCGCCGATCTTCCTCGCGGCCTGCCTGCTGCGGCTGCTCGGGCGCCGCGTGATCGTCATGCAGGACTCGAAATTCGACGATAAGCAGCGGTCGATGTGGCGGGAGCTGGGCAAGGCGGTGCTGTACCGGCCCTACAACGCGGCTTTCGTCGGTGGGCGCCGCTCCAAGAGCTATCTCGAATTCCTCGGGATGCCGGCCGAGCGCGTCGTCACCGGCTACGATACGGTCTCGATGGAGCGCCTGGTGCGGCTTGCCGGGACCGATGGGCCGGCCCATGCCGAGCGCCACTTCACAGTGATCGCGCGCTTCGTGCCGGAAAAGAATCTCGAGCTCGCGCTCGACGCCTATGCGGCCTATCGCCAGCGCTGCTCGGGCCCGCCGCGCGAGCTGTTGTTGTGCGGTGCGGGGCCGCTCGAGGACGCTCTGAAGCGCCGCATTGCTGAGGGCGGTATCGATGGCGTGCGTTTCTGCGGCTGGCTCGACGAGGAGAGGGTGGCGCGCGTTCTGGCCTCGAGTCTGGCGCTGATCCTGCCCAGCACAGAAGAACCGTTCGGCCTGGTGGTCAACGAGGCGATTGCGCTCGGCGTGCCGGTCCTGGTCTCGGAGAATTGCGGCGCGCGCGATCTCCTGGTGCGGAGCGGCGTCGACGGCTATGTGATCGAGCCGGACAATGCACCGGGCCTCGCCAGGTTCATGGAGCGCCTCGCCCGCGACGAGGCCGAATGGCAACGGCTTTCGGCCAATACCAGACGTTTCCGAACCGCGGCCGATACGGCGGCCTTCGTCGCCGGGGTGGAAGAACTGCTCCAGCGGCTCGAACGACGCTGACCCGCGCCACAGACGGCGGCGGGCGGCTTCGGTCGCCGGCTTCATCGTGTATGGTACCGTCCGCAAAGCCGCAGGCCGAACGCCGCGCTGCTTTGGGGAGAATCGCCCATGAGGATCGTCAGAGCATTCGCGGCGCTTGCCTTTATGTTGCCGTCCATCAGCGCGGCGGCGAGCTATCCGGAGCCGAAACAGGGCGACTGGATCGCGCATGATTTCAAGTTCCATACCGGCGAGACCATGCCGGAGCTTCGCCTGCATTACACGACCATCGGCGATCCCGCCGGAATGCCGATCGTGGTGCTGCATGGCAGCGGCGGCTCGGCGGCAAGCGTGCTGACACCAGCTTTCGCCGGCGAATTGTTCGGGCCCGGCCAACCCTTCGACGCGACGAAGTATTACATCATCATTCCCGATGCGCTCGGCCATGGCAAAAGCGCCAAGCCTTCGGACGGCCTCAAGACGAAATTCCCGCAATACGACTATGCCGACATGGTCGATGCGCAATACCGGCTGCTCGCCGAAGGGCTGCACATCCGACATGTGCGCCTCATCATCGGCAACTCGATGGGCGGGATGAATGTCTGGCTCTGGGGCGAGAAATACCCGGATTACATGGACGC
>DATIYL010000133.1:0-8602 GCA_035517635.1 Allostellaceae bacterium | reverse complement strand
ACGCGGCCGGCGCAGCAGCGCCGCTTGACCACCCCCGGGCGGGTCGGGCGGTATAGGCTCGCCCCGGGCTTTCGAGTATACTGTTTCGGCAGCGCAACAGCGCGTGACAGGTGGGGATGCCGTCGCGGCTCGAACAACTCTGTCTCGACAAGGGGCTGAAGATGACCGAGCAGCGCCGCGTGATCGCTCGGGTGCTGTCCGATTCGGCCGATCATCCCGATGTCGAGGCCGTGCATCGCCGGGCGACCGAGATCGACCCGAAGATCAGCATCGCCACCGTCTACCGCACCGTGCGTCTCTTCGAAGAGGCCAACATCCTGGCGCGCCACGATTTCGGCGACGGGCGGGCGCGCTATGAAGAGGCCAGCTCCGAGCATCACGACCATCTCATCGACGTGCAGAGCGGCAAGGTGATCGAGTTCCGCAACGAGGACATCGAAAAACTACAGCGCCACGTGGCCGAGAAGCTGGGCTACCGGCTGGTCGGCCACCGACTCGAGCTGTTCGCCGTGCCGCTCGCCGGCAAGGCCGAGCACAAGTGACCGCCGGACAGCGCGCCTTGATCGAGCCGCAGCCGCAACAGGCGCTCGCCCCGGCCGGGCCGGTCTCCATCGTCGATGTCCGCTCGGGCCTGCTCCAGGTGCGGCTCGCCGAGACGGTGGGCGATGTCGATGCGGCGCAGGCGCTGCGCTATCGCGTCTTCTACGACGAGATGGGCGCGAAGCCGAGCGCGGAGATGGCGCGGCAAAAGCGGGATTTCGACAGTTTCGACGGGGTCTGCGACCATCTTCTCGTGATCGATCACGAGCGCGGCGCGGGTCCCCAGGCGGTGGTCGGAACCTATCGCCTGATCCGCCGCCCGGCCGCCGAACGCCACGGCCATTTCTATTCCGCCGGCGAATACGATATCGGCAAGATCGCCGACTATCCCGGACAGATCCTCGAGCTCGGCCGCTCCTGCGTCGACGCTTCGGTGCGCAACCGGCCGGCGATGCAGCTGCTCTGGCGCGGCATCGCCGCCTATATCTTCCATTACGACATCGCGCTGATGTTCGGCTGCGCCAGCCTGCCGGGGATCGATCCCGAGACGCTCGCCATGCCGCTCTCCTATCTCTATCACCATCATCTGGCGCCGCCGGCGCTGCGCCCGCGCGCGCTCGCCGAGCGCTATGTCGATATGCGGCGGCTCGACCGGGCCGCGCTCGATCCGGCGCGGGCGCTGGCCGAGCTGCCGCCGCTGATCAAAGGCTATCTGCGCCTAGGCGGCTTCATCGGCGACGGCGCGGTGATCGACCACCAGTTCAACACCACCGATGTCTGTGTCGTGGTGAAGACCGATCTGGTCACCGATAAGTACTATCGGCACTACGAGCGCCAGGCGCGGGACGGCGGCGCCAGCGCATGAGCGCCACGCTGCTTCGCTTTGCGCGGTTGTTCCTCTATCTCGCCATCACCCTGCCGCTGATGCCGCTGCAGGCGGCGTTCGTGCTGGCGGGGAGCCGGCTCGCCCGGCGGCTGCCGCGCCTCTATCACGGCTGGACGACGCGGCTGCTGGGCTTCCAGGTGGCGGTGAGCGGCGAGATCTCGCCGCGCCAGCCGACGCTGTTCGTCGCCAATCACGTCTCCTTCCTCGATATCGAGATTCTCGGCTCGCTGCTCGAAGCGTCGTTCATCGCCAAGGCCGATGTCGCGCGCTGGCCGCTGTTCGGCTGGCTCGCCAAGCTGCAGCGCACGGTGTTCGTCGACCGCCGCGTCAGCAGCACCCACCACCAGCGCAACGCCATCCGCGAGCGGCTCGACGAGGCCGACAACCTCATCCTCTTCCCCGAGGGCACGACCGGCGATGGCAATCGCGCGCTGCCGTTCAAGAGCGCCCTCTTCAGCGTCGCCGACTATGCCGGGCCGCATGGCGCGCTCATCGTGCAGCCGGTCTCGATCGCCTATGTCCGGCTCGACGGCATGCCGCTCGGCCGACTCGACCGGCCTTTCGTCGCCTGGTATGGCGACATGGAGTTCATGCCGCATCTGTGGACGATGCTCGGGCTCGGCCGGGTCGGCGTCGAGGTCGCCTTCCACCCGCCGGTGAGCCTTGCCGATTTCGGCTCGCGCAAGGCTCTGGCCGAGCATTGCTACCGCGTGGTGGCGGCGGGCGTCGCGAGCGCCGTGGCCGGGCGGAAGCAGGAATGGCCGGCGCCGGTGCCCAATGCCGCGTCGCGCCAACCGGCCGGCGCGGCGGCGCAGTAAGCAGAGCAGGGATAGGCGCTTGGCGAAAAAGCTCTATATCAAGACCTATGGCTGCCAGATGAACGTCTACGATTCCGCGCGCATGGCGGATGTGCTGGCGCCGCTGGGCTATGCGCCGTCGGCGACGGCCGAAGACGCCGATATGGTCATCCTCAACACCTGCCACATCCGAGAAAAGGCGGCGGAGAAGGTGTTTTCCGAGCTCGGTCGCCTGCGGCCGCTGAAGACGCGGAAGGGCGAACGCGGCGAGCCGATGATCCTCGCCGTCGCCGGCTGCGTGGCGCAGGCCGAGGGCGCCGAAATCCTGGCGCGCGCCCCCTTCGTCGACATCGTGCTCGGGCCGCAGACCTATCACCGCCTGCCGGAGATGGTGGCGCGGGCGGCGCGCGCCGGCAGCCAGGTGCTCGACACCGAATTCCCCGCCGAAGGCAAGTTCGACTTCCTGCCCGAAGCGGCGGCGCCGCAAGGCGTCTGCGCCTTCCTCTCGGTGCAGGAAGGCTGCGACAAATTCTGCACCTTCTGCGTCGTGCCCTATACCCGCGGCGCCGAGTTCTCGCGGCCGGCGGCGGCTGTCGTCGCCGAAGCGCGCCGCCTCGTCGCCCAGGGCGCGCGCGAGATCACGCTGCTCGGCCAGAACGTCAATGCCTGGCGCGGCGGCGACGGCGGCTTCGGCGGATTGCTGCGCGCCCTCGCCGCGATCGAGGGTCTCGAGCGGCTGCGCTACACCACCTCGCACCCGCTCGACGTCGATGACGCGCTGATCGCCGCGCATCGCGAGCTGCCAGCGCTCATGCCCTTCCTCCACCTGCCGGTCCAGTCCGGCTCCGACGCGATGCTGGCGGCGATGAACCGCAGGCACCGCGCCGATGACTATCGCCGCATCATCGAGCGCCTCAGCGCCGCGCGCCCCGACATCGCCTTCTCCTCCGACTTCATCGTCGGTTTCCCCGGCGAGAGCGACAAGGATTTCGCGGCAACGCTCGCCCTCATCCGCGAGATCGGCTTCGCCCAGGCCTTCTCCTTCAAATACAGCAAGCGGCCGGGAACGCCGGCCGCGGCGCTGCCGGAGCAGGTGCCGGAAGCGGTGAAGGCCGAGCGCCTCGCCGCGCTGCAGGCGCTCCTCGCCGAGCAGCAGCGCCGGTTCAACGCCGCCGCGCTCGGCCGCGAGATGGCGGTGCTGTTCGAGAAGCGCGGCCGGCACAAGGGCCAGCTCGCCGGCCGCAGCCCCTATTTGCAGGCGGTGCATGCCGAAGCGCCGGAGGCGCTCATCGGCACCGTAGCGCCGGTGCGCATCACCGCGCTGCTGCCCAACAGCCTCACCGGCGAGATCGCGACAGCGCGTACGGAGGCGGCACAATGAGCGCCGACGGCGCCGAGGGCCGCGTGCAGATGCAGTTCGAGGACAACTCGCTGCTGGCGCAGCTGTTCGGCGAGCGCGACGAGAACCTTGACCGCATCGAGCGCAAGCTCGGCGTCTCCGTCGTCTCGCGCGGCAACCGCCTCGCCATTTCCGGCCCGAGCGCCCGCACCGATGTCGCGCGCGCGGCGCTCGAAGCGCTCTATGAGCGGCTGCAGCGCGGGCTCGAGGTCGACGGCGCCGCGGTCGATGCGGCGCTGCGCCTGGCGCAGAGCCGCCCGGGCGCGCGCGAGCTGTGGAGCGAGGGCGACGAGATCCGCACGCGCAAGCGGCGCATCTCCGCGCGCAGCCCCAACCAGGCAGCCTATATTCGCGCGCTGCGCGAGCACGAGCTGGTCTTCGGCCTCGGCCCCGCCGGCACCGGCAAGACCTATCTTGCCGTCGCCACCGCGGTCGACATGATGATGTCGGGCGCGATCGAGCGCATCGTGCTGTCACGCCCGGCGGTTGAGGCCGGCGAGCGGCTGGGCTTCCTGCCTGGCGATCTGCGCGAGAAAGTCGACCCTTATCTCCGCCCGCTCTATGATGCGCTTTACGACATGCTGCCCGGCGATCAAGTGATGAAGCGTCTGGCCAACGGCGAGATCGAGATCGCGCCGCTTGCCTTCATGCGCGGCCGCACGCTCGCCAACGCCTTCGTCATTCTCGACGAGGCGCAGAACACGACGCCGGTGCAGATGAAGATGTTCCTGACGCGGCTCGGCGAGAATGCGCGCATGGCGGTGACCGGCGATCTGTCGCAAATCGACCTGCCGCCCGGCGCGCAATGCGGGCTGCGCGACGCGCTCGAGACGCTGCACGGCGTCGAGGGCGTGGCGGTGGTCGAGTTCACCGAAGCCGATGTCGTGCGCCACGCGCTGGTCTCGCGCATCGTGCGCGCCTACGACCAGCGCGACCGCCGGCGCGAAGCGTCGCGCGCGAAGAAAGAGCGATGAGCGGCGATCCCGATCCCGCCGGCGCGATCGAGATCGATCTCGCCGAACCCTCGCCGCTCTGGCGCCAGAACCTGCCGCAGGCGGAGCGCATCGCTCTGACCGCGGCGCGCGCCGCGCTCGCGGGCAGCGGGCGGCGGCTCGATGCGCCGGGCGAGCTCAGCCTCGTGCTCGGCGACGACGCGCTCGTCCGCTCCTTGAACCGCGCCTGGCGCGGCCAGGACAAGCCGACCAACGTGCTCTCCTTCGGCGCTGGCGAGGACGGGCCGCAGCCGCCGGGCGCGCCGCTGCTCCTCGGCGACGTCGTGCTCGCCTTCGAGACGGTCGCGGCCGAAGCCGGAGCGCAGCGGAAGCCGCTCGCCGACCATCTCGCGCATCTCGTGGTGCATGGCGTCCTGCATCTGCTGGGCTTCGATCACGAGGCCGCCGCGGAGGCGGAGCGCATGGAAGCGCTCGAGACCGACATCCTCGCCGGATTCGGCATCGCCGATCCCTATCGCGCGCGCGAGGCGACCCATGGCTGACGCGACGCCGGGTCCCGAAGGCCCGCTGCACGGCTTGCGCAACTGGCTGAAACAGCTCGTCGGCCCGCGCAACGGCGAGACCAGCCTGCGCGAGGAGCTCGAAGAGCTGATCGAGGAGCACAAGGAAGAGCAGCCGATCGATCCGCATGAGCGGACGCTGCTCGGCAATATCCTCAAGCTGCACGAGCTCAGCGCCGCCGACATCATGGTGCCGCGCGTCGACATCGTCGCGCTCGAGATCGACACGCCCTTCGCCGAGGCGGTGAAGCAGCTGGTCGAGCACGGCCACACGCGCCTGCCGCTCTATCGCGAGACGCTCGACGACGTCGTCGGCATCGTCCACATCAAGGATCTGCTGCCCTACGCCGCCGACGGCAAGCCGGTGGCGCTCGGCAAGATCGCGCGCAAGGTGCTGTTCGTGGCGCCTTCGATGCCGGTGCTCGACCTGCTGCTGCAGATGCGGCTGTCGCGCGTGCACATGGCGCTGGTGGTCGACGAGTTCGGGGGCATCGATGGGCTCGTCACCATCGAGGACGTCATCGAAGAGATCGTCGGCGAGATCGAGGACGAGCATGACGACGCCGACCGGCCGAAGCTGATCGAGCGTCCCGACGGCACGCTCATCGCCGATGCGCGCGTCAAGCTCGAGACGCTGCAGGAGCGGGTGCCGACGGCGCTGCTGCCGCCGGCGGAGGAAGAGACGATCGAGAGCCTCGGCGGCCTCGTCACCGCGCTCGCCGGCCGCGTGCCGAGCCGCGGCGAGGTGGTGCGGCACCCCTCGGGCCTCGAATTCGAGGTGCTGGACGCCGATCCGCGCCGCGTCAAGCGCTTGCGGCTGCGCGGCCTGCCGCAGGCGGCAGCCTCCGATGCCTGAGGCGCCCGCCAGCCTGTTGTTCCGCGCAGCGGGCCCCTTGGCACCGTTGCAGCGCGGCGCGCTCTGGTGCGCTGGGCTTTCGGGCTGGCGGCGGCATGTCACTGCGATCCTCCTGGGGGCGCTCGCGGCGGCGGCGTTGTCGCCGGTCGATCTGACGCCGATCCTGGTCGTCTCGATGAGCGGCCTGGTCTGGCTCTCGGACGGAGTCGCGACGCGACGGAGCGCGGCGCTGCTGGGCTGGAGCTTCGGCTTCGGCTTCTTCGTTGCCGGGCTGTACTGGATTGCCGCCGCGCTCTTCGTCGACATCGAGCGCTTCTGGTGGCTGCTGCCGTTCGCGGTCGTGGCGCTGCCGGCAGGGTTGGCACTCTTTCCGGCGCTGGGCCTGCTCGCCTATTACGAGGCGCGCGAGCGGCTGCATCTCTCCGGCACGCCGCGCATTCTGGTTCTCGCCTGCGCCTGGGCCGCCGCCGAGTATGCGCGCGGCCATGTGCTGACCGGCTTTCCCTGGAACCTCGTCGGGTATGCCTGGGCCGGCGCCTTCCCCGGAGCGCTGACGGTGCTGCAATCGACGGCGGTGTTCGGCATCTACGGCCTCAGCCTCCTCACCGCGGTCGCGGCGGCACTGCCGGCGCGGCTCGGCGATCTCGGCAGCGGCCGGTTCTGGGCGCCGGCCGCAGCGCTGCTCATGGTCGCCGTGGCGGCGGGGGGCGGTGCCTGGCGGCTGGCGTCGGCGACGCGCGACACCGTGCCGGGCGTGATGCTGCGCCTCGTCCAGCCCTCGATCCCCGAGAAGCTCAAGAACGATCCGCAAGCGCTGACGCAGAATTTCCGCCGGCTGCTCGAGCTGAGCGCGGCACCGGGGGCGGCGGGCATCACCGACATCATCTGGCCCGAAGCGGCGGCGCCGCCGCTGCTCGAGCGCTATCCCGAGCTGCGCCAGACCATCGCCAGGATCATTCCGCAGGGCGGGCTGCTGCTCACCGGCGCCGTGCGCGCCGAGCCGCTGACGGGCTGGCCTCCCGCCCATATCTGGAACGGCCTTGACGTGATCGACGACAAGGGCGCGGTCATCGCCAGCTACGACAAGGCGCATCTCGTCCCCTTCGGCGAATATGTGCCGCTGCGCGGCATTCTGCCGATGGACAAGATCGTGCCCAGCATCGGCGATTTCTCGCGCGGCACCGGGCCGCGCACGCTCGATCTGCCGGGGCTGCCGCCGGTCTCGCCGCTGATTTGCTACGAGGCGATCTTTCCCGGCGCGGTGATCGATCCGGCGCAGCGGCCGCAATGGCTGCTCAACGTCACCAACGATGCCTGGTACGGCGTCAGCTCCGGCCCTTTCCAGCATCTCGCCATCGCGCGCGTGCGTGCGGTCGAGGAAGGCATGCCGCTGGTGCGCGCCGCCAATAACGGCGTTTCCGCGGTGTTCGACGCCTATGGCCGGGTCCGTGCCCGGCTCGACCTCGATGCGGTCGGGGTGGTTGACGCCGCTTTGCCGAGCGCTTTGCCGCCCACCCCTTATGAGCGCGTGCGCGATGCCGGCTTCTGGGCCATCTTGCTCGCTCTGCTAGCGATCGCCGGATTTGCTTCGCTTTTTGATCGCCATCGCTCGAAGTGACTTGGATGCTTTGCAAATAATCGACGCTGGGACGGTCGCAGCGGTTGACCGCATACTATAGTGTGAACTATCTAGGCGTGTCCTAGGCCCGTCCCAAGCCTCAAAGGCGATAATGACTGCAAAGCCACCGGTCGGACGCAGGCGGCGTCGCAAGTCCGACAAGCCCAACCCCGTCGACGTCCATGTCGGCTCGCGGGTGCGCCTGCGGCGCACCTTGCTGGGGATGAGCCAGGAGCGGCTCGGCGATGCGATCGGCCTCACTTTCCAGCAGGTGCAGAAATACGAGCGCGGCGCCAATCGCATCGGCGCGAGCCGGCTTTACGATCTGTCGCGGGTGCTGGACGTGCCGGTGTCGTTCTTCTTCGACGATATCGACCCGGCTGTGGCGGCACCGCCGACCGAGGCCGCGTCGGTGAGGGATGAGGGGCGCGCCGAGCCCGACCCGATGATGCGCCGCGAGACGCTGGAGCTGGTCCGCGCCTATTACCGCATCCCGGATTCGCAGATCCGCCGCCGCCTCTTCGACCTCACCAAGGCGATCGCCAACGCCTGCGCCCAAGAGGGCTAAATTTCGCCCCACAACCGGCGGCAAAAAACCGGTTGACGGAAAGCACTCTCCCTTGCCACATGTCGCTGCGTTCCGCCGCCCTCAACAGGGCGGGGAGCGGCTTTGCCGACGCGGCGTTCATCAAGGCCGTCGAGCCGCCCGAACCGGGCCGCCTCAACAGGGAAGGACTGACTGTGGCCAAGCGCGACTATGTTTTTGCCAGCGAATCCGTGTCGGAAGGTCATCCGGACAAGGTCTGCGACCGCATCTCCGACGCCGTCGTCGACACCTTCCTCGCCGCCGACCCGCATGCGCGGGTGGCGTGCGAGACCCTGGCGACGACCAACCGGGTGGTGATCGCCGGCGAAGTGCGCGGCCCCGCTTCCATCACCCATGACCGGCTCGTCGAGGTGGCGCGGCACGCGATCAAGGAGATCGGCTACGAG
>DATIYL010000132.1:0-26749 GCA_035517635.1 Allostellaceae bacterium | reverse complement strand
GGCGGCGATGTCGTCGGAGCTGGCGCCGGACGGCGCGCCGCTGCGCCTCATGCTGCTGGGCGAGAAGCTGATCGCCTTCCGCGACAGCGCGGGCCGGGTCGGGGTGATGGATCACCGCTGCCCGCATCGCTGCGCCTCGCTGTTCCTCGGCCGCAACGAGGCGAACGGGCTGCGCTGCGTCTATCACGGCTGGAAATTCGACGTCGACGGCAATTGCATCGACATGCCGAGCGTGCCGGGGCATCAGGATTTCAAGCACAAGGTCAAAGCCAAGGCCTACAAGGCGGTCGAGCGCGCCGGCCTCGTCTGGGTCTATATGGGAAGCCGCGCCGAAGCGTCGCCCTTCCCCGAACTCGAAGTCCTGCTCGTGCCGGATGACGAGGTCGGCGTCAATTGCGTGCAGCGCGATTGCAATTACCTCCAGGCGCTCGAGGGCGACATCGATACCTCGCATTTCGGCTTCCTCCATGCCGGGCATGTGAACCCCGAGGATGTCGCCGAGGATCACCCGATCCGGCACACCGTGACCATTCGCGCGCCGGAGTACTACGTCGGCGACACGCCGTGGGGCACGACCTACGCCGCCTATCGCAGCGCCGGACACGGCGACATCTATTGGCGCTTCGCCAATTTCCTCTTTCCCTTCTGGACGCAGCAGCCGCAAGGCGAGTTCGGCGAGCACGTCCATGCGCGCGCCTGGGTGCCGCTCGACGATGAGCACACCATGTTCATCTATCTCTGGTGGAAGAACGGGTCGGCCTCGATGGCGCGGCCGCGGCCGCCGCTGAAAGGCGGCAAGCCCATGGGCGGGTCGCGCCCGAACCCTATCTTCCGGCCCAATACCAGCGAGTGGCTGGGGCGCTGGCGGCTCGAGGCGAACGAAGCCAACGACTGGCGGATCGACCGCGAGGCGCAGCGCAGCAACGCCATCTATTCCGGCATCGACAACATCCATCTGCAGGATCAGGCGGTGACGGAAAGCATGGGCGGCATCACCGACCATACCTTCGAGCATCTCGCCCCGTCCGATCAGATGATCACGCGGACGCGGCGGCGTCTCTTGCAGGCGGCGCGGGGGCTGCGCGACAAGGCCGTCGCGCCGCCCGGCGCCGAGGATCCCGGCGTCTTTCGCGGTGCGCGCAGCGGCTATTTCATCAGCAGCGAGAAGCGCCCCTGGCAGGAGATTTACGCTCAGCAGCTGGCGGCCGCGGTGCGCCCCGGCGAACGCCAGCAAGCAGCCGAATAGGCGGAAGCGAACATGGCTTCCGTTTCGACGCCGTCGCCGGCGCTGCGCGACGCCGCCGTGGTGCAGCTCTCGAGCGGTGCCGTCTCCGGCATCGCGAGCGAGGACGGCACCCGCCGCTATTTGGGCATCCCTTACGCCGCGCCGCCGGTCGGCGCGCGGCGCTGGCGCCCGCCCACGCCGCCCGAGCCATGGGCCGGCATTCGGCCTGCGGTCGCGTTCGGCGCCGATTGCCCGCAGCAGACCCAAGCGCAATCGCGCGCCGCGCGTCAGAGCGAGGATTGCCTTTACCTCAATGTCTGGGCGCCGCCGGTGGGCGAGGAGAAGCGGCCGGTCATGGTCTGGCTGCATGGCGGCAGCTTCGTCCATGGCAGCGGCTCCGATCTCCGCTGCGACGGCGACGCCTTCGCCCGCGCCGGCATCGTGCTCGTCACCGTCAATTACCGAGTGGGGCTGTTCGGGTTTCTCGCTCACCCCGCACTGATCCGGGACTCTGCCGAGGGCAGCGCCGGCAATTACGGGCTGCTGGATCAGCTCGCGGCGCTGCGCTGGGTGCGCGAGAACATCGCCGGCTTCGGCGGCGATTGCGACCGCGTCACCGTCTTCGGCGTCTCGGCCGGATCGGCTTCGATCTCGCTGTTGCTGGTCTCGCCGCTGGCGGCGGGCTTGTTCCAGCGCGCCATCTTGCACAGCCCGGGCGCCTTTCGCCCGCTCGCCAGCCTCGAGCACGCGGCGGAGGCCGGCCGCGCGCTGGGCGATGATCTGGCGGCGCTGCGGCTGCTGCCGGCGGAGGCGCTGCGCGCCAAGACCGGGCTGCTGACGCCGAAGATGCGCGGCCTCACGACGCCGCGGGTGTTGCGACCCATCCGCGATGGCTGGGTCATCCCCGAGGACGAGCGCCCGGCCTTCCTCGGCGGCCGGTTTCACGCCATGCCGGTCATCGTCGGCAGCAACGCCGATGAGGGCACCAATTTGGTGGCGACCTGGCCGATCCGGACCATCCCCGAGTACAAGGCGCTCATTGCCGAGAATTTCGGCGATTGGGCGGAAGAGGCGCTGGAGCAGTATCCCGTGCGCGAGGAAGCCGATGTGCGCCGGCAGCTGGCGATGCTCTTTGCCGACACGCAGTTCAATTACGGCGTCGCGAGCCTCGCCCGGGTCATGGCGCGGGCGCGGCCGACCTGGCGCTACCTTTTCCTGCGCCGACGTCCCGGCCGGCCGGACGGGCCGCATCACGGCGAGGAGGTCGCCTATGTCTTCGGCACGCTCGATACTGCCTTTGCCACTCAAACCCCATCGTTCGACGGCACCGACCGGATGATCTCTCGCGCGATGCTGAGCGCTTGGGCAGGCTTTGCCGAGAGCGGCGACCCTAATGGCGACGGCCTCGCCGCATGGCCGGGCTCCGAGACCGGCGGCGAGTCCTATCTCGAATTCGGCGATACCATTTGCGTCAGCCAGGGCTGGCGCGCGCGCCAGCTCGCCTTCCTCGACCGGTTCTTCGCGCGGTCGCCTTAGCGAACCGGCACGCGGCGCACTATTTCGCCGCCGCCATCCGCGGCGCCTCGCGGCCGCGCTGCGACAGCACATAGCTCATCGCCAGCGCGGCGCAGGTCGAGCAGAAGGCCGGAATCACGGCCATCTCCAGCACCGATGCCACCGGCCAGTAGAAGGACAGCAGAATGCCGGCAAAGAGCGGACCGATGGTGGCGCCGAGCCGGCCAATGCCGACCGCCCAAGAGACGCCGGTCGCGCGTATGTAGGTCGGATAGAACATGGTGGCGAGGCCGTTCATGGCGAATTGCACGCCGGGAACGAAGAAGCCGATGCCGAAGACGCTCACCATCACCAAGGGCAGGGAACTCTTCGCCTGCGCGAGCAGGATGAAGAAAAACGCGCCGCAGACGAAGGTACCGGCGACGAGTGCATAGGGATTCTCGCGGCGATCGACAAAGCGGCTGTAGAGCAGCGCGCCGGTCAGCGCACCGAGCTGCAGCACCGCGCCGGTCGAGACCGCCTTGGAGAGATCGAGACCCGCGGCATTGATCACCGTCGGCAGCCATTGCTGAGCGAAGAACAGTTCGATCAAATTCATGAAGAACATGACCCAGAGCAAGATCGTGCCGAGGGCGCGGCGCTCGGTGAAGAGATGGCGGACCGGCAGCCCGCTCTTGGCCTCCTCCTCGCTGACGAAGCGCATCCCGGCGCCGGTGCCGATGCTCGGGTCGATCCGCGCGAGCAGTCGCGCCACCTGCGGCGATTGCGCATCGCGAAGGCTGAGAAAGCGCAACGATTCCGGCAGCACGCGGATGAGCGCCGCGCCGATGACGAGGGCGCCGCTTCCGCCGACATAGAAGACGGCGCGCCAGCCGAAGGCGGGAATGAGGTAGGCGGCGAGCGCGCCGCCCGACCCGGCGCCGATGGCGTAGCCGGCGGTGACCAGCATCACCGTCGTCGCGCCGATGCGCCGGGGCGCATATTCGGCCGCCAGCGCATAGCAGGTGACATTGGCGACGCCGCAGCCGAAGCCGGCGAGAAAGCGCACTGCAAGCAAGCCGGAAAAGCTCGACACCTGCGCGGTGGCGAGCGTGGCGGCGCCGAACAGCAGGGTGTTGGCGATGATGAGGCCGCGCCGGCCGAGGCTATCGCCGAAGGGGCCGCAGACGAGATTGCCGATGAGCCCGCCGAACAGCGCGATCGAGAAGATCGGCCCGAGCATGCCGGCGTCGAGACCGAGCTCATGGCGCATTGCCGGCGCGGCGTAAGAGATCGAGGTGATGTCATAGCCATCGATCAGCGCCACCAGCAGGCAGAGGCCGATCGCGAGCCACTGGAAGCGGCTTACCGGCCGGGCATCGATGGTCCGAGTGATGTTGACGACGGCGCCGCTCATGGCTCCTCCCCTCGATCCTGTGCTTGCGGTTCGCCCACGCAGCGCCGCGATTGGCCGCAATGCTAGCCCAGCGCACATAAGAATGAAATTCAATTTTGTTTTTATTAACCGCTTGCGTCACCGAAGCGGTGGCGGCCTCGATCTCCGAGCCCTCGCCCCGGAACAGCCCTCGGCTGACGGGGGACGGCGAATCCGCTATCTATGCGGGCGTGCACCTGACTTTCACGACTGCAGGAATCTCGCTTCGCCGTGGCACGACTCCGACATAAGAAGACCAGACCCGCCGCGCCCGCGGCGCGGCGGCGCGATCCGCGCTTCAACACGGCGCTCGCGCGCGGCCTCGCCATTCTGCGCGCCTTCGAGCTCAGCGATCTCTATCTCGGCAATACCGAGCTCGCCGAGCGAACGCGGATCCCGAAGCCGACCATCTCGCGGCTGACCTATACGCTGGCCGAGCTGGGCTATCTCAAATACCGCGAAGACATCGGTCAGTACGAGTTGGCGGCCGGCGTGCTCGCGCTCGGCTACCCCTATCTCGGCCGCATGCTGGTGCCGACGGTGGCGCGGCCGCATATGCTCGAGCTCGCCAAGGCCATGGGCGCCAATGTCGGGCTCGGCATCCAGGAAGGGCTCGAGGTCGTCTATCTCGAATACGCGCTGGGCGAGGCGCATATGAACCCGCGGCAGCGCGTGGGCTTCCGGCTGCCGCTGGCGCGCACCGCCACCGGCCGCGCCTGCATTGCCGCCATGCATGCGGAGGAGCAGGACGAGATCCTGGAGCAGATCCGGCAGGCCAACCCCAAGGACTGGCCGGTGCTGCGGCAGCAGATCGACGATGCCATTTCGCAGGTGCGGCGCACCGGCTATTGCATGGTGGTCGGCACCTACAACTCGATGACCAACACCGTCGCGGTGCCCTTCCCGCATCCCGACGGCCGGCAGATCCTGGCCTTCAATTGCGGCGGCCACGCGCAAATCCATCCGCCGGAAAAGCTGGCCAAGGCCGGCGAGCGCCTGCTGCAGCTGGTGCGCACCGTAAGCCGCGCCCTGACCGAGACGCCCGTCGCCGCCTCCACCGGCCGGCGCTAGCGCCCCTACTCTGCCGGCGCTTCGCGCAACGCCGCGCGCTGCATCAGCACCCAGGCCATGATGAGCGCCGCCACAGCCTCGCACGCGGCAGGGACGGCGGCGAGGGAGAAGATCCGCGCGGCATCGAGGTTGAGCGCCAGCAGCAGCGAGCCCAGCATCGGCCCGACCACGCCGCCGGAACGGCCGATGCCGATCGCCCAGGCAACGCCGGTCGAGCGGATATAGGTCGGATAGTAGCCTGCGGCGAGGGCGGACAGGTTGAACAGCACTCCGCCGACGAAGATGCCGTTGACGAAGACCACCGGCATGACGACGGCCACGGTGCTGCCGGCGGAGCCGAGCGCGACGAAGCTCACCGCCGCGCCAAGCTGCAGCAACGCCAGCAAGCGGTAGGGCTGGGCACTACGGGTAACCAGGCGGCTCAGCACCAGTGCGCCGGCGACCACGCCGGTCTGGAACAGGGCGCCGGTGCTGATCGCGGCGGGCAGCGCGACGCCAGCCTTGTTGATGAGCAGCGGCAGCCACTGATTGACCGTGTAGATCTGCATCATGTTGAGGAAGATGATGACCCACAGGAGCACGGTGCCGGCCGCACGGCCATTGGTGAAGAGATGCCGCACGGGAAAACCCTGCTGTACCTCTTCGCTGCTCACCGGCCACAGCTCGCCGCCCGCGCGCGCGAGGCCCGGTGCCATGCGGCGCAGGTAGCGTGCCGCCGCCGCATGCTGGCCATGCGTCGCGAGGAAGCGCAACGATTCCGGCAGCAGCGCCAGCAACGCCAGCCCCAAAACGAGGCCGCTCACGCCGCCGACATAGAGGACGGAGCGCCAGCCGAGCGCGGGGATGAGATGCGCCGCGAGCAAGCCGCCGAACGCCGCACCCAATCCGACGCCGCAATTCGCCACCACGACCACCGTCGCGGCGATGCGCTTGGCGGCATATTCCGCCACCATGGCGAAGGCATTGGCGCTCGCGCCGCCGAGCCCGAACCCCACCGCAAGCCGCGCGAGCAAGAGGCCGAGGAAGCTGTCGGCCATCGCCGTCAGCACCGTCCCGGCACCGAACATCAGGCAGGACAGGGCGAGCACGCGGCGCCGGCCGATGCGATCGGCGAGCGGGCCGAAGAAGAGCCCGCCCGCGACCATGCCGAAGATGCCGGCCGAGAAGATCGGCCCGAGCGCCGCCGCATCGAAGTGGAATTCCGCACGCAGGGAGGGCGCGACATAGCCGATCGACACCATGTCGTAGCCGTCGACGAAGCACACCAGCGTGCATAGGGTGAACACCAGATATTGGAGCGCGCTGGTCGGCTGTTCTTCGATCACCGCGGCGATGTCAACGCGCTGTTTGCCCTCTCCCAAGGCGGTCCTCCCTCTCGGCGACGCGGCGGCGCCGCAAATGAAAGCCAGTTTCATTTTTATTATCGGCAGAGGATGCGCGAACGGCGCGGCCCGGTCAAGCCGGACGCGCCGCGGTCCGCCTCGCACCCGGGCTATTCGGCCGCGGATGCCTCAACGGGCGCGGTCCGCATGGCGCGGATAACGGCGGGATCCTCGTTGTAGGCGAGTTCGGCGGGCAGCATTGCCGACCAGGAGCGGACGGCGTAAAGCGACCCGCCGCGTGCTGCGACCGGGGCTTCGCCGGCGGCGAGCTTGCGCGCCGCGGCCAGCATCGCCTTGCGCATGGCGATGATGGCGATGTCGCTGGTGCCGAGATGCTCGCGGCTGCGGTCAACGATGCGTCCCATGCTCTCGGTCATGGCGGTGTCCTGGGCGCGGACGCCGGCGATGCCGGAGTAGAACGTCGTGCGCTGCAGCGAGCGGTCGATCAGGTAGTCGTTGTCGCGGTTGGCGCGCTGGCGCATCGTGCCGGGGATGAGGACGGGATGCGATGTCTCGCCGGCGCGGAAATTGGCGACCTCCTGCTCGGTGAGCGGCCGATCGGGGCAATAGGTAAAGCAGATCACCCAGCAGCTCTCATCGTCGCGCGGCACCCACATGCGCGTGGTCATGGTGCCGCCGACATGCGACGGCGCGATCATGGTGTAGAAGGGGAACAGAAACTGATTCATGCGCCAATAGGCCTGGCCGTCGGCGCCGCGCCGCGCCGCGGCGACGAGCCCATAGGGCGTCGGATCGATGCGCCAGCTCGGTGCGGTGTCGGTGCGGAAATATTCGCCGACGATCGAAGTCTTGGGCGCGTTCTGCTTGTCGAAGCGGCGATGCAGGAAGCTCACATGCGCCGAATCGATCTCGCCTTCGATCGCCTGGATGTTGTTGCACTCCTGCACCCATTGCGAGACGAAGCGGTGGCTCTCGGGCACGCTGAGGCACTCGAAGGCCGGAATCTCGCCCGCCGCACCTTCGGGTCCCATGAACGTCCAGAGCACGCCGCCGATTTCGCGCACGGGATAGGATTTGATCCGCACCTTGCGCTGCAGCGGGCTCCCCGCCGGCTCCGAGGGCAGATCGACGCAAGCGCCGGAAACATCGAATTTCCAGCCGTGATAGATGCAGCGCAGGCCGCACTCCTCGTTGCGGCCGAAGAACAGGCTGGCAAGACGGTGCGGACAATGCTCGTCGAGAAGCCCGATGCGCCCGGCGCTGTCGCGGAACGCCACCAGCTTCTCGCCGAGCAGGGTCACCCGCCGCGGCGGCCCATCCGGTTCCATGAGCTCGCGGCTGAGCAGGAACGGCACCCAGAAGCGGCGCACGAACTCGCCCATCGGCGTGCCCGCTCCGCTGCGCGTCAGAAGCTCATTGTCGGCGGGCGAGAGCATGGGTTTCCTCCGTTTTCGGGCGGCTTGGCCCAACGGTAGGACCGCCGGCCGGCGCCGTCAACAAAAACGGAACACAGTTCCATTTTGGCGGGCGCCTGTCCGCCGGGCGATCGCAGGTGGATTCACCACGGAGGCACGGAGGACACGGAGATTGGATGCTTTGGCGCGCCGAGCGCGCCATTCTCAACTTCTCCGTGACCTCCGTGTCTCCGTGGTGAATCTTCTGCCAAGTCGGCGCTAGCCCGCGCTGCGCCAATCCGTCGGCACGTTCTCGCAGCCGAGCCGCTTCAGGCTTTCATCGACCCAGGCGCGATCGACCGTGCCGGCGCGGATCGCGGTCATCTGCCGCTCCTCGGCCTGGTGCTTGGCACGCGCGGCGGCATAGACGGTCTCGAGCGCGGCGAAGGGCACGGCGAGCAAGCCGTCATCATCGCCGAGCACGAGGTCGCCCGGTTCGATCACCATGCCGTCGAAGGCGACCGGCACGTTGATCTCGCCGGGACCGTCCTTGTAAGGGCCGCGATGGGTGACGCCCGCGGCATAGACCGGGAAACGGCCGGCGCGCAGCGACGCGGAGTCGCGGATCGAGCCATTGATGACGAGGCCCGCGACGCCGCGCTGCGCCGCTTGCGCCGCCATCAGCTCGCCGATGATCGCCGTGGTGAGGTCGCCGCCGGCATCGACGACGATGACATCGCCCGGCTCGGCAATGTCGATTGCCTTGTGGACCATCAGATTGTCGCCGGGGCGCGTCCGCACGGTGAGCGCCGGGCCGGCCATGACGCCGCCGCCATGCATCGGCCGCAGCCGCGGCCCGCCGGCGGACATGCGCGCCATGCAATCGCTGATATTGGCCAGCGGCAGCGCGGCGAATTTCGCGACGCTGGCCGCGTCCGCCTTGCGCGCACGGCGAAAGATCCGGAAGCCGATGCTCATGACGAAAGCTCCTTGCTCGGTCGAAGGAAAACCCTAGGCGGCCGCCGGCAGCGGCGCGAAGAGCGTATCGAGGCTCAGCCGCGACGGCATCACATGCTGCTCGTAGGCGAAGTCGAGAATGGCCTCGAGCGCCTTGCGATTGGCATCGATGCCGTAGGGGAAGGGATCGCCGACCACCGCGCCCAGCTCCTGTGCCGTCTGGTCGGCGGCGGAAAGCTCGGCGCCGCGCGCGAGATGCGCGAGGTAGCGCGCCTTGGCGGCCTCGAACAGGGCGACGAGCTCCGCCGCCAACGCGGGATCCCGCTCGAGCAGCGCATCCTTCACGACCACCGCATGATTGAGCGGATAGATGCCGGTCTTGCGGAAGAACGCCGCGCCCGCTTCGCGTGCATTGGCGATGAGCGGGCGGATCGCCGGCGACGGGCTGCGGATATCGCCGACCGCGGCGTCGCAGCGCCCCGACAGCAGCAGCTCCTCCACGGTCTTGCCGCGGCAGGAATAGTCGACATTGGCGGGCGCGCGATACTCGGCCACATGCTCCTCATCGGTGGGCAGCCACGTGACCTTGTCGAGATCGAGACCGTATTCGCGGCCGAGGATGCCGCGCACCCAAAGGCCGGTGGTAACGGTGTAGCCGCGATTGACCGCCACCGCGCGGCCGGCGAGATCCCGGGGCGAGGCGATGCCGGACGCTACGGTGCATACCGCGGCGCGGTGGTGGAAATTCCGCGTCAGAAACACCGGCAGGGCGGTGATGGGCTTGCCCAGCGCCTTGGCGCAGAGATACGTCGTGAACGCCATCTCGCAGACATCGAAATCGAGCCCGCGCACCATGCGCCGCATCGCCGCCGTGATCGGCTCGACCCGGACGAAATCGAGGCTCAGGCGCCCGAACGGCACGCTGCCGTCCTTGAGCGGTCGCGTCAGACCGTAATCGCCGAGAGCAACCGTGAGGGATCGCATGGGCCGCCTCCATTGCGGTGGAAGCAGCAAACTATCCGCTCGCCGCCGAATGGGGAAGACGCTCCGGACAAGGCGGCGCGGCTGCGCCGCTTTCGCCATGCGGAGCAAAGCGCGCGCCGGACCGTTCATAGCGCGGATATCCCCTTTGCTCCGGCGCCGATGCTCGCTTCCCTGCTCGCCATGTCTTCGCGGCTTTATGCAGCGCTAGGGCTGATACCGTCGCTGCTCCTGGCCGTGATCGCGCTCTACGCCCTTTACATCATCAAGGCGCGCCTGGGCATCGACATCTTTCGGCACGGGGGTCTGCATCTCTACGGGCCGCGGACGCTGCTGCGACGGCTCGTCGCGAAGCTCGGCGGTTGACCGCGACCCGCCCGGCCGCCCCACCGCGGGCTAAGCTGATCGCCGCGATCGACTGCCAGCGCGTCGGGTGCGGTCGGTCGCAGACCCGCGTTTGCGGTCGCGGCGCCCATGGCTGTCTTCGATGGCGCGCCAGACTTCCTCGTCCCAGAGGCGGACGCCTCCGGTGATGCCGGCGTCGTTCGAGGCAAGCCGGACGTTGTCAGGTAGCGGAAGTACGACATGGGCCGCGTTGCCGCCACCGAGATACAGCACGTCGTAGTTCAGCAACGCATAAACGACATCGATCGCTTTGTGCACGCGGCGGCTCCATTTTTTGGCGCCCAGCGCACGACGCGCTTCGTTCCCGATGTAATCGTTGTAGGTATCGTGCTTGTGAATCGGATGATGTGCCAGCTCGATGTGCGGCGCGAGGCGGCCATTGCCGAACACGGCACTGCCGACGCCGGTGCCGAGCGTGAGCACCACCTCGACCCCGCGTCGGGCGATGTCACCCAGTCCCTGAACCTCGGCATCGTTGAGCAGGCGCGCGGGCTTGCCGAGGCGACGCGAAACCGCCTCTGCCAACGGATAATCCTGCCAACCCTTCACGTCGAAATGTGGTGCCGTGATGACACGGCCGTCGCGGATCACACCAGGAAAACCAATGGCAATCCGGTCCGAGGAGGGGAGCGGCGCGACCAGGCTGGCGAGCGCCCGTAACAGCGCCGCGGGCGGGCAAGGATCCGGGGTCGGCACGCGAACCCGCTCCACGATCATTCGTCCTGCGCCATCAAGGACGGATGCTTTGAGACCGGTGCCGCCGACATCGATGGACAAGGTCCGCGGACCACTGTGCGGGGTCGCCCCCTTCGCGCCTTTCGCCATTCAGTTCTCTCCTCCCCAGAGAGCGGGCCGCTCCAGCTGCGCACACAACCCTGTCATCGCGAGATCACCGCCTCGATGAGTCGCGGGCCTCGGGTCGCCATGGCAGACGAGAATTGCGCGCTAAACTCCTCGGCGGTCGAGGCGCGGGAGGCCTCGACGCCCATGCCTTGAGCGAGGCTCACCCAGTCGAGCACGGGATCATGCAGGTCGAGCATGGAGAGCGCCTTCGGTCCTCGCTCCGTCGCGCCCACCCGCTTCAGCTCGACGTTGAGGATGACATAGGAGCGGTTGGCGAAAATGACGGTGGTGACGTCGAGCCGCTCGCGCGCCTGCGTCCAGAGCGATTGCAGGGTGTACATGGCGCTGCCATCGCCTTCGAGGCAAACGACTTTGCGGTCGGGACAGGCTACGGCCGCGCCGGTCGCCACCGGCATCCCTTGTCCAATAGAGCCGCCGGTCAGCGACAGGTAGTCGTGAGCCTCGGCCGTGGCCGTGAAAAACGCCGTGCCGAGAACGGCGGTTCCGGCCTCCTCGGCAATGATGGCGTTTGCCGGCAAGTAATGGCCAATCACCTGACCCGCGGTCATGACGTTGAGCGGGCCCGTCGGCAAATCGGGCTTCTTCAGGACCGTGCGCGCCGCCGGCTGCGCCGGAGCGCCGATCGCATCGGCGACCGCCTCCAGCGCGGCGACGCCATCCTCATGCGCCTGCGCCAGGTAAAGAATCCGGCACGAATCGGGCGTGCACCAGCTGGGCTTGCCGGGATAGGCAAAGAACGACACGGGCGGCGTGGTGCCGACAAGGACGAGAAGCTCCGTGTCCTTCAGGAAGTCGACGATCTGCTCGGCGAAGTATGGAATGCGCTCCACGGCGACGAGACCGGCGCCGCGCTCAAGCCGGGCGGTGAAGGTATCGCACACAAGGCGCGCGCCGGTCTTTGCGGCAATCCGGCCGGCGGCATCGAGGCCGCGCCGCCTGAGCGCGGCGCCGCCCAAGAGCAGAAGGGTCCGCTTGCCGGCAGCAAGCGCCGCAGCGACCTGCTCGACCGCTTGCGCCGAGACCGGCGCCGGATGTGCGACCGGCAGAGGTGGCGCGGGTCGGTCCGCGTCGAGCCAGGCGGTATCGGCCGGCAAGATGAGCGTGGCGATCTGCCCCGGCGCTTGGCGCGCCGCCTGGACCGCGCGCGCACCATCGGCGGCAACCGTCTTTGCCGAGGATGCGCGATGAACCCAACCCGAAACCGGCCGCGCAATGCCGACCACATCGGAGGCCAGCGGCGCATCGTACTGCGCATGATAGGTCGCGTGGTCGCCGACAATGTTGACGATCGGCGTCGCCGCCCGGCGCGCGTTGTGCAGATTGGCGAGACCATTTCCCAGGCCGGGCCCCAGATGCAGCAGCGTCGCCGCGGGCTTCCCGGCCATGCGGCCATAGCCGTCCGCCGCGCCGGTCACCACCCCTTCGAAGAGACCGAGGATGGGGCGAAGGCCGTCGATCTGGTCGAGCGCGGCGACAAAGTTCATCTCGGACGTCCCGGGATTGGCAAAGCAGACCTCAACGCCCGCCGCGACCAAGGTCCGCACCAAGCTCTCAGCCCCATTCATCACCGTCCTCCGTGGTACCGTCGATCGCGCCGTGCGATCGAACGCGCGCCGACTAGCGTCCGGTAAACAGCGGCCGCCGTCCCTCGCGATGCGCGCCTATGCCCTCGTCGACATCCTGGCTGTATTCGAGCGAGCGGCGCAAGACATCCGATAGTTGCCGCGCCGCGTGCGGCCCGGCCTCGCGGCGCAGCCGCATGATGCGCTTGGCACCGCGTGTCGCGAGCGGCCCGCTGCTTGCGATCGTCACGGCAAGGTCGCGCAGAGCGTTGTCGAACGCGGCGCCGGGCACGACATGTTCCACCAGCCCGGTGCGCAGCATCTCTTCCGCATTGACCTCGCGCCCCGTGGCGATCAGCTCTGCCGCGCGGCCGTAGCCGACGATCACCGGAAGCCTCACGGGCGCACCGGCCCCGGGGAAGCCGCCCCAGCGCGCCTCCGGCAGCGAGAGCCGCGCGTCAGCGGTCGCGATCCGCATGTCGCATGCCAGCGCCAGCTCGACGCCCCCGGCACGGGCGGTGCCGTTGATCCCGGCAATCACCATCTGCGGAAGCGCCTCGACGGCATCGAAGACGGCACCCGCCAAGAAGACCAGTCGGAGCACGTCGTCCTTTGACATGCTGCCGCGCAGAGCGGGATTGAGCACGCCGGTACAGAAAAACTCCGATCCGCGGCCGCGAACGACCACCGCATGGACGTCATCGCGATCCCCGACTTCCCCCACGATGGACTTTAGCCGGAGCAGCGAGTCGAAGGTCAGCCGGTTCTCGTCCCGTTGGCGATCGATCATGATCGTCGCGACAGCACCTTCGACCTCGAGATAGACGCCTTCCATTTCCGCCTCCCCTCCGGCCATCGTCTCAGGCTCGGTTCTCAAACGTCAGCCGATCCATTATGCACCAGGGGCGGCTGGCGGCACCTCGTTCGGCGACAGGAACGGCACGGAACCCACAGCCGTTCCGAACGTTCTCTCTCCTCGCCGTGCCCGCCCTCGACCCGCGCCAACCCATCCTCCTCGAGTGGATCGCCTCGCTTCCGCCGGAGGCCGAGCTTGTCATGCGGATGGCGATGCGCGAGGCGTTCGACCACTGCCGCGGCGATCGGTCCTGGAACCGCCGCATTGACGAGCTCATGGCCGCGCTCGACCCGGACGAGGAGCAGATCGCACGCATTCTGGACGAATGCGACAAGACGGTGCGAATGATCAGGGAGACGGTGTAAAGCCCTCATGACGGGCTTGCGCGGCGCTCAATCATGGTTTCTGCCGCCAGCGGATTCACTCTAGGATGCGCGAGCCGATGGGCGACAGGAGAGAGGCGATGGACGATCTCGATCCCGCAGGGGGCATGGTGGCGTTCGATCCCGAAAGCATGAGCACCGCCGACACCTACAAGCTGATGACCGGTTCGGTCGTGCCGCGACCGATCGCGCTGGTGGCGACGCTGGGTCGGCTGGGCCCGAACGCCGCGCCGTTCAGCTTCTTCAACGCCGTCGCGGTCGATCCGCCCACCATCGTCTTCTCGGTGAGCCCGCGCGACGGCGCCGCCAAGGACACGCTCGACAACATCCGCGCGCTGCCCGAATTCGTCGTCCATATCGTGAGCTCGCGGCTGGCGGAGGCGATGAACATCTGCGCCACCGCCTTTCCCCAGGGCACCGACGAAATCGCCGAGGCGGGTTTTCGCACCGCGCCCTCGCTCAAAGTAAGGCCGCCGCGCATCATCGACTGCCCGGTCCAGCTCGAATGCCGCCTCGTGCAGATGCTGCCGCTCGGGCGCATGCCCTATCACCTGGTGATCGGCGAGGTGGTGCAGTTCCACTACCATGCCGGCCTTGTCGACGGCCGCTTCCATGTCGATGTCGGCAAGCTCGACGCGCTCGGCCGGCTCGCCGGCAATGGCGGCTACACGCGCATCACCGACCGCTTCTTCATGCCGATGCTGTCGGTCGATGAGGCGCGCGCCAAAACGCGGCGGCGCTAGACGCATCCGCAGCCCGGTTTCTCTACCTTCGCCCCGATCAGGTAAGCGCCGCCCTTCGTGCTCTGGCAGGCTGTCAGTGCGGGGTGGTCGGCGGTACCAAAGGCTGGCCCGCTGGCTGGTTGCCGGGCTCAACAGCCTCGCGGGCGCTATTCGCCGGTACGAGCGGAGCACCAGCAGCATTCTGAGCCGGAGCCGTTGCAGCTGTCGGCGTCTGGCCGGGCTCCGGTTGGTTCAAGGCGTTGCTGCAGCCGCTCAAAGCAACCGCAGTCAGGCCGATGGCGGACAACGTCAGACCGATCATTCTCATGGCTGCTCCCCTCCGATGGTACGACGGGTTCCTACTCGACTTTGCCGAACCACCATGCCGGAGCGCCGGCCATAGGGCACGTTATACGTTGGTAGAATTTGTTAGTACCCTGGTCTCATACGACGTGGGTCAGCGGCTACGGCGCGGCGTGCGGCGGGTGATCGCCACCAGCGCCAGAATGCTGAGCAGCGCGGTTGCCATCAGGTAATAGCTGGGCGACAGCGGATCGCCGGTTTTGGCGATGAGCCAGGTGGCGACGAAGGGGGCGAAGCCGCCGAAGATCGTCACCGACAGGCTGTAGCTGAAGGCGACGCCGACGGCGCGTGTCTCGACCGGAAACAGCTCCGCGAGCAAGGCCGGCAGCACGCCGCTGTAGCCGGCCTTGATCAGATTGAGCAGCCCCACGGCGAAGATCGCCGTCGCGAGCGACGGATAGGCGGCCATCAGCCAGAAGGACGGATAGGCCGCAATCAGGAAGAGCCAGCCGGTGATCAGCATGAGGCGGCCGCGCGGCTCCGCCTTGTCCGACCAGTGCCCCGCAACGATCGAGAAGACGGCGAGGATGATGCCGCCGATCAAGGTCGCGACAAAGCCGGTATAGGCCGGGAGATGCAGCGTCTTGACGCCGTAGGTCGGGATGTAGAGGAGGAGGTAGTAGGAGCTGTTGGAGATGATGGCGGCGCCGAAGGCGAGGAGCGCCGGCACCGGATGCGCACGCAGCAGCTCGCCGATGGGCACGCGCTTTGGCTTCTCCGCTTCAAGAAACTCGGGCGTCTCAGCGATGCGCGAGCGGATGTAAAGCCCGGCGGGACCGACCAGCAGGCCGAAGACGTAAGGAACGCGCCAGCCCCAGTCGAGCAGCTGCTGATGCGAGAGCTGGGTCGTGACGACAATTCCGAAGAACGAGGCGAGGATCGAGGTCATGCCGACGGTGGCCCATTGCCAGCTCCCGCTGTAGCCCCGGCGCTCGCCGGCATGCTCGGTCAGGAATGCGACGGCGCTCCCGAACTCGCCCCCCACCGAGAACCCCTGCAGCAGCCGCGCCATGGTGATGATGATCGGCGCGGCGATGCCGATGGTCGCGTAGCCCGGCGTCACGACCATCAGCGTCGTGCCGATCATCATGAGGGCGATCGACAGCATGAGCCCCGCCTTGCGGCCGGCGCGGTCGGTGTAGGTGCCGACGATGACCGCGCCCAAGGGCCGGACGAGATAGGTGAGGCCGAAGGCGCCAAAAGTGAGGAGAAGCGAGACCGTCGGATTGCCGGCCGGAAAGAACACTTGCGCTATCGTCACGGCAAAAAAACCGTAGACGAGGAAGTCGAACCATTCGAGGACATTGCCGATCGTCGCGGCGACAATCACGCCCGAGAGACGCCGCCGCTGAGGCGAAGCGGCGGTTGCGATGGCATCGATGGCCATTTCCCCTCCCTATCGTTTTTTGTAGCGCAAATTCGAGCTAATGGAGAGATTAGACCCGGATGCTCGGGCGCACTACACGATTTCTTGGCACGCCTCAGAGGTCGCAGACCCCGCCGCAGGCTGAGGCAGGGAAGGCTTACTCCGCGGCGTCCGTCGTCGCGCCGCCGAACACATTATAGGTTCGTTGCTGATACCGGATCATGTAGTCGGTGTAGTAAGTCGTCGGATAGCGCGGAGGGTTGTCCGGACCAATGCAGGTCGGCACCGCCGCGATCGGCCAGTCGATATTGGCATCGCAGAAAAAGGCGAGGGCATAGCGCTCGTCGCCGGTGTGGTTGACGGCGCGGTGCGGCGTCGCCAGGAAGCGATCGTTGGTCCAGCGCAGCAGCAACTGTCCGCCATTGACGACGAAGGCGTCAGGAATAGCGGGTGCGGCGATCCAGTTGCCGCTCGGCGTGCGGATCGACAGGCCTGGCACGTCATTCGGCGCCAGCAGCGTCAGGAAGCTGGTATCGGTGTGCGGGGCGATGCCGAATTCGCCCGCAACCGGTTCGGGCTGATTCGGATAATGCGTCATGCGGAGTTTGTATTGCGGCTCCGCAAACGCGCTGTCGAAATACGTTGCCGGCAGATCGAGCGCCCGCGCGTAAAGCCGCACGAGCTTTTGCACCAGGCGCTCCAGCGTGTCGCAATACTCGACGACGGTTTCCCGCAATCCGGGCAGATCGGCCGGCCATCGATTGGCGCTGCGGAACCGGCGATCAGCGAGCACGTCAGGATGGTCGGGCGGCAGGTCGCGCGCCACGAACAGCGCTTCGTTCAGATTGGCCTTCGTCACGGTCTCGACGATCGACGTGCGCAGCGTGTCGCCTTGCATCGGCAGGTAGCCGACATTGTGCTTGTCGAGTTTGATCGCGAGCTTCTTGTCGAGCGCCTGAGCGTGAAACCGCACCGCTTGCTGAAAGACCTGGCGGGTCAGCGCCGGCGGCACGCCGTGATTGACGATGAAATAGAAGCCGATCTCGGTCAGCGCAAAACGGAGCTCTTCCGCGGCACGATCAAGCGCGCCCGGCGCTTCAGCCAGGTAAGGGCCGAGATCGATGACCGGGATGATGTCTCTGTCGGGCATCAAAGGCTCCGTTTCGCGTGCTAAATGCCGGGCATCGCTGCGAACAGCCTGAAGTGTTCTATCGCTTAGGCGCAATGACGCGCGGGTGTCAAGATCCGGCAATGGCGGCGGAAGCGATAGAAGATGCGGTCGGCCTCGGGCGCCATCTTCCAGGTACCACGGAACAACTGCTCGCCGGCCGCTTCGATGGCCGATCACCGGCTCGGGCTCGGCGGGTTGGCGAGACGGTTGAAAGCGGCGAGCGAGCGCTCGATCGCCGCGCGGTCAAGATCGCGCACGATGAAGACCAGGCGCGAGGCGCGATCCTCGTCGGGCCAGCGCTCGAGATGCACGGGCGGATGCACCAGATGCTGCGCCCCATGCACCACCACCGGCCGATCACTGCCGGCGACATTGAGGATCCCCTTGATCCGCAGCACATCGGCACCTCGGCTGTGCAGGAGCATCGAGAGCCAGATGCCAAAGGCGCTCCAGTCGAGCGGCCGCTCGAACCGCAGGCAAAAGGCGTAGATACCGGCATCGTGGCGATTGACGTCGTGGCTATGACCGTGCTCCCCCGTTGCCGTGTCGGCGGCGAGCCAGCGCTCCACTTCGGCGCTCTTGGTGGCGGGATCGGCGAGGTCGGCGGCGAGGAGGTATTCGGCATCAAGCGGCAGGTCGGGCGCCGTTTCGCGGATGGGTGCGGCGGGATTCATGCGCTCGAGGCGCCGCCGCAGCGCCGCCACCACGCCGGGCGGCGCGAGATCGGTCTTGGTGATGAGGATGCGGTCAGCCAGCGCGGCCTGCTTTACCGATTCCGGCTGACGGTCCAGATGAAGAGCGCCGTTCACCGCGTCGACCGTGGCGATTACCGGCCCCAGTCGGAAATGATGGCGGATCACCGGCTCGGTCATGATGGTGGCGAGGATCGGCACCGGATCGGCCAGCCCGGTTGTCTCGATCACCACGCGGCGGAAGAACGGGATCTCGCCGCGCTCGCGCCGGTCATGGAGATCGCGGATGGCGGCGCCGAGATCGCCGCGGATGGTGCAGCAGAGGCAGCCGCTCTGCAGCAGCACGATGTCGCCTTCGAGGCGGCGCAGCAGGTGATGGTCGAGGCCGATCTCGCCGAACTCGTTCACCAGCACCGCCGTCTCGGCGAGGGCGGGCGAGCGCAGCAAGCGCTGCAGCAGGCTGGTCTTGCCGCTGCCGAGGAAGCCGGTGATCAGGTTGACCGGTATCGCCGATGGCGACGCCATCCGGGTCAGCCCTCCCGCTCCAGCTTATCAATGAGCGCGGGATCGAGCGGATCGCACGCATGGCCGAGCATGCGCTCGGCCGCGAGCCAGAGATGGGCGAGATCGTCGACGATCTCGCTGCGCCCGGTACGGCTGCTGAGCACGTAATGGGCCCCCTGCCAATCGCCGAGAGTGAGGGAAAAATGCGTGAGGACGGCATTGGCGAGGCCGACGCGGCGGAGCCGCTCGGCACGGGGACGAAGCGACGCCGGCTGGGCGGGTCCGTCGCCCGCTCTCCCCTCCGCCCAATGTTCGGCGCCGCCAAGTACGCCACAAAGACCGCACACGCCGTCCTCACCTTATGCGACGGGAGCAGCGCTCCCGCCGCCGTTCTGGTTGTCTCTACTTGCCTCGCCGCGGCTTGCGCCGGGAGAAATCGTCGGCGATCTCGTTCATTGTGCAGAAGCGCACCCCGGGATGCCGGATCATGTGGCCGTAGAGCCGCTCCAGCATCATCAGCACCTGCGGGCGCCCCGACACGTCGGGATGGATGGTGATGGGGAAGACCGCGTAATCATATTCGCGATAGACCCAATCGAATTGGTCACGCCAGGTTTGCTCGAGATGGCGCGGACTGACGAAGCCGTGGCTGTTGGGCGCCTTCTTGATGAACATCATCGGCGGCAGATCGTCGAGATACCAGCTGGCGGGAATCTCGATCAGATCGGTCTCGTGGCCGCGCACCAGCGGCTTCATCCAGGCCTCCGGCTTCTTCGAATAGTCGATCTTGGTCCAGCTGTCGCCGACGCGGACATAATAGGGCTGGAAATCATGATGCATCAGGCTGTGGTCGTATTTGATGCCCTTCTTCAGCAGGAGCTCGTTCGAGACGTTGCTGAACTCCCACCATGGCGCGACGTAGCCGGTAGGCCGCCGCCCGGCCAGCGTGGAGACGAGATCGATGCAGTAGTCGAGCACCGCCTCTTCCTGCTGCGGCGTCATGGCGATCGGGTTCTCGTGGCTGTAGCCATGGATGCCGATCTCGTGGCCGGCGCGGGCCACCGCTTTCATCTCTTCCGGAAAGGTCTCGATCGAATGGCCGGGAATGAACCAGGTGGTCTTGATACCGAGCCGCTCGAACAGCTTCAGCAGGCGCGGCGCGCCGACCTCGCCCGCGAACAGGCCGCGCGAGATGTCGTCGGGCGAATCCTCGCCCGCATAGGAGCCGAGCCAGCCGGCCACCGCATCCACATCGACGCCGATCGAACAGAGAATTTCCTTTGCCATGGTTCGTCTTGCTCCTCTACTTCTTGAGCTCGATCTCGATGAAAGCGAAGTCGAAATCATTGGCGTTGACGACGTCGTGCTCGACCCCGGCCGGGCGCGTATAACTGCCGCCGATCGAGAGTTCGGCGAAACGCTCGCCCTCGGGCTCGACCAGAAGGAGCCGGCCGGCGGTAAGCGGCACGACAACGTAGTCATACTCGTGGCGGTGATGGCCCGTGGCCGCGCCCGGCGCGAAGCGCCACAGGGTGACCCGCACGCGCTCGGTTTCGAGCTGACGCGTGGCGTTGGCCGCCGGCCGCTTGGCCCTTTCCATGACGCTCATGCTCCTTGCCGGATGATGGTGCCCTCGTCGGGCGACCAGCAAATCAGCACCGTGTCAGAGAATTCGTCGTCGTACTTGCTGACGTGGCTTTCGACCGCGAGCTCGCGCGCGTCGGAGAGCGCCAGCGACAGATAACGGGTATGCGCCACCACGTCGGAGGCGAGGACGCGGCCGATGATGGCGTTTCCGGCATAGCGCTCGCGCGTCGCCGACGGCGCCGTGGGCGCGTGGATGTCGACCGCCTCGGACGGCACGACCAGGCTCGCCGCGGCGCCGACGGCGAGCGTCGGATCGTTTATCATGCCGGTGAAGCGGCCATAGGCGGTATCGACCAGGCCGCGCCCGCGTTCGACGCCGGCAAGCGTGCCGTCGATGATGGTGTTGCGACCGATGAAGCGCGCGACGAAGGGCGTCTTGGGCCTGGTATAGAGCTCGATCGGCGGACTCACCTGCTCGACCTCGCCGCGGTTCATCACCACGATGCGATCCGACAGCACCAGCGCCTCGGACTGGGCATGGGTGACAAAGATGAAAGTGATGCCGAGATTGCGCTGCAGCAGCTTCAATTCGTTCTGGATCGATTTGCGCAGATTGGCGTCGAGCGCGCCCAAGGGCTCATCGAGAAGCAGGATCTGCGGCTCGACCACGAGCCCGCGCGCGAGCGCCACGCGCTGGCGCTGACCGCCGGAAAGCCCGTTCGTCTTGCGGTCGGCGACGTCGGTGAGCTCGAATTTCTCGAGGATGCCGTCGACGCGGCGCTTGCGCTCGGCGGCGCCCATGCGCTTGACGGCGAGCCCGTACTCGACGTTCTTGCGCACCGTCATGTGCGGGAAGAGCGCGAAATTCTGAAAGATGGTCGATGTCGGGCGGCGCTCGGCCGGCAGGTCGTTGATGCGCTGGTCGCGGATCAGAATGTCGCCCGAGGTGATCGCCTCGAACCCTGCGATCATGCGCAACGTCGTGGTCTTGCCGCAGCCCGACGGGCCGACGAAGGAGATGAACTCGCCGCGATCGACTCGCAGATCGAAATTCGTCACGGCGACGACATTGGTGTCGTACACTTTGCGCACCGCCGCCAATTCGAGATCGTAGGATGCCACCGCGCTCACCCGCTGCTGCCGCCGGCGAGGGGGGCTCCGGCCCGAGCCCGCCCTCGCCGACCTTGCATCACCTTGGCTTCAGGCGTTCAGGAACTCGTCCCATTTCTGAGTGAGATGGTCGTACTCGTCCGGCCATTGGTGCCAGTACGCCACTTTCGACGCGCGCTCCTTGAGCGAGCCGCCGTCGCGCAGATCACCCGGCTTGATGCCGCGCCATTCCGGCCCCTTCCACGGCTGGCCCTCGTACCAGAAGGCGTATTTGTCGGGGTCCATCGCCTTCTCGATGTTGGTGGTGGGGGAGTAGTAGCCTTGCTCGGAGACGGTCACGGCGGGCGGGCCCGAGAGCCAGTAATCGGCATAGGCGGTGACCGCATCGAGATTGGGTGTGCCCTTGATCGGCGAGACGCCGATCGACCAGGCCCGGTAGCCTTCCTTCGGCACGGCGTATTTGCACTTCTTGCCTTGCGCCTTCACCGCCATGACCGCGGGCTGCCACGCGTCGCACACCACCATCTCGCCCGAGGCGAGGAGGTTCACGAGCTCGCCAAAATCGCCCCAGAGGGCGCGGAACTGCCCCTCCTTCTTCTTGGAGATGAGGAATTTCGCGGCCTCGTCCATCTCCTTGACGGAGGGATTGCCGGGATTCTTCACATCGAGCAGGCCGAGCGAGTTCATCGCCAGGATCGCTTGACCGAAAGCGATGAGCGGATCGGTGTTGAGGCCGGAGCGACCGCGCCACTTCTTGTCGAAGATGGCGGTCCAGGTATTGGCTTCTTCGGCGCTCAGGACGTCGGGGTTGTAGCCGATCGAATCGTAGTTATAGACGGTCGGCACCATCCACAGCTTGGTCTGCTCTTCGTCGGCCCAGATCTGGCCGACGATCTGCGCTTTGCGCGGCCATTTCGGATTGGCCTTGGTAAAGGTGTCGCGGATGTTCGCCCAATTGGTGAGGCTCTTGGTCTGGATGGGCGTGATCTTGCCGGTGGTCGTCACCGCCGGCAGGCGCTCGCCGATCGTCTCCCAGCAATCGAAGTCCGACGATCCCGACAGGATTTTAGTCTGCGCGTCGGGAAAGGTGGCGGCGGTGCCGGTGGTGCTGCCGACATGGCTTTCGGTACGGAAATCGGCAAGGATGCGTTCCTGCACCGTCACCGAAAGGCCGATCGTGCGCAGCTGCTCCTTCGACAGATCCATCGCGGCGGCATGGGCGCTGCGCGAATCGAGGAAGGGCGTGCCGCCGCCCAAGGCCAGTGCCGTCGCAGCGACGCTGCGCTTGAGCAGATTTCGTCGGGAAATCGATTGGTCCAGCATGAAGTGCCTCCTTGTGCGTTCGTTGCGGTGCCGCGGCGTTTGCGCGCCCTAGTAGCGTCCGACCAATAACCCTCCATCGACCGCGACGACCTGGCCGGTGAGGTATCGTGCGGCCGGCGATGCGAGGAAAAGGATGACGTCCGCGATGTCCTCGGGCTCGCCGACGCGCCCCAATGGGATAAAAGAGGCCGCCTGCTCGAGCCCTTCGGGACCGAGCGAGTGCTCGACCGAGAGCGCCTGGGCGGTGCGGATATAGCCGGGCGCGACGCCGTTGACGCGGATGCCTGAGCGCGCGAGCTCGACGGCAAGGCCGCGTACCAGCCCGACCACGCCCGATTTCGCCGCGGAATAGTGCACATGCTCGTCCCAGCCATAGGCGACGCCCATGATCGAGGAGAGCGCGACGATGGCGCCGTGCTTGCGGCTCGCCATGCCCGGCGCCGCGGCGCGCACCACGCGCAGGATGCCTTTCAGGTCGACATCGAGCGTATGGTCCCATTTGGCGTCGGTGAGTTGCGAGAGCGGCACTTTGTGCGCAATTCCGGCATTGGCGACGATGACGTCGAGCGGCCCGCGCGTGCGCTCGATTCCGGCAACGACCGCATTGACCTGCTCGGTGCTGGTGACATCGAGCGGACGGAACTCGGCGCTGCCGCCTTTCTCGCGGATGCCCTTGGCGACCGCCGCCCCCTCCGCCTCGAGCACATCGGTCACGACCGTGTGGTAGCCCGCACTGGCAAAGGCGGAAGCGGTGGCGCGGCCAATGCCGATCCCGGCGCCAGTGATGAGAACAGTCTCTGTTGCCATGATCGCCTCGCGCCTCAGAGCATCACGTCGCCGGAATTCGGCCCCAGCGTCTGGCCGACATAGAGACGCGCCGCCGAGGAGGCGAGGAAGGCGACGGTTGCCGCCACTTCCTCCGGCTCGCCGAAACGCCCTAGCGGCAACTCGGCCGACTTGGCCTTGCGCCAGGCTTCGGACAGGCCGAGCACCAGCTCCGTGTTGATCGGCCCGGGCGCCACCGCGTTGACGCGGATGCCGCGTGCACTCACTTCGCGCGCCAGCGACTTGGTGAGGCCGATGATGGCGGCCTTGGCAGCGCTGTAGTGACAGAGCTCGATGCCGCCGATCTGCCCCAGCTGCGAGGCGATGTTGACGACGACCCCATCCCGCGCCTCGAGCATCGCCGGCAGCGCGCGGCGGGTGCAGAGAAAGGTGCCGCGCAGATGAACCGCGATCATGCGGTCCCATTGCTCGATCGTGAGGTCCTCGAACTTCGCCTGGTGGACAAAGCCGGCATTGTTGACGAGGAGCGTGCAGCGACCGAGGGCCGCTTCGCAGCGCTCGAAAACGGCATCGACCGCGGCCGGATCCGCGACGTCGCCCGGCGCCGCCAGCGCCCAGCCGCCCGCGGCTTTGAGCTCGGCCGCGGTGCGCTCGGCCGCCTCGGGGCGGAGATCGTTGACGATCACCTTGGCGCCGCCGCGGCAGAGCCGCGCGGCGCTCGCCTTGCCGATACCGGAGCCGGCGCCGGTGACGATCGCCCTATGCTCGCCGAGCTCGGTCATGCGATTTCTTCCTGGATCGCGACGCGGCGCGCCCGGCGCACACTCAGCGCCATGAGGAGCCCGTAGACCGCGAGGATGGCGAAGGAGAACAGCGTGGTCAGGACGCCGAAGGCGAAGATGTTGGGATGGATCTCGACGGAAAACGTGCCGTAGATGGCGAGCGGCAGCGTCAGATCGCCGCCGGCAGCGAAGAGCGTGCGCGGGAACTCGTCATAGCTGAGCGTGAAGGCGAAGAGCATCGCGCTCAGCACGCCGGGAAAGATCAGCGGAAAAGTGATCTTGCGAAATGTGCGCGCCGGCGGCACGCCCAGCGCCCAGGCGGCTTCCTCGACCGAGCCGTCGAAACGATTGAGGACCGCGAGCATAACCAGGAAGGCGAAGGGGAACGTGTAAACCACATGCACCAGGAAGGTGGTGCCCCACCAGCTCCGCTCGACGCCGAGATATGTGGAGACCAGCGCGACGCCGAGCCCGACGAGCACGCCCGGCACCATCATGCCAAGGACGACGAGGTAGAACACCAGCCCCGAGCCGGTGAAGCGACGGCGGAAAGCCTGCGCCGTAAGCGTGCCCAGCAGGGTCGAGGTCACCATGGTGGCGAAGGCCAGGATCAGCGAGCGGATCAGCGCATCCCCGATCGGCAGCGGCGCCACGCGCGAGGGCGGCGTGAGGCCGAACAAGTGTTTGTACCAGTAGATCGACCAATGGATGATGGGAAATTGCGGTCCGCCCTCCGGCCCGCTCTGGAAGCTCAAGATGGCGAGAACGATGAAAGGCGCGTAGAGAAAAGCGATGAAGATCGCCGTATAGAGACCGAGCGCGCCGCGCAGGACCGGCTGGTTCTCCATCTCAGAGTTCCTCGCGCAGATTGACGGCGCGCAGCAGTGTCGCGATGGCGATTCCCATCACCGCGGTCAGCACGACGCCGGCGACCGCCGCGAATGCCCATTTGAGCGAGCCCACCTCGGTCACGATGATATTGCCGAGGAGGTTGACCTTTTGGCCCGACAGCGCCGCCGAGGTCGCGAATTCGCCCAGCACCATCACCGAGACGAAGATCGCCCCCACCACCACGCCCGGCAGCGTGAGCGGGAAGATGATCGTGCGGAAGATGCGCCAGCTGCCGGCGCCGAGATCGCGCGCCGCCTCGATCAGGCTGCGATCGATGCGGCCCAGCATGACTGCCACCGGTCCGACCATGAACACGACGTAGATCTGGACCATGCCGATAATGACGCTGACTTCTGTGAAGAGCAGCACGTCGATCGGATGGCTGATGAAGCCCATCTTCAACAACAGCAGGTTGACCGCGCCTTCCTTGCCCAGCATGGGGCGCCATGCCAGCACGCGGATCAGGAACGAGGTCCAGAACGGCACGACGCAGAGCACGAGGACGATGGTCTGCGTCGTCTTGTTGCGGATGAACAGGCCGATATAGAGCGCCGTCGGATAGCCCAGGATGAGGGTGAAGAAGAGCACGATCGCCCAGATCTCCACCGTGGTCACAAGGGCGCCGACATAGGTCGGGCTCGAGAAGAAGTTGATCCAGCTCTGCAGCGTCAGCTTCGGCTCGATCGAGAAAGTCTTCTGCGTCCAGAAGCTGACATAGACCATCATCAGCATCGGCACGGCGAGGAACAACAGCATCCACAGCGTGCCCGGCGCCAGCAGCAACCAGGTGCCGTAGCGTTCGGTCCAGCGCGGGCGCGCCGCGACGGTCGGCGGCGTGACGCTCACGCTGCCGAGGGTGGTTCCATCGCTGGGTGCGTGCATCGTAATGCGATCCTCACGCAGCAATCTTCGGAGAGTCGAAGACCATCGCTTGGTCCGTGCGCCAAACCAGGGCATAGGAACTGCCTTCGCGAAGCTCTTCGGGACGCTTGTGGCTGAGGTGGTACTCCACCTCGACGACCTTCCCGTCGGGCAGGCGGAAGAGATAGACGATGATCGAGCCGGAATATTCCGAGGTGACGAAGGCGGCGGTGGTCGCGGTCTCCGGCGCGGCCGCGCGGTACCCGGCTTCGTGCACCGTGATCCGGTCGCGGCGGATGCAACACACGCCGTCCGCGGCCGGCGCGGCGTCGAGGTCGCGGTGCTCAAAGGCGTTGTAGCGGTTGAGGAAGCGCGCAACCTGGAGGCTGGCCGGACGGTTGTAAACCGTGTCGGGCGCATCGGTCTGGAGGACGCGGCCCTGGTCGAGCACGACCACCCGCTCGCCCATCGCCAGCGCTTCCATTTCGTTGCCGGTAACGTGGATGAAGATGATGCCGAGGCGCTGGTGGATGCGGCGCAGCTCGATGGTCATGCGCCGGCGCAGATTGGCGTCGAGGGCGCCCAGCGGCTCGTCGAGGAGGCAGATGTGCGGATCGACCA